>NZ_BDBQ01000001.1 GCF_001613065.1 Nocardia miyunensis NBRC 108239
CGCGGATACCCGCCCATGCCGCAGGACATGTGGCGCGACGGTCCGGATCAGTCAGCGCACCATCACTACTCGGTGTCCGCGGCGACGGTCGAGCTCCGCGTGGGCCTGGCGGAATTCGCGCCAATCGAAAACCACCGGGTCGGGTACATTCAGCGAGCCCCGCTCGAGGTGGTCGACGAGCTCACCGAGCTGGCGACCGGACTCCTGCGTGATGACGAGCACGCTCGACCTACCGGCCATATCCGGTGACCGCGGATCCGGTCGCGCTGCGGGATCCACGCTGACCCACCGCCCAGCCGGCCGGAGCAGGGTGCCGTCGACGACGCCGGCTGTGTCGACGACGCCGTCGGCACAACCCGCTGCGGCGGCGCCCACGGACGCGGTGAACTCGAGCCCCGGGGGCATGCCGTCCAGTTGACCGGCATTGCGGAACAATCCGTGCGCCCGGTAGCCGTACAGCGGCAACAGTTGAATCGCCATGCGGCCCACCGCACCTCGTGCGCCGGCCACCATCACCTCGCTGCCGGCCGGCAGATCCAACGCTCGAACAGCTTGCAGCGCGGTCAACCCGGCCAGCGGCAACTGAACTAGCATCGTCACCGGAATCCCGTCGGGCACCGGGACGACCGAAGTCACGGGCAAACGGACCAATTCCGACCAGACGCCCACTCCCGTCGCCGCCATCGCGGACATCGCCAGCACGCGGGTGCCAACCGCCGGTGATCGGTCCGTCGCGCCAACACGGACCACCGTCCCGACCAAGTCGTAACCCAGCGTAAACGGCGACTGCCCGGCCCGCGGTTCGATCGCGCCGGACCGGATCTTGACATCCGCCGGATTGATCGCCGACGCCTCCAGCTCGATGAGAACCTGCCCGGGCCCGGGTGCGGGGTCCGGCACGTGACGCAACCCGAGCGCATCGATTCCCCCGGGCTGATCGAACTGAATGCTGAGCATCGGATCCGCACTCCTTCTACCTGCCCACCGGTCGGTCAGCATGGCGAGCTTTGACGTTAGCGGGCACCTTCGGTTCATTTTCCGCCAACGAGCGACCGAAGGAGACCGAGGGTCCGGTTGGGCGTCTACGCGATCCCCTTCCCTCAGTCAGCGGATTGCTTCGCGCCCGCATCGATTCCTCTATCAACCCAGCACGCCGATGCTCGCGTACTTGCGCAAGGACCTGGTCTACCACTCGCACCCCTCAGTGAACACATTCACTTGTGAATTATCACACAATAATATTGTTGGATGTCCAACTATAGGATGCCAAACGTCTGATGTGCGATCGGCGCACGAGCAGCAAGGCAGGAGTGACATGGTTCGAGAACTCACCCATTTCGTCGGTGGACGGCAGGTTCCCGGAACGTCCAGGAGGTTCGGCGACGTCTACGACCCCAGCACGGGGCAGGTGCAGGCCAGGGTGCCGCTGGCGACGGAGGCCGAGGTGGCGGACGTCGTGGCGAATGCGGCTGCGGCGCAGCTGGAATGGGCGGCGTTCAATCCGCAGAAGCGGGCGCGGGTGCTGATGCGGTTCCTGACGCTGGTGCAGGACGAGATGGGCTCCCTGGCAGCGCTGCTGTCCGCCGAGCACGGCAAGACGATCCCCGATGCCAAGGGCGATATTCAGCGCGGCCTCGAGGTCGTAGAGTTCGCCACCGGCATCCCGCACCTGCTCAAGGGCGAGTATTCCGGCAGCGCGGGCACCGGCATCGACGTGTACTCCATGCGCCAGCCGCTCGGCGTGGTCGCTGGTATCACGCCGTTCAACTTCCCGGCCATGATCCCGCTGTGGAAGGCCGGGCCCGCTCTGGCGTGCGGAAATGCCTTCGTGCTCAAGCCTTCCGAGCGCGACCCTTCGGTGCCGCTGCGCCTGGCTGAGCTCTTCCTGGAGGCGGGCCTTCCGCCCGGGGTGTTCAACGTGGTCAACGGCGACAAGGTCGCGGTCGACGCGCTGCTGACCGATCCGCGGATTCAGGCCGTCGGGTTCGTCGGTTCGACGCCGATCGCGCAGTACATCTACGAGACCGCGACCGCGCACGGCAAGCGCGCGCAGTGTTTCGGCGGGGCCAAGAACCATGCGATCGTCATGCCCGACGCCGATCTGGACGATGTGGCCGACCAGTTGATCGGGGCGGGCTACGGTTCGGCCGGCGAGCGGTGCATGGCGATCTCGGTCGCGGTCCCGGTAGGCGCGGAAACGGCGGATCGTCTGCGCGACAAGCTGATCGAGCGCATTCACAAGCTCAACATCGGTCGCTCGGACGACCCGGGCGCCGACTTCGGCCCGCTGGTCGGCCAGGACGGCGTGGACCGGGTGAACAACTATGTCCAGGTCGGCGTCGACGAAGGCGCCGAGCTGGTCATCGACGGCCGCGGCGTCACGGTCGAGGGCGCGGCGGACGGATTCTTCGTCGGCGCGACGCTGTTCGACAACGTCACCGCGGACATGCGGATCTACCGCGAGGAGATCTTCGGTCCAGTGCTGGCCATCGTGCGCGCGAAGGACTACGAGGAGGCGCTGCGCCTGCCGAACGAGCACGAGTTCGGCAACGGGGTCGCGATCTTCACCCGCGACGGTGATACCGCCCGCGATTTCGCGACCCGGGTGCAGGTCGGCATGGTCGGGGTCAACGTGCCGATCCCGGTGCCGATCGCCTATCACACCTTCGGCGGCTGGAAGCGTTCCGGCTTCGGGGATCTCAACCAGCACGGTCCCGACTCGATCCGCTTCTACACCAAGACCAAGACGGTGACACAGCGTTGGCCCAAGGGGCTGAAGGAATCCAACGCCTTCGTCATCCCGACGATGGAATAGGCGATGTTCGTACTGGACGAGGACGAGAAGGCGATCGTCGAAACCGCTCGTTCCTTCGCTGACGAACTGCTCGCGCCCAACGCCCTGGACTGGGACGAGCACAAGCATTTCCCCATCGACGTGCTGCGCAAGGCCGGCCCGCTCGGTCTCGGTGGCATCTATGTGCGCGAGGATGTGGGCGGATCGGCACTGCGTCGCTTGGATGCCGTGCGCATATTCGAACAGCTCGCGACCGGATGTCCGGCCGTGGCCGCGTTCATCTCCATCCACAACATGGCCACGTGGATGATCGACACCTACGGCGACGAAGCACAACGCCAGCGATGGCTGCCCGAGCTGGCATCGATGAACCTGCTGGCCAGCTACGCGCTCACCGAACCCGGCGTGGGCTCGGACGCGGCGGCCTTGAGCACCAAGGCCGTTCGCGACGGTGAGGATTATCTGCTCACCGGCGTCAAGCAATTCATCTCCGGCGCGGGCAGCAGCGACGTCTACGTGGTCATGGCGCGCACAGGAGCTGAAGGGCCGCAAGGGATTTCGGCATTCATCGTGTCCGCCGACACGGTAGGGCTGTCGTTCGGAGCGAACGAGCGGAAAATGGGCTGGAACGCTCAGCCCACCCGGCAGGTCATCTTCGACAACGCCAGGGTGCCCGCGGCCAACCTCCTGGGATCCGAAGGCAGCGGGTTCCGCATCGCGATGAGCGCGCTCAACGGCGGTCGGCTCAACATCGCCGCCTGCTCGCTGGGCGGGGCACAGGAAGCGCTGAACCGGACCGTGTCATATCTGGCCGAGCGCAAGGCCTTCGGCGCCCGGCTGCTGGACAACGCCGCACTGCAGTTCGAGTTGGCCGATATGCGCACCTCGCTCGAGGCGGCCCGCACGCTGCTGTGGCGAGCGGCCGTCGGTTTGGACACCGGCTCCGCGGACAAAGTGGAGCTGTGCGCCATGGCGAAACGGTTCACCACCGACATCGGATTCGAGGTCGCCAACAAAGCCTTGCAGTTGCACGGCGGCTACGGATACCTCGCCGAATACGGAATCGAGAAGATCGTCCGCGACCTGCGGGTGCACCAGATTCTCGAAGGAACGAACGAGATCATGCGGGTGGTTGTCGCCCGTTCGGTAGTAGGAGCAGCATGAGCGCGGAACCGCAGACGGGGACAGCCCCGCCGGAAGTCCTGATCGAGAAACACGGTGGCCTCGGGCTGATCACACTCAATCGCCCCAAGGCTCTCAACGCGCTCAATCACTCGATGGCGCTGACGATCCTGGATGCGTTGCGCGAGTGGGAGCGCGACGACTCGGTACGAACAGTCGCCATCACGGGCGCGGGCGAGCGCGGACTGTGCGCGGGCGGCGACATCGTCGCCATCCACGCCGACGCCGAACAAGCCGTCGCCCGAGGCGCTTCCCCGTACGAGAGCGCCGACTCGCCCAGCGGCAGATTCTGGCGCGATGAGTACGTCCTGAACGCACTCATCAGCCGATACCCGAAACCCTATGTCGCGGTGATGGACGGCATCGTCATGGGCGGCGGCGTCGGGCTGTCCGGGCACGCCTCGCATCGCATCGTGACCGAGCGGTCCATGATCGGAATGCCCGAAACCGGCATCGGGTTCGTCCCGGACGTCGGCGGCACCTGGCTGCTGGCGCGCTCACCCGGGGAGATCGGCACACACGTCGCACTCACCACCGCACGCATGACCGCCAGTGACGCCATCGCGGCGAGGTTCGCCGACTATTTCGTTCCGTCCGAACACATCCCAGCGCTACTGGACACTCTGCGCACGACCGACCCCGACATCGCTATCGCCAAGTTCGCACAACCCGCACCCGCCTCGGCCCTTCAGGCACAACAAGACTGGATCGACGCGTGCTACAGCGCGAACACAGTCGAGGAAATCCTGCACCGGCTACAGGGCGACGGCCGACCCGAAGCAGCCAAGGCCGCAGCGGACGTGCTGGCCAAATCGCCTGCAGCACTGAAGGTCACACTGCGTGAACTACGCGGCGCGCGAACCGCCGGATCGCTCGAAGAAGTACTCGACCAGGAGTACCGGGTCTCGGTCGCCGCTCTCACCACCCACGACCTGATCGAAGGTATTCGCGCCCAGGTCATCGACAAAGACCGAACCCCGCGGTGGTCGCCCGCCACCCTCGCGGAAGTCACCGCGGCGGACGTCGAGGCCTACCTCGGCGAGCTCGGCGACCGCGAATTGGGTTCGGCCGCAGCGAAAGACAAGGATACGCAATGAGCAAACCCGAAGACACGACGATCGGATTCTTGGGCCTGGGCCACATGGGCGGCCCGATGGCCGCCAACCTCGCCGCGGCGAAGTACCAGGTCCTGGCCTTCGATCCCGTTCCCGAAGCCCAGGACCAAGCCCGGCGGGACGGCCTCACCGTCGTCGCGACCGCCCCCGAAGCCGTCGCCGAAGCCGACATCGTCATCACGATGCTGCCCAACGGGCGTATCGTGCTCGAGGTCTACCGCGAGATCCTCGCCGCCGCCAAGCCCGGCACACTGTTCATCGACTCCTCCACCATCGACGTCGCCGACTCCGTCGCTGCCGCCGAACTCGCTGTGACACAAGGTCACCGGGCACTGGACGCGCCAGTCTCCGGCGGCGTGACCGGTGCGGCCGCGGGCACACTGACCTTCATGGTGGGTGGCGCGGAGGCCGACTTCGCCCAGGCGCTGCCGCTGCTGGAGGTCATGGGCCGCCAGGTCGTGCACTGCGGCGGCCCCGGGGTGGGACAGGCGGCGAAGATCTGTAACAACATGCTGCTGGGCATCTCGATGATCGGCTTGTCCGAGGCCATCGTGCTCGGCGAGAAGCTCGGCCTGGCACACGACAAATTCTTCGACGTGGTGTCCACCGCATCGGGACAGTCCTGGGCGCTGACCACCAACTGCCCGGTTCCGGGCCCGGTACCGACCAGCCCGGCGAACAACGACTACAAGCCCGGCTTCGCCACCGCCCTCATGACCAAGGACCTCAACCTGGCCGCGAACGCCCTGCGCGACAACGGGGTCCAAGGGCGGATCGGACAGCTCGCCGCCGACATCTACAACGACTTCAACCAAGTCGGATCGAGCACGGACTTCTCGGCAGTCATCACCGACATCCGGAAACGATCGGAAAAGGAACAGGCATGACCACATTCGAGACCATCCTGCTCGAGCGCAAAGGCCGCGTCGCACTCATCACCCTCAACCGGCCCAAGGCACTCAACGCGCTCAACTCACAGGTGCTCACCGACATCACAGCCGCACTCGACGAACTCGAAAACGACCGTGAGATAGGCGCGGTCGTGCTGACCGGCTCCGAACGAGCCTTCGCCGCCGGCGCGGACATCAAGGAAATGCAGACCAAGTCCTACATGGACATGTTCTTCACCGACCACTTCGCCGGCTGGGACCGGCTGGTCGCCTTCCGCAAACCCATCATCGCCGCGGTCGCGGGCTATGCCCTCGGCGGTGGCTGCGAGCTCGCCATGGTGTGCGACATCCTCATCGCCGCCGACAACGCCAAGTTCGGCCAGCCGGAGATCAAGCTCGGCGTCATCCCCGGCATGGGCGGCTCACAACGCCTCACCCGCGCCGTCGGCAAGGCAAAAGCCATGGACCTCATCCTCACCGGCCGCAACATGGACGCCGAGGAGGCCGAACGCGCGGGCCTGGTCGCGCGGATCGTGCCGGCCGCCGACCTGCTCGGCACCGCCCTGGAGGTCGCCGAGACGATCGCATCGATGTCGCTGCCGTCGGTGATGATCGCCACCGAAGCGGTGAACCGCTCGTTCGAGACCACCCTGACCGAGGGACTGCGGTTCGAACGCCGAGTGTTCCACTCCCTGTTCGCTACCGCCGACCAGAAGGAAGGCATGGCGGCCTTCGTCGAGAAACGCCCCGCCAACTTCACCGGTCAGTAGCGCACAGCGTCCTCGACGCACGGTGCGAAAGTACCGCCGGGGCGGCGGACATGCGTCCGCCGCCCCGGCGATCTCGATCGTCGAAATGCGTTGTGTTACATCTGCAACGCGACGAACTTCGTCTCCAGGAACTCGTCGAGGCCCTCCCAGGAGCCTTCGCGTCCCAGACCGGACTTCTTGACGCCACCGAAAGGCGCGGCGGCATAGGCCACCGTCCCTCGGTTGAGACCGACATTCCCGGTTTCCAGGGCTTCGGAGACCCGCACCGCGCGGTGCAGGTTCTGCGTGAAGACGTAGGCGACCAGGCCGTAGTCCGTGTCGTTCGCCCGCCGCACCACGTCGGGCTCGTCGTCGAACGGGATCAGCGCGGCGACCGGGCCGAAGATCTCCTCGGCGTTGAGCACAGCGTCGGCGGGGACGTCACGCAGCACCGTGGGCTGGTAGAAGTATCCCGGACGGTCCGGAAGACCACCTCCGACAACGAGTTTCGCGCCCTTGGCCACGGCGTCGTCCACGATCGCGGCGACATTGGCAACCTGCCTGGCGTTGATGAGCGGCCCCAGGTTGACCCCGTCCTGGGCCCAGTTGCCCTGGACGTAGCCGGCCATCCGCTCGACCAGCATCTCCTGAAAGCGGTCGATGATCGTGGAATGCACGAAGATCCGATTGGCCGAGGTGCAGGTCTGGCCCGCGTTCCACATCTTGTTCATCATCAGGGCATCGATGGCGACCTGGAGGTCGGCATCGTCGAAAACGATGAAAGGAGCGTTGCCACCCAACTCCAGCGACGTACTCAGGACTTGCTCGGCGGCCTGTTCCAGCAGCTTGACGCCGACCGCGGTGGACCCGGTGAACGACAGTTTGCGAGCCAGCCCGGACCGGATCAACGGCTCCATGACATCGTTCGGGGAACTGGTGGTGACGGTGTTGAGGGCGCCTGCGGGGACACCTGCATCCATGAGCGCCTGGGCGAAAGCCAGTAGTACCAAGGGGGTTTCGGTGGCCGGCTTGATCACCACCGTGCACCCCGCGGCGATGGCCGGGGCCAGTTTGCGGGCCGCCTGGGAGAACGGGAAGTTCCAGGGCGTGATCAGGATGGACGTGCCGATCGGCTGCTTCACCACGATCATTCGTCCCCCGCTGACGGGGTTGATCTGGTAGTTGCCCGCTGTGCGGACCGCTTCCTCGGCGAAGTGCTCGATGAAGTCGATACCGCTGTTGATCTCGGCGCGGGATTCGAACAGCGGCTTGCCCGCCTCCATGGACAGCAGCCGGGCCATGGTCTCCATGCGCTCCCGCAGGATCTCCACGACTCCCCGGAGAATGCCGGCCCGGAACTTGGGCGTCGTGGCCGCGAACCCCGCCTGGGCCGCGACCGCGGCCTCCAGCGCACGCCGACCGTCGGCCGGTGTCGCATCCGCGACCTCGATCAGCGGCTCTTCGGTCGAGGGATCGTAGATGGTGTAGGTCTTTTCGCCGGACGCCGGGACCCACTGACCGTCGATGAGCAGGTTGGTCGGTGTCGCGCCGAGGATCTGCGCCTGGGCCGGTTCCCGGACGGCTGCGGTGTCGATGCTCATGTTCTTCTCCTGAAACGTTCGTAGGCGGACTCGAGTCCGGTCATCGCGCTGCGTCCACGGGCTCGGTCGCGGCCATCTCGTGCAGCCCTTTGACGGTGAAGGCATAGTCGACCTGAAGGTCCTGTCCGCTGACGTAGCCGGCGAGACCGCTGTTGAGGAAGATCAGGGCGCGGGCTTGCTGCTCCGGTGTCGAGGCCACACCCACCTCCGAAATGTGAGAACCCCTCAAGCCGTTGGCGTTTCGGCTGAAGTCCTCCGCCATCGGCGTATCGGTGGCGGCCGGGGAGATCGCGTTGAGCCGGATCCGCTGGCCCGACAACGTGTAGGCCCGGTACTTCATCCAGACGATCAGGGCTTCCTTGGACATCATGTAGGGGAAGTTCAGACCGGTGAACGTCTGCTCCAGCTCGTCCCGGTGGTCCCCGAACCAGCGCTGAGCGGCCTCGAAGCCATCGGTCCGGGCGAAGTCGAGGTGCAGATTCTTGCGTGTCTGCCACCGCATTCCGCCCGTGGAGGCGATCAGCGCGATCGATCCGTCCCGCGGCAGCCGCGGGATCAGGCCCTCGATCAGAGACCGCGCGCCGATGAAATTGATGGTGAGAACGTCCAGCTCGGAGAATGTCCGCCCGGCGTAGATCGTTCCCGCGATTCCCGCGCAGCTGAAGACGCGGTCCACCCGCTGTGGCACTTCAGCCAGGGCCGCGTCGATGGAATCCTTGTCCGCCAGGTCGATGCGGATGAACTTCGCCACCGGGTCCGGGGTTTCGCGGACGTCCAGGGCGATCACCTCCGCGCCGAGACCAGTCAGCAGGCGGGCGGCGGCCTGGCCCATGCCCGAGGCCGCGCCGGTCACGACGCAGATCTTGCCCGCGTAGTTCAGGAGGTCGTTGGTTGTCGTGTCGTCGGTCATGTGAAGGATCGGCTCTCTGTCGGCGGCTGATCAGCCTGAAGTATGTATTCGACTGTCATACAAGGGTTTTCGCTATCATCATCAGCTGGTGATGTTGCCGTCGAAGGCAGCGTCACGGTTCTGGTAGGCCGATTTCGTGCCGCCGTCCCGGCGCTCCCGGAAGAAGTTGAACTCGTCCTGCTCGAAGTGCAGCAGGGTGCCGAGGGTGTGGCCCACCGCGCCTCGATAGAACTGCTGGCTGCCGCCGAGCGAATCGATCGCCATGTTGTAGACCGCTTTTCCGGTCACCAGGGCGTCCTTCGGGTTGCGGGCGATGCGTTCGGCCCACTTCTCCGCGGTGGCTTCGAGCTCCTCGAGCGGAACCGAGGCGTTGGCCAGGCCCAGCCGGACGGCGTCCTGTCCGTTGAACTGGGAACCGAACAGCAGCATTTCCCGCACCTTCTTGGGGCCGTAGGTGAGGATCTGCATGTTCAGATGCCAGGTGTTGCCGGCGAAGCCGAGCCGCTGTTCGGCGTGGCTGAACCGGGCGTCGTCCGCGCAGATGACCAGGTCGACCAGTTCGGTGAGGTACATCCCGAATCCGACTGCGGCACCCTGCACCTGGGCGATCACCGGTTTCTGGGAATACAGGAAGGCCGAGTACTCCTCGGCCAGTCGCCGGTCTATGACGAGGCGCTGCCGAACGCTCATCCGGTGGGGACGGCCCTTGGCGTCCTTGCGATCCAAGCCGTAGGACTCGACGATGTCGTCGAAGTCGTGGCCTGCGCAGAACGATTTCCCGTTGCCCTTGAGGATGATGACCTTGATGTCGTCATCCTCTTCGAGTTCCCGCAGGCACCGCTGGAGCAGCTGCGCATCGTCGAAGGTCAGAGCATTGCTCTTGGACGGCCGGTTGAAGATCAACCGGCCGATCGAACCGCTTCGCTCGATCAGAATCGCTGGGCCCGCTGCCTTTTCGGTCTTCACGCCGTCGCCTCCATTCCCTCGGTCTTGCGGGCCAGGCCACCGATGACGTCGGCGAACGGCTTGGGCGCGTGCTGGCGCAACGTGCGTTCCGGGCTGGCCCAGGGGCGTCCCGGCACCAGCACTCGACGTCCCGAGTCGGTCACGACCGTGTCGAAGAAGTGTCGGTGCTCGCGCAGTTGCGGATCCTCGGCGACCTCCGGAACGGTCTTGACGGGTGCGACGGGAATCGCGAATTTCTGTGCCAAATCCAGTAATTCGGCCCTGGTGTGTGCCATCAGCCAGGGCTCGATCAGAGCGTCCACTTCGTCGGGATACTCCACGGCGATGGCGTACAGGTCGCTGTAGCGCTCCGAGCGGGACCACTCCGGGTTGCCCATCATCTCGAGCAGGCTCACCCACTCGCGTTCGGACCGGCAGATCATCGCGACATAGCCGTCCTTGCAGGGAAACAGCCCGAACGGATAGCGACCACCGGACCCCGGTGCGCGCCGCCCGTCACGGCGCAGTGGGATGTTGTAGTAGTTCGCGACCGCGCCGTAGATGCGCACATACGAGGCCAGCACATCGACCCCGGAAATCTCGACGAGCCGACCGCGACCGCTGGTGGCCGCGACGTACAGCGCGGTCACCGCCGCGGCCGCCCCGTGCAGGCCCAATTGCAGTGCGCCCATGCCGTAGGGCAGCGACAGCGGTTCGCGATCGGGATGCCCGACCATGTGCATCAGTCCGCTTTCGGCCTGCATGGTCAACTCCCCGGCTGGAGCACCCTCCGGCGATTCCCAGCCGACAGACGTCAGGGCCACATAACTCAGTCGCGGCAGCTTGCTCCGCAGAGCATCTGCGTCCAAACCGCGTTCTTTCAGTTCCGCCGTAGGCAGGTCGGTGACCACCGCGTCGGCGCGGGCGATCAACTCCTGGACCAGAACCGCGTCATCGCCTCGGTGCCAGGAGACGACATCCTTGGCCGGATCCAGGTAGGTCCGCGCCTCCGGTCCCAGATTCTCCGCACGCTGCGCGTCTTGAAGCGCGACCACATGGGCTCCGGCGTCGGCCAGCAACTTGCCGGCGTTGGCCGCCGCCCTGGTGCGGCCGATCTCCACGACCAGATATCCCCGCAGGAGACCGTCGGTCATTTCAGCACCCCTTGCTGTTCGAGTTCGGCCAGTCGCGCCGCGTCGACATAGCGGCCCAGGATGTCCTCGTTGCCGGTGCCGATCATCGGAGCCGCACCGCGAATTCGCGGCACGACTCCCTCGACCCGCCAGGGAACGCTGGTGACCGTCAACCGTCCGATCGCCGGGTGCGGATGCTCGACGTCCTGGATGTAGCCGCGGCTGGTGAAGCGGTCGTCGGTGGCGACCTGCTGCGGTGAGAGCACGGCAACGGACTCGATCCCCTTGGCCCGCAACCGGTTCAACAGTTCGGCCCGAGCATGATCGGGGCCCGATTCGTCCACGGCACGGGCCGCGGCCACCCAACAGTCGTCCTCGGCCGCGCGCTCGAGCGACCAGCGGGCGCCATCCGGGTCCTGATTGCCCACGGGACCCGGCTGGTCGCCCCGGAGCTGGTGTTCCACGAACGCCTCCCCCGCCAGCGTGGCCGCCGCCTCGATCTGCGACAGGTCGATGTGGGTGCCCTGACCGGTCGACTCCCGGACGACGAGCGCGGCCATCACGAGGAACACACCGTTGAACGAGCAGTTCAGATCCGCCAATGCCAGCGCCGAACAGCCCATGACCTGGCCGTCCTCATAGCCGATCAGGCCCTCCACACCGGCCAGCGCCGTCATCACCGGCGCGTAGGAACGCTGAGTTCGCATCGGACCGGTCTGGCCGTAGCCGCTGGCCGAGAATATGACCAAGCGGGGAAACTGTTCCCGCAGCCGATCGATGGGCAGGTCGAGCCGGTCCAGCCAGCCGGGCACGAAATTCTCGATCAGCACATCCGCGTCCGCCAGCAGGGCGAGGAACAGCTCTCTGCCCTGCTCGGTCTTCATGTTCAGAGTGACGCTCTGCTTGCTCGAGCTGGCTTCGTGCAGCAGCTGAAACGCCTCGTGCGCGGGATACCCCTCCGGGTCCGTCGGTCGTGCCAGCCGCGCACGGTTGACGTCGATCTTCGCGCGGGATTCCACTTTGACGACCTCCGCACCCATCTCGGCCAGAACTCGCCCGACCAGAGGTGCGGAGACCGCCGTGGTCACCTCAACCACCTTCACGCCGCGGAGCATGTCGACATCGCCGACGGCCGGCATCGCCCCCTGTGGGCTCATGGCGTTCACTTCATTCCCTCGATTCGCGTGTGGTCGCGGCCAATGTGCCTGCCAGATCGGTGGATTCGTAGACGCCGCCGCTGTAGAGCTCCACCGGTGAGCTACAGAGCCGGACCGCCGCCTGGGCCATCAGCCGCGGGTCCTCTGCGCCCGGGTCGTCCGGGGTCATCACACCGTGGAATACGACCCCGGGCGTCGCGACGAGGCCACCGGGGCGCAGCGCGGTCACCGATACGCCGTGATTGAAGCCTTCCGCGGCCAATCCACTGGTCAACCGTTCCAGTGCCGACTTGCACATGCCGTAGACGGTCGTGGTGCCCTTGGCGTTGAACCGGCTGGGCGGTATCTCGGGGTCCTTGGCTTCGCCGGAGGAGATATTGAGAATCCATCCGGCGCCCCGGCGCTTCATCTCCGGCATCACCAGCTGGCTCAGGTGCAGCGGCGCCATGACCTGTACCTCGAACATCAGCGCCGCACGCGCACGCGACAGTTGGGCACCAGGGGTGAAGTAGGTGACCGCGGCATTGTTGACCAGGATGTCCACCCGCCCGAAGCGGTCGGTGGCAGCCGAGACGATCCCCTCACGATCGTTCAGGTCGGTCAGGTCCGCCGGCACAGCCAGCACCGCGGCCCCGTGGGCTTCGATGGCGGCCACGGTCTCGTCCAGCGTGCCCGGGAGCCTGCCCGGCGTGTCAGCGGTGGAACGAGACGTAACCACCAGTGACGCACCGGCTTCGGCCATGGCCACCGCGATGGCGGCGCCGATTCCCCGGCTCGCTCCGGTGACCAGCGCGACGCGTCCGTCCAGTGAGGTCATCACGCCTCCTCGGGAGCGATGACGACGCCGAGTTCGTCCAACTGATCGCAATGCGCTACCTGGCAGGACAATCGCGACCGCTTCGGATCGAAGAATTCCGTCTCCTCGAGCAGTTCGAGTTCGTCCTCGCTCCGCTCCCCCAGCAACTCGACGATCCGCTCGGGCAGAAATACATGACAGGTCGCGCAGGACGCGTTCCCTCCGCAGGAGGCCAGAATGGGAAAGTCGTTGTCGCGCAGCGCTTCCATGAGAGACTGTCCGGGCTCCCAGTCCACCCGGCGACCCTGTCCGTCGCGGTCGGTCACATCGATCCCGACCACGCTTCCGGTCTTCGGCATAGCTGTTGTGCTCCTTCACACCTCGTGCGCGGCCAGATCCACGGCCGCTTCGGACAATTTGACGGCGGGGTCGGCCGCCCGTTGCGGATCGATGCGTATGGCCGCGGCGATGAGCTTCTTGCCGGGGTTGAAATCGCGCAGCGACCCGACGGTGTCGATGGCGGCGAGCCGACCTTCGCGCAGATACAGCACGGAGAACTGTTCGGTCTCGGATCCGCGGACGACCACGGTGTCTCCGGGGTCGCGCAGACCCGCTGTCTGGAACCGGACGCCGTGCTGCACGGTCCAGAACCAGGGCACCTCGCGTTTTCCGGACGGGCTTCCCATGATGTGGTTCGCGGCGTTGGTGGCCTGCGCGACGGCGCTCTGGATGCTTTCCAGTCGGCGGTTGGTCCCGTCATGCGCATCGATCAGCCGGGTGGCATCGCCAGCCGCGTAGATGTCCGGGTCGCTGGTGCGGCTGTCGTGGTCCACGACTATCCCGTCCGCTACCCGGAGTCCGCAGTCCCGCGCCAATTCCTGAAGAGGGACAACGCCGATGCCGACGACCACGACGTCGGCCGGATAAACGCTTCCATCCGAGGCGAGGACCTCCTGCGCGCGGCCGTCCCCGCGGACCTCGGTCACGGCCGCACCGAAGACGAAGCGAGTACCCCGGTCCTGGTGGATCCGTTGGAAGTACCGGGAGACCGGCTCGGAGGTGACCCTGTTCATCACCCGCTTCTCGAACTCGAGAACCGTTGTCTCGCAACCGATCGCCGCAGCCGCGGCAGCGACCTCCAGTCCGATGTATCCGGCGCCGATCACGACGACCCGCGCTCCGCCCCGCAGCGCGACCTTCAGCGCAAGTGCGTCCTCTCGCGTCTTGAGCTGGTGGATACCGGCCAGATCACCGCCGGGGACCAGCAGCCGACGAGCGTGCGACCCCGGTGCGAGGACGAGCTTGCTGTAGTCGACCCGAGATCCACTCTCCAGCAGGACATATCGCGTAGAGGGCACAACCCGTTCGATGCGCCCGCGCCGACGTTCGATCCCCTTGCTCTCGAAATAGCCGGGTCTGCGCAGCGGCACGACGGTATCCGGTGAGCCGGGCTCGAGGAAATGCTTGGAGAGCGGCGGCCGCTCGTACGGGTCGTCGGCGTCCGGGGCGATCATCAAGATGCGGCCGGCCCAGCCGAGCTCACGCAACCGGACTGCGGTCTGTACGCCCGCATGCCCGGCGCCGCCGATGATGATGGTCTCTTCAGGCATACATCGCCTCCCGAGGTCCTGTAACCGGTGTGCCGGTCTGCTGGAATTGGTTGTCGCGCATGCGATGTCTCCGCACGCCGCTACCGGGCCGATCCCACGTGCCGGCCGGGTTCGCCCCATGCTCACAGATATGAGCTGGCCCACAGGCGTCGTTTTCACTCAGCAAAAAAACCGCCCCACTTCCGTCCGATCCGGGCGGAACGATCCATAGGCTGGAGCCTGGTGCGCCGACCTCACATCGACGAAAACCTCAATGGTTCCACCAAGCAGGCGTCGACAGTCCGACGATCCTGGATTATGGTCAAACCAATAGACCGGGCTACCGTCCCGGACAATCGAGTCCTCGAAGGGAGCTGGACCATGGCATCGGCGTTCACCGAAGAGCAGGCCGAGCTGCGCAGTATGGTGCGGGCGTTGTGCGCGGCCAATTTCTCTCCTGCAGACGTACGACGCGACATCGAATCCGAGGCGGGTTACCGAACCGAGGTCTGGCAGCGCATGGCCACCGAACTGGGGCTACAGGGCATCGTCGTTCCGGAGGAATACGGCGGGGCGGGCGCGAGCCACACCGAATTGTGCATCGTCATCGAGGAGTTGGGCAGGGCGCTGGCGCCGGTGCCCTTCTTGTCGACGGTAGCCATGTCGGCCAATCTTCTGCTGGCCACCGGCGACCGGGATGCTCAGCAGCGCTTGCTGCCCGGCGTCGCCGACGGATCGCAGATCATCACGGTCGCACACCACGAACCGGCACCCGGAACCCGCACGTCCGAGATCGCCTGCCAGGCCACGTCCGGCGACGACGGGTGGCGTCTGTCGGGCACCAAGACACATGTCCTGGCCGCGGACCAGTCCACCAGCCTGCTGGTCACCGCCCGCACCGCCGAAGGGCTTTCCCTTTTCGAGGTCGACGCCGCCGCGCCGGGCTTGGAGATTTCGCCACTGCCGACCCTGGATTCGACCCGTCGGCAGGCGACGGTGCAATTACGTTCTGCCCCAGCCGTTCTCATCGGACCGCAGGCGGGCGCCGAAGAAGCACTCGCGGCGATGAACCAGCGGATGTCCGCGGCCGTCTGCGCGGAGAATGTCGGTGGCGCCCTGCGGCTGCTGGAGGAATCGGCCGAATACGCCCGGACGCGTGAACAGTTCGGGCGGCCCATCGGCAGCTTCCAGGCCGTCAAGCAGAAGCTTGCCGAGATGCTCCTGAACGTCGAACTCGCCCGCTCGGCCGCATATCAGGTCGCGCGGACGATCGAGGACGACGACGAGGCCGTCGGCGCGGAGGCCGCGATGGCACACGCCCTCACCTCCGAGGCCTACATCGCCGCGGCCTACGACACCATCCAGGTGCACGGCGGCATCGGATTCACCTGGGAACATATGGCGCACTTGTACTTCCGGCGCGCGAAGACGAATGCCGCGCTGTTCGGCACCCCCGACGAACACCGAGAACGCGCGGCACAGCTGATGGGAATATGACGAGAGGAAGTACCGAATGCTGTTCTCCACCCTCGACGCGGCCGCCAAACGCCGCGCACTGCGGCAGTTGCTCGGCTCCGGGACGATCGCCCGTTTTCCCGGTGCCTTCACCCCCATCTCGACTCGGCTGATCCAGGAACAGGGTTTCGAAGGGGTCTACATCTCTGGTGGCGTCCTGGCCAACGAGCTCGGTTTCCCCGACATCGGGCTAACCGCCCTCCCCGAAGTGGCCGCCCGAGCCGGGCAGATCGCCAGGCTGACGGACCTGCCCGCGATCGTCGATGCCGACACCGGATTCGGCGAGCCGATGAATGTCGCGCGCACCGTCCAAGAACTGGAGAACGCGGGACTGGCGGGCTGCCACATCGAAGACCAGGTGAATCCCAAGCGCTGCGGACATCTCGACGGCAAATCCGTCGTCGACCTGCACACCGCCACTCAGCGGATCCGCGCCGCCGTTCGAGCGCGCAGGGATCCGGAGTTCCTCATCATGGCCCGCACCGACATCCGCGGCGTGGAGGGCCTGGACGCCGCGGCCGACCGAGCCAGGGCGCTGGTGGACGCCGGGGCGGACGCGATCTTCCCCGAGGCGATGGCCGATCTCCGGGAGTTCGAAGCTCTGCGGGCCGCCGTCGACGTTCCCATCCTCGCCAACATGACCGAGTTCGGAAAGTCGGAATTGTTCACCACGAACCAGCTCCAGGACCTCGGGGTGAACATGGTCATCTATCCGGTGACTCTCCTGCGCGCATCCCTGGGCGCCATGGAGCGCACCCTACGGACAATTCAGCAGGATCACACCCAACAGGCCGCGGTCCCGCACATGCTGACCCGCGCCCGGCTCTACGAACTCGTCGATTACGAGGGATACAACAGCTTCGATTCCGGTGTCTTCAACTTCGCGGTACCGAATCCGACCCGCTGATTCCTTTTTCGACATCTGGCCCGAGATTTTTGCTGACCGAAATTCCGAGGTGCAGTCCAGCTTCTCTCTGTGACCATGGTCATACCGGTCGATATTCCGGCCGGCACGGTGGCAATGCGCACAGACAAGAGGCGAACGATGAATTCTGTAGCAACCAGCGATACTGCCGGAAACGCAGAGAATCAGGCCGATCTGGTGATTGTCGGCGCCGGGTTGGCAGGCCTGACCGCGGCGGTGCGAGCCGCGGAACTCGGAATAACGGTAGTCGTGCTCGAAGCCGGTCGGGAAACGACATACGCTGCCAACTCGCGGTACAGCGGAGGCGTTTTCCACATCGCATTCCAGGATGTCCACGCGCCACCGCAGACGCTGACCGCGGCCGTAGCGCAAGCCACTGCCGGTTACGCCGATACCGCGCTGACCGAGGCTCTCACCGGGAACATCTCGCGGGCCGTGCGGTGGCTCGCCGACCACGGCGCCACCCTGGGCACCGGTGGTGATCTGGGATTCATGAAGAACATGCTGTATCCCTACAGCCTTCGCGAACCCGGACTCGCGACACATTGGCCGGACAAGGGCGCCGACCGCCTGTTAACCGAACTCGAACGTCGACTGAACGCCGCCGGAGCCGGTATCGTCCGCGGTGCGCGCGCCATTTCCCTGGCGATGCGGAATGGAAGGTGCGAAGGGGTCGCCGTCCATCGCGACGGCTGTCTGGAAACATATTCCGCATCGGCGGTACTACTCGCGGACGGCGGCTTCCAGGGAAATCCGAATATGGTTCGGCGCTATATCTCGCCGATGCCGGAGTCACTGTGTCAACGCGGCGCCGGAACAGGTCTGGGTGACGGAATCAGAATGGCCCTGCAGGTGGGTGCTCAGGTCGCCGGTATGGACAGGTTCTACGGGCATGTTCAATGCGACGCCGCGCTGTCCGACGATCGGCTGTGGCCCTACCCGATTCTCGACATCGTGGCCTCCGCCGCGATAGTTGTCGACTCCACCGGCCGGCGATTCACCGATGAAGGACTCGGCGGCGTATCCATCGCCAATGCCATCGCACGTCAGGACGACCCGCTGGCAACGTTCGCGGTTCTGGACGAGAAACTCTGGGAATCCTGCGGCAAACAGTTCCTCCTTCCCCCCAACCCGACGATCGAAGAGCACGGCGCGACCGTGCATCGAGGTGCCGACCTTTCCACGTTGGCGGCGCGTTCCGGTCTGCCGGCCGACTCGCTCGCCTCGACCCTCGAGACGTACAACCAAGCCGTCCGGAGCGGGGACCCGGCCGCCCTGGACGTGCCGCGAACCAGCCGGGACTCGACGCTTGGGCGTCTGCCTGAGGTCATCTCCACCCGGGACATGGTCGCAATCCCGTTGTGCGCGGGCATCACGTACACGATGGGCGGGTTGGTCATCGACGACCGATGCCGGGTGATCGGCCGCGACGGCCGGCCGATCCCGGGCCTGTCGGCCGCCGGGGCGACCACCGCCGGGCTCGAGGGCGGACCGGCAAGCGGTTACGTCGGCGGCTTGGCAAAGGCGCTCGTTCACGGCCTGGTCGCCGGCGAGGACGCGGCGGGCCGGGTGCGGTAAGCACCCGGCCCGCCGCATCCCCCTCATCGAGACCGGGGCTGGTCCACAGTTGCCGCCAGGGCGGGATTCTCGGCGAGACCGGGCGACGTGCCGCGGTGCCCCCAACGTGCGACAGCGCAGGTCGCGGCAATAGCGCCGAGCAGGCACAAGGCCGCGCCGTAGGCGGCAACCAGCATGCTGTTGTGCGGGTTGGCAACTGTGATGGCGGAGGCCACCAGTGGGCCGAGACCGCTCAGCGCGCCGCCCAGTTGCTGGCCCAGCGACACCGCGCTCGAGCGCACCTCCGCGGGGAAGAGTTCCGGGAAGAACGCACCCGAGGTTCCGGTCACGACTCCGTGCCCGAAGATCAGCAGGAGCAGCATGCCGATCAGGATCAGGACCGGTTCGGCAGAGGGCAGCAGGAGAAAGAAGACGAACGTCAGGACCGCCTCGGCGGTGAAGCCCGCGATGATCAGCCTGCGCCGGCCGACCCGGTCGGAGAGCGCACCCCACGCCGGTACGGAGGCGCACAGCAGCGCGGACGAGATCGTCACCAGCACGAGCATGACCGTTTGGGAGACGGCGTACTGGGTGTAGGCATAAGACAGGGCGAACACGGACACGATGTAGTACACAGTGTTCGGCCCCGTGGCCATCACCGTTGCCAGCAGGACATCCTTCTTGTGGCTGCCGAGGATCTCGCCGATCGGCAGCTTCGGCGCACGCTCCTGCGCGCGGATCTCCTCGGTCGTCGCGGGCTCGGGGATGCGTCGGCGCACGGTATAGGCGACAGCCACCAGGATGGCGCTGAGCAGGAAGGGAATTCGCCATCCCCAGGCCATGAAGGCATCTCCCGGCAGAGCGCGGACGACCGCGAACACGCCGGTCGCCATCACCATGCCGGCGAAACCTCCGGCATAGGAGAACGAGCCGTAGAACCCGCGTCGGCCCTTCGGCGAGCTTTCCATGGCCAACGTCGCCGCATTGCCCATCTCGCCGCCGAGACCGAGGCCCTGGATCAGCCGCAAGCCCACCAGCAGCACGGCCGCCCAGGCGCCCACCGTAGAAGTCGTTGGCAGGCAACCGATCAGGACCGTTGCGCACCCCATGGTGCCCAGCGTGGCCATGAGCGCTTTCTTTCGCCCGGCGCGGTCGCCGATGTGGCCGAAGATCACCGCACCGAGCGGCCGGATCAGATAGCCGACGGCCAGGGTCGCGAAAGCCACGAGGGTGCCGATGGCCGAGGGCAGACCGGTGAAGAACAAGGATCGAAACGCGATCGCCGAGGCGGTCCCGTAGATGAAGAAGTCGTAGAACTCGATGGCTCCGCCGAAGAAACCGGCTGCGGCGGCGAGGCCTGGCGCATCGGAATGGACCGTGGTGCTCATGATTGCTCCTTAACGCAGTGAGCAAAGGAAGAGTCGATGGAATGAGGAATCGGCCGCGTCGATATTTCGTTCGTGGGACCGAATCAACGGTTCGACCGTTAGCGGAGATTAGCAATGCTACCGTGACTCGGATCACAGCTGCCGCTCACTGGAAGACTGCTTGATGTTTCCGTGCGGGAAGTGCACACTCCGCGCGACATCGCCGGTCCGCCAGGGCCGGCCGCGAAACCCGAAACTCCGCCAATTCGGCCTCATTGGTCAAACCATTGCGGTATATTGGGCGACACGGGTCGGCGCCGTTGCCGGCCGAGCGAGGTGACGGTGCGCGATGACAGGTAGCTCGAGGATCCAGCAGGAGAGCCGGGAATCCGTTATCGGTCGAGTGTCCAGGATCCTGGCAGCCTTCGACCGGCAGAATTCCGCCCTCGGGCTGTCTGTTCTCGCTGAGCGAGCCGACCTGCCCGTCGCCACGACGTACCGGTTGGCGACAGAACTCGTTCGGCACGGACTGCTCGAGCGCGGCGAGGACAAGCGGATCCGGGTCGGAATGCGACTGTGGGAGTTGTCGACTCGGGGCAACGACCGGCTCGCGGTCCGCAACGTCGCGCTGCCGCATCTGGAGAATCTCTTCGAATCCCTGGGCCAGTTGACGACCCTGGGGGTCCTCGAAGGGGATACGGTGCTCTATCTCGAGCGGCTCGCTCCCGCGGGCCTTGACGTCGAGCGCGCGCATATCGGCCAGCGGCACCCCATCCACGCAGGATCCACCGGACTGGTACTCCTGGCGTTCTCTCCCGGGGATTACCAGGAGGCTTTCCTGCGGCGCAAATTATCGAAATTCACACCGCAAACTATTGTCGACCCGCACGTACTGCGTCGCCACCTGGCCATGATCCGCCGCCAGCGCTATGTCATGGTCCCCGGGGTCGGCATGCCGGACTGGACAGGGATCGCGGTGCCGATCTTCGATGGCGACAAGTCGGCCGTCGCCGCGCTGAGCGTGGTGTATCCCAGGGGAAAAGAGGATCCGGCGGCGCTTCCCGCCATGCGAGCGGCGGCGTTCGCCATCTCCATGACCCTCAGCTCGCGCCCGCATCCCGACGAGGACTGAAATCCATTCCCGCTCGGCCGTTTTCGCTGAGCGAAACTGCGGCCGGAGTCGCGGTCCACTGCTGCCATCGTGAGGTGAGCGCCCGGATTCGGTCGACCTCATGCCCCGAATCCGCCGCAAGTCGAACGGTGCGGGCGCCGAACGATCACAGCCCCGGTGGTGCATTCAGAAAGGAGCATCATGACCATTACGTCGGAGGATGCCGCGAAGACCCGGAAGTTGCCGTACTCCCATGAGCTCGACTGGCCCGAGGGGCTCGCCCCCTGGACGGTCATCGACGAGACGGGCACCCAGGGCGAGCCTTACGAGCACTTCAAGTGGATGCGGCGGCACCACCCTGTACTGCGGGTGCACCATGCGCAGGAGGATGTCTATTTCGTCTCCCGCTATGCCGATGTCCGCAAGGGCATGCGCACCCCCAAGCTCTTTCGCAATCAGGTCAACGAGCAAGTGCCCTTTGCCTTTCCGACCCTGATGGACGGTTCTGCCCACACCACGATCCGCAAGGTCGTAGCCGCGGGCTTCACACCGAAGGCGATCGGCTTGGTGACCGATCGGGTGCGCGATGTCGCGACCGGTCTCGTGGACGAATTCGCCGAGCGGGGCGGCGCAGAGGTGACCGAGGCCCTGAACCGGCCCCTGACGATGGCCACCATCAGCGGGATCCTGGGGGTGCCCTACGCCGAGGTCGAACAGTTCGATACCTGGACGGAATCGGTGTGGGCATGGTTCGCGCGGGTATCCCGCATGGCCCCGGGCCTGCCGGGGGACGAGGAAATCTCACAGGATCTGTTCCGGTACCTGGGCGAGATCCTGGAACGTCTGCACAAGGAGAACAGCGACGCCGTTGCCGGGCACATCGCCCGGGCCTGGAAGGACGAGGGCATCCTGACCCAGCAGCAGGCGGTCGAGTTGTGCGTGTTCGTGTTCATCGCGGGCTTCGACACCACCACGCGTCTGATGGGCAACGCCTATCTCGTCTTCAAGGATCACCCGGAGCTGCTCGGGCGGCTCAACGAGCACCCGCAGGACGTGGACAAGTTCGTGGAGGAGTTGATCCGGTTCCGCGGCCCGGTCCACAAGGCTCCCCGCAGGGTCATCCAGGACGTGGAAGTGGCCGGGGCGCGGATCCCCGCCGGTTCGGTGGTCCGGCTCATGCTGGCCTCGGCGAACCGCGACGAAGAGCACTGGGGACCCAGTGCCGCCACCTTCGATATCGACCGGAACACCGAGGGCCACTTCGGCTTCGGGCACGGCGTACACCAATGCCTCGGTTCCCCGCTCGCCCGGCTCGAGGCACGGACCATGTTCCAGCTGATCCCCGCACGGATCGAGTCCCTCGATTTCGACGCCACCCGGGATCTCGAACTGTTGAAGGGCAACAGCCTCACCAATGGCGTCGCCAGGCTCGATGTCAGAGTGACCGCACGCGAGCGATAGCCGCGAAAAACGGGTGTGTCCGGTATTCGTACCGGACACACCCGTCGTCGGTGCGCTGCGCGGTTACTCCATCGTCAGGACCGCCCGGCCCCGCACCCTGCCACCGTCCAGGTCGTCGAATGCCTGTAGCGCCTTCTCGAACGGGTAGGTCGTGATCGGCACGGAAATCGAACCAGCCGTGGCCAACTCGATGACATCGACCAGGTTCCGGCGGGTACCGCCATAGGGGCGGCCGACGATCGCCGCGCCACGGGGAAGGACGGTCGACCGACGGTCGGCCTCCACCGTGAATGTTCCGCCCTCCTGACCCGGCACCCAGACGGTCCCGTACGGCGCCACAACGGAACCGGCCAACCGGAGGGTCTCATCGGTTCCGACGAAGTCCAGAACCAGATCCGGGCCGTGCCCACCCGCAGCAGTCAGGACGCTCCCGGTGAGGTCCTGGGTACTACGAAAGTTCAGCGCGGCATCGACCCGATCGCCGAGGGACTCCAGGACCGATTCCCGAATATCCACGGCCACAATGTGAGTCGCGGTCACGGCACGAAGGATGGAGACGGCGAACTGCCCGAGTCCGCCCACACCGATGACCAGGACCGAGGCTCCGGGCGCCAGCAGGTCCCGTGTGGAGTCGATCGCGTGATACGGCACGATCGCCGCATCCGGCAGCACAGCCGCGGTCTCGGGTGCGAGTCCGATGGTCGGGACCACCGACTTCGCCGGAACGACCACGTACTCGGCCATACCGCCGTCGAACCGGGTGCCCGGCCCCTGTGGCGGGGTGAGCCGCGAATCGGTGGACAGACACGCGTTCTCGCGTCCTCGAACGCACTGCCGACAGCTGCCGCACGACCAGATCGTGTGGACCACGACCTCGGTGCCCAGTGCCGGTGAGGCCACCCCGGGGCCCAGAGATTCCACGCGACCGGCGATTTCGTGTCCGAGGGTCAATCCGGGTCGCACCGCGATTCCGGGATGGGACCGGAACGAGGTATCGGTATGGCACACACCGCAAGCGGTGACCTTCAGCCGGACCTGTGCGGGCCCTGGCTCCGGGATGGGCACTTCCACGAATCCGACATCGTTGACGCCCTTGTACTTCAGCGCTTTCATGCGTGTCTCCTCACTATCGTCCGGGGGCCGCGCGGCGTGGCCGGGTGCCGGAGCGCTCCCGGCCCGCCCGGCCTTCGCCGTCGAATGCCTCCGCACTCGGCAGGTGATCGTTCGCGCATGAGATCCACAGGGGCCGTGCGAATTTCGCCCTGGTCGGCGCGGCCGACCACGGGGCCCGTGGTGTGGTCAGTCCCTGGGCAGGCCGAGTACCTTCTCCGCGACCGAATTACGGATGATCTCGTCGGTCCCGGCGAAGATGTGCACTCCAGGTTCGCCGAGTACCAGCGAATTCCAGCTGTAGGTGCCCCATTCTCCAGTATCGGCGGTGGCCTTCGCCCCGAGAACCTTGCTCGCCAGCTCGGAGGCGCGGCGAAGATTACCGCTCAGGGCCAATTTGCTCAGCAGCGGGGCGGGATTGGTCCGGTAGAAGGGAGCCGCGGCACGGTCGGAACCGTGCGAGGTCAGCTGCCGGGCCGCCCAGAACCCGCTGATGGTCCGGATCAGCTCCTGGCGGATGAGGGGATCGTCCTGGGCTCCCATCGCGCGGACCAGGGCCGTCAGCCGGGTTCCGTTGGCCAGGCCGGAACCCGACCGGCTCATGCCCGCGCCGATGCCGGCGCGTTCCAGATTCAGGATTCTGCGGACGATGGGCCAGCCGTCGCCGATCGCACCCAGCAGGTGGGTGGTGGGCACGAACGCGTTGTCCAGGAACACCTCGTTGAAGGCGGCCCCGCCGGTCATCTGGCGCAGCGGAACCACTTTCACCCCGGCCTGACGCATATCCAGAACGAAGGCGGAGAAGCCGTCCTTGCCCGCTGCCTCACCGGTCCGGGCGAACACGATCCCGACATCGGCCAGGTGCGCATCCGAGGTCCACACCTTCTGGCCGCGGAGCAGCCACCCGCCCTCGGTCTCCGTGGCGGAGGTGCGGGCGGAGAACAGGTCGGAGCCGGCATCCGGTTCACTGAACAACTCGCAGGCCATGAGATCACCGCGAAACAGGGCGCGCGGCAACTCTTCTCGCACCTGCTCGGTGCCGAATTCCCGGATCACCGGACTGAGCACGCGGTCCAGCTTGAAGTAGGTGTCGCTGGGCGCCTGATAACCGGCTTCCAATCGGCGGTAGGCCCGCAGATGTGCGGCCGACAGTCCCGCGCCGCCCGACTCACGCGCACCGTCGATCCACCCGAAGCCCGCGTCGAACCGCTTGTGGCGCCAGCTGCGTGACTCCCCGAGTCGCTGGCGTTCCTCCTCGGAATCGGGTTCCTCCCACAGTTTCACGCCGGTGTCCGCGCCCTCGCCCCAGACGAAGTCCGCACGCGCGGCCTTGGGCGGGAGGTTGGCGTCCAGGAATTCGGTGGCACGCCGGATGAAATCCTCCACCGACTCGGCCGATTCCTCGTTCGCACCATCCACAGTGGCTCGACTCACGAACTCTCTCCATTCCACGGGTGATCGGGACCGCAGCGCCGAACGGTCACTCAGGCTTCCAGAATGGTGCGAGCACCACGCTCGACCCAGGCGCTGATCAAGGTCTTCTTGTCGGTTTTGCCGATGGCGTTCATCGGCATGTCGTCCCGTCTGGTCCACCATTCGTCCGGCATCTCGTATCGGGCGAGATACTTGCGGCACAGATCGCGCAGTTCATCGAGGTCCGGTGCGGCAGCGTCGGGACGGATCACGACGGCGGCACCGATCTTCTCGCCCAGGTCCTCGTCCGGCAGGGCCACCACGGCGACATCCGCGATATTCGGATGGCGAAGCAGGATGTTCTCGACGTTGGCGGTCGCGACGTTCTCTCCCCCGCGAATGATGATCTCTTTGGCCCGTCCGGTGACGTACAGGTACCCCTCGTCATCGATCCGGCCCAGATCGCCGGAGGCGATCCAACCATCCGAATCCTCCAGCGGGCCTTCCCCGAGGACGCTCTCCGGTGCGTTGGGTGTGCGGCCGTAGATCTCGCCTTCCCCGTCCGCACCGGCGCCGACGATCTTGACTTCCACGACCGGCAGGGGGCGGCCGACGCGGCCGGGATGCCCGTTGATCTCCTTGCCCGAGGCCGCCGCCAGCAGACCGCCGGTCTCGGTCAGCCCGTAGAGGCTGCCGATCTTCTGTTTCACCGACGGGAAGGCGGCCGTGATCCGCTCTCGAAGCTGTGCGGTCACCGCGGCGCCGCCGAGCGGAATCGACAACAAGCTCGAGGTATCCCGCGTCTTGATATCCGGATGTTCCAGCACCCGGGAGACCATCGTGGGAATCGCCCCCCACGACCGCACGCGCTCGCTCTCGATCAGCCGCAGCACCTCGGCTGGATCGAACTTGCCGTTCAGCATCACCAAGCGGCCACCCTGCAACAGCGTCGAAATGCTCGTCTGCACGCCGGCGAGATGGAACAGCGGCACCGATTGCATGGACGTGGTGGCCTGGAAGTCTTCGGGCAGCTCGTTGGGCAGCCGATTGGTCAGCGCGAGCAGATTGTGCAGGTTGCCGATGACCGAACGCTGGGACAGCAGAATCCCTTTGGGCAGTCCGGTGGTCCCCGAGCTGAACATGATGACGGCGTCATCGGATTCCGCGACTTGCGCGACGTTCAGCGTGGCAGGTGCGTCCGCGTCGACCAGGTCCCGGACCTCGGCTACGGAAACTCTTGCAACGCTGGATATCTCGACGTCGGTGATGGCAACCTTCGGCTGCACCTTGGCCACCAGCTGGCCGACTTCGTCCGCACTCCACCACGGATTTCCCAGAGCCACCACCGCTCCCAGAGTGTGCAGAGCCCAGAAGGACACACACCACTCGATCGAGTTGAACCCGAGTAGCAGCACCCGGTCTCCTCGGCCCACACCGTAGGCGGCCAGACGACCCGCGACCCGCGCTACCGCCCGCTCATGATCGGCGTAGGTCAGCCGGCGCTCGCCCTGGATCAGAAACTCCCGGTCACTCCAGCGCCGGCCTTCGAGCAACAACTCGCTCAGCGCCGTGGGGCGGTCCTTATACATCATCGACGGTCGTCCGTGCACGGTCCCGCGGGCAACCTCACGCCCCCAGGTGGTGCCTGCCTGCCTGACGTGCATATCGACCACGGTTGTCTCCTCGAATCATGCGCGGCTCTCGTCGTGGACGCGAGCCACTCGCCACTCCCGGACGCCGCCGGCTTCACGGTCCTCGCGGTGCGTCCCGTACCGCCGGGCATAACGGTACAACCATTTGACTTCACCCGGTAACCCTTGTCAATGCCGAATCCTCCATCGCTCCGGGTGGACTACAGGCGCGGTGGCACGCTAGCCTAAAAAGGTAAAACCATTGAACTACGTTGTTGCGACAAGTCCGAACGTGCGGCAGCTCGATGTACGTCGACAGTTCGATCGCAAGAACCGACATCCAGGCAGGGGCGGTGGCACCGCCATCAGATGCCGAAAGAAAGGCGGACCTCATGACGGACCGGGTTCCGGTTTTGATCGTTGGCGGTGGACCGGTCGGGCTTGCCCTCGCCGGTGATCTCGGATGGCGCGGGGTGGACAGCCTGCTCGTCGAGGCCAGGGATGACACCATCTTCCAGCCCAAGATGGACATGGTCGGCATCCGGACCATGGAGTTCTGCCGCCGGTGGGGCATCGTCGATGACGTCTACAGTGCCGGTTACAACCGTCAGTACATCCAGGACTGCGCGTGGGTGACCGACCTCAACGGCTACGAGTTCGGCCGGGAGAAGTTCCCGCCGCCGGCCGATGAGCAACCGCCGCAGCAGAGCCCGCAGCATCGTGAGCGCTGCCCGCAGAACTTCTTCGATCCGGTTCTGACCCGGTTCGCCCGGCAGACCGAACGATCCGATATCCGCTACCGGACGCAACTGCTGT
This sequence comes from Nocardia miyunensis NBRC 108239, assembly GCF_001613065.1. GTDB lineage: Bacteria > Actinomycetota > Actinomycetes > Mycobacteriales > Mycobacteriaceae > Nocardia > Nocardia miyunensis. The sequence goes on from NZ_BDBQ01000001.1 coordinate 27,768, forward strand.
CCTTCCAGGACCACGGCGACCACGTCACCGCGGTTCTGCGCGATCAGGACGAGCACGAGTACGAGGTCGAGGCGGATTACCTGGTCGGCTGCGACGGCGGTGGCAGCACCGTGCGCGCCGGTCTGGGCATCGCGATGAGCGGCGAGGGCACGCTGACATACACCTCGAATGCCGTCTTCCGGCGCGCCGGGCTCGAGGACCTGCACAGCACGGAACCTGCCTACCGCTATATCTTCATCGGCCCGGAGGGAACCTGGGCCACGCTGGTGGCGATCAACGGCCGCGACCAGTGGCGATTCTCGCTGATCGGCGACGAATCCCACCGGGAGGTAGGAGAAGACGAGATGCGCAAGGCGATCTTCCGCGCGATCGGACAGGAATTCGATTTCGAATTCCTCTCGATTCTCCCGTGGGAACGCAGGCAGCTGGTGGCCGACAGCTATCGCAAGGGGCGGGTGTTCATCGCCGGTGACGCCGCCCATTTGACCTCTCCCACTGGTGGTTTCGGGATGAATACCGGAATCCTCGACGCGGTCAACCTCTCGTGGAAGCTCGCCGCGAATCTCCAGGGATGGGGTGGTGAGGCGCTGCTGGATTCCTACGAGTACGAGCAGCGCCCCGTCGCGATTCGCAACGTCACCGAGGCGGGCGGCAACCTCAAGCGCATGCTCGGCCCGCGCGTCGCGAAGCCGTCTGCGGAGGTCTTCGAGGACGACAGCCCACAGACCGAGGCTGCCCGGCGAGAGTACGGTGACGCATACACCGAAGCGATGAAACGCGAATGGTTCAGCATCGGGATTCACCTGGGTTACGTCTACGAGGGGTCCCCGGTGGTCGTTTCCGATGGCAGCCCGATGCCGCCGGTCGAGGTTCAGCGCTACGTACCCACCGGCCGCCCGGGACACCGGGCGCCGCACGCCTGGCTGGACACGGACCGTTCACTGCTCGACGAGTACGGTCGGGAATTCGTCGCGGTACGGTTCGACCCCTCCGTCGATCTGCGGAAACTGACCGCGGCGGCCGAATCCATCGCCATGCCCCTGCGGATCGTCGACGTCGACAGCGCGCCGGCCGCCGAACTGTACGGCGCGAAGATCGCACTCGTCCGACCGGACGGCACGGTCGCCTGGCGCGGCGACGATCTCACCGTGGACCCGGATCTTCTGGTCGACCGCGTCACCGGCCGGATCCGGGAGCGCGCCCTCGCGGCCTGACAACGTTTCGGCCCACTCCCGACTGCGCCGTGCGGCGACAGCCGGAAGTGGGCCGAAATCGGTTACCGGACAATACCTTCGATCTGCTTCGGGTCAGGTGTATCGGACCGAACCCGACCCGTTCACTGTCCGGCGGCAACCCCGGCGAGGACATGGTCGGTGGACACGATGTGACAGCCGAGCCAGCTCGCGACCGACAGTGCGGCGCTGTGGATTTCCGCGCTGTCCGCACCGCACGCGTCGTCCACGATGGACGTCGAGTACCCCAGATCCCAGGCGGCCACTGCCGAGAGCAGAATGCAGGCATTGGTGATCACACCGCAGAAGATGACGTCTGTGACGCCCGCATTGCGCAGCAGGATATCCAGGTTTCCGGTGCCGAACGCGGAGGAGCCCACCTTGTCGACGATCGCCTCCCCCGCTCGTGCGGCGAGGGGCTCGAGCATGTCGTACTCATCCGTGCCGCGCAGCACACCCGAACGCCGGTGCAACTCACGAACGTGCGGCTGCGCATCGGCGTAGTCGCCGAATTGGGCCCCGACTCTGGTGAAGACGACCCGCGCTCCCGCCGAACGAAATCCGTCGAGCAGCCGAATGGTGTTCGGCAACACCTGATCTGCCATGTGCTTCCAGTAATACCGCAGATCGACCCCGTCCTCGGCGAATGCCTTGGCCAGCCCGCCCCGGGGGTCGGCGTCGAAGGTGGTCATATCGATGACAACCAGAGCAGTGTGTGCCGGGTCGAACGACGTCTCCGACGGCTGGATCACTGTAACCATTTCCGAGTCCTCAACTTCCGTAGACGGCGTTCAATTGGGCTGTGTCGTAGTACTCTTCGAACGAGGCGACCTTGCCGCCGGTGAAACGAAAGATCTGCACGTAACGCCCCTCGTAGCGCAGATTCTTACCGCCCCAGAACGGGCCGGTGCGCACATCGATATCGCTGTGCGAGCGCACGACGACCGTGTCCGGATCAGCGCCGGGAATGATCTCGTCGATGAACCAATCGAAACGGCCGTGCATCTCGTCGTGAATGGGATCCCAGAACGCTTTCACCGCATCCCATCCGGAATGGGTGATCACGCCGCAGTTCTTCACCTCCGTGGTCGAGTACGGTGTGCGGACCTCCGGATCATCGGCTACCCAGAGTTCGTAGAAACGCTTCTTGTCCTTCAGATACAAGGAGAAGAATTCGATCACCACATCGATGTTGCGGCGTGCCTGTTCATTCGCGGCCTCGACCGGCGCGGCGAGCGTGACGCCCTTGATCACTGTTTCCATAGCTTCCTCCGCGAATATCACCATCCCAGATGGGACGGCCTGCCTTCGAGAATCACCGTCTTGTTCTCCAGATACGGGCGAAGCCCGTCGACGCCGCCTTCACGGCCGAGGCCGGATTGTTTGAATCCGCCGAAGCCGATCCGCATATCGCTGCGGAATACGTTGTGGCCCACCGTTCCCGAACGCAGGCGACGGGCCACCGCATAGGCACGATCCACGTCGTCGCTGAAGACCGAATTGTTCAGGCCGAAGATCGTGTCGTTGGCGAGTTCGATCGCGTGATCCTCGTTGTCGGCGGGAATCACACTCAGCACCGGACCGAAGATTTCCTCCCGCGCCACGGTCGCGTGATTGTCCACTCCGGCCAGCAGGGTCGGTTCGAAGAACCACCCGCGGTCCAGATCGTTCGGGCGACGTCCGCCGAAGGCCAGCCGTGCGCCCTCGGCAACGCCGCGTTCGACGTAATGCTCGACCTTCTCGAGCTGGCGCCGGGTGGCGATCGGCCCCATACCCGTCGCTGGATCGAACGGGTCACCGAGTGTGATCCCGCCGAAGACCGCACCGATCGCTTCGACCAGTTCGTCGTGCCGATCTCGGGTGACGATGATCCGCGTCAGCGCCGAGCAGACCTGCCCGGTGAGAAAGCAGGCGTAGCTGCCGATCGCCTCAGCCGCGGTCCCGATGTCGAAATCGTCGAGCACGACCGCCGCGGACTTGCCGCCCAATTCCAATGTGACACGGGCGATCCGCTCGGCCGCGATCCCCGCGATCGTTCGCCCCGCCGCGAGCGAACCGGTGAAGCTGATCTTGTCGACGTCGGGATGCCGCACCAACCGCTCGGACGGGCCGCGATCGGCGGTCACCACGTTCAACACACCCGGTGGCAGCCCGACCCGCTCCGCGATCTCCGCCATCACATAGCCCGATCCCGGCGCCTCCGGCGAACATTTCAGTACCACCGTGCATCCGGCGAGCAGCGCGGGCGCGATCTTGTACGCCATGATGTTGATCGGCGCGTTCCACGGCACGATCGCGCCGACCACACCGATCGGCTCCCGCACGATCAGTGCCAGCTCACCGCCGCCGGGCGGCTTGTCGAAACTCTCCTCGAACGGGAAGGTCTCGGCCAGGCCCGCGTAGTAGTCGTAGACGCCGCCGATCGTGCCCGCGAAGGCGTGCGCGACCGCGTGGGTGCTGCCCATCTCACTCGGCCAGATATGCGCGACGTCGTCCACGCGCCGGTCCAGTTCCGCTGCTATGGCACGCAGGTAGTCCGCGCGTTCCGCATGCGACAGCCGCGGCCACGGGCCCCGATCGAATGCGATGCGCGCCGCGGCGACCGCGCGATCGATATCAGGCTCGGTGGCCTCGGCGACACGTAGGAATATCTCTTCGGTGGCCGGGTTGATCACCTCGATCCCGCCACCGGAATCGGGTTCGACCCATTGCCCGTCGATGAACAGACTCCCGGGGTGAGCGATCGGCGCGCTCACCACTTTTTCGGACATCGTTGTCCTCCTCCTGTGTTGTATTGATGCCGTCATGACCCGACGGCTCGTAAGCCGAGCTACCGACCGTTCGCGGTGAATACCTACGGCGGCTTCACTCCTGTTTCGAAGTCCGCAGCTTGCGGTGATCCCAGCTGATGACGCGCTGTGGGTGCACCACGATCACCGCGCGGTTGTGGATGCTGCGCTCGACGATCCGCTCGACGTCGGCGCGGGAGTCCGCGGCGTTGTGATGCCGGGTGCGATAGAGGTACTCCCCCACCGCCCACAACGTCTCGCGATCCTCACGCACTTCGCCGTTGCCGATGAGCGTCAGCCCACGCAGGTCGTAATACTTCTCGCCGGCCTCCCGCATACAGGTGACCCGGGAGTCGCGCAGTACGTTGACGACCTTCTGCGACTTACGTTTCGCGAGGAAGGCGACCTGGTCTCCGAGCAGCGCGTAATACAGCGCGGTCGTGTGGATGTAGCCATCCGGCCCGATGGTGGACAGCGCCATCTTCCCCATCGGGCGCAGAAACTCCTGCTGCTCGGCGCTGGTCATCTTTATCTCGGCGCGTCGGTCAGCGCCCATGTTCACTCCTGTCCGTCGCCAGGCGAACCAACCCGGCGAACTCTGCGGGGCACCGCCGATGCGCGGTGTGATCGGCTCCCGCCAAGGTCTTGTGCCAGGCGTCCGGAATACGTTCTGCGAGTGACGAAGCCGAGCGCACATGCCGTTCGTCGCTCGCCGTTCCGTGGCCGATGACCACCGGCACGGTCAGCCGCTCCGGCTCGAACGGCGGCGGCGCATCGTGCGCCGCGGACAACAGCTCGGCAGCCCAGGCGGCGGCCGGAGCGAGCAGATCCGCACGACGTTCCGGCGAGAGCCGATCCCACCGCGCACCGATATGACCACGCAGGAACCGTTCGGCCGCCGCCCGCACCTCAGCAAACGGGGCGTCGGGCCGAGAGGGCAACGGCGGCGCGGGCCACCACGGCTGCCACGGCATCGGCGGCTCGTACACGCACGCCGCCAGGATCAGCTCGGGTTGCCTTGCGGCAACGCCCAATGCGATCACCCCGCCCAGGCTGTGCCCCACGACCACCGACGGTGTGCCGTCGAGTACCGCGATCAGGTCGTCGACATGCCCGGACAGATCGGGCGCACCGAGATCCAACGCCGCGCCGTAGCCGCGCCGGTCGTAGGTGAGGACCGCACAGTCGTCGAAAAGTGCTGCGGTATCACGGAAACTCGCGGAAGAGTCCATGGATCCGTGGACGAACACGACCCTGGTTCCTCCGGGTCGGCCCGGCGTCGACTGGACCGGCAGCGCCACCGGCGCGCGCTCGAACTCCTCGGCGGCCCGGTTGGTCATGCGATCACTCCTGAGGTGCGAAGGGTTTCGATCTCTGCCGGGCTCCGGCCGATTCCGGCCAGCATGGCAGCGGTGTGTTCACCGAGGGAGGGCCTGCGCCGTGCCGCCGATGGTGTCCGCCCGAATCGCGGTGCGGGGGCGGGCTCGGGGAATCCGTCGACGTCGACGAAGGCATCCCGCGCCCGGTGCGCGGGATGCGTGACGGCCTCGGCGGGCGACAGGACAGGGGCAAAACACGCTTCCGCGCCCTCGAACGCGGTGCACCATTCATCCCGGGTGCGCTCGGCGAACGCCGCCGCGAACACCGTCTTACGCTCGGCCCAGCGCGCGCGATCGTACTGCGGGAACGCATCTTCCGGCGCGATCCCGAGTGTCGCGACGAGGCGCTCGTAGAATTTCGGTTCGATGGCGCCGACGCAGACATGGAGATCGTCGCGGGTGCGATACACCTCGTAGAACGGCGCGCCGCTGTCGAACAGGTTGGTGCCCCGTTCGCCGGACCAGCGCCCCGTCGAGCGAAGGTGATGCACGACGGTCATCAGCAGTGAGGCGCCGTCCACACAGGACGCGTCGACGACCTGCCCGCGCCCGGATGTCGCACGCTCCACCAGCGCGGCGCAGATCCCGAGCGCGAGAAGCATTCCGCCGCCGCCGAAATCGCCCACGAGCGACAGCGGCGGTACCGGGTCGTCCCCGGACCGCCCGATCGGCTCCAGGGCACCGGCCATCGCGATGTAGTTGATGTCGTGCCCGGCAACGCCGGACAGCGGGCCGTGCTGTCCCCAACCTGTCATCCGGGAGTAGATCAACCCCGGGTTGACTGCTAGGCACTCCTGCGCGCCGAGCCCGAGACGTTCCATCACCCCGGGCCGATTGCCCTCGACGAACACGTCCGCGTCGGCGATCAGGTCCGCGACCAGATCCCGTCCCGCCGGCTGCCGCACGTCGATCGCGACCGACCGCCGGCCGCGCCCGAAGGAGTCCAGCTTGCGTGCGCGTTCGGGATCGCCGCCCAGTCGCTCCACCCGGATCACCTCGGCCCCGAAGTCGGCCAGCATCATCGCGCAGAACGGCGCGGGTCCCTGGGCGCCCATCTCGACGACCCGGATGCCGTGCAGGGTGCCGGTCACGACCGGTTCTCGTCGATGACGTCCGCGTAGCTGCGATCGCTCCACTGCTGGAGCAGCTCACGCTTGGCGATCTTGCCGATGCCGGACATCGGCAGTTGCTCGCGGCGGATCCACCAGCGCTCCGGTACCTCGAATCGCGCCAGACGCTCCTTGCACAGCCGAGTCAGTTCCTCGACCGTCGGCAGATCCGCGTCGACGTGCGGCACGACCACCGCGCCGACGATCTCGCCGAGGTCCTTGTCGGGCACACCCACGACACCGGCATCGGCCACCGCGGGGTGCGAGAGCAGGGTGTTCTCCACGTTCGCCGAGGCGATGTTCTCACCTCCGCGGATGATGACCTCCTTGGCTCGACCGGTGACGTAGAGATATCCCTCGTCGTCGATCCGGCCGAGGTCACCGGTGGCGATCCAGCCGTCGGGGCCCTCGATGGGCCCTTCGCCGAGGTACCCTTCGGGGACGTTCGGCGTACGTCCCATGATCTCGCCGACGCCCTCGGCATCCGGGTTCGCGATCCGTACCTCGACCACCGGCAACGGCCTGCCGACACGTCCGGGATGGTTGCCGATTTCCGATCCGGCGCCGGCCGCGAGCAGTCCGCCGGTCTCGGTGAGCCCGTAGAGGCTGCCGACCCGTTCCGCGACATTCGGGAACGCCTCCCGGATCCGCTGGCGAAGGTTCGCCGGAACCGCGGAGCCGCCCAGTGGCACCGACTTCAATGTGGAAGTGTCCCAAGCGGATAGGTCGGGGTGGTCGAGCACCCTGGTGACCATCGTGGGGATGCTGCCCCAGGACTTGACCTTCTCCTGCTGGATCAGGCGCAGCACCTCGACGGGATCGAACTTGCCGTTCAGCATCACGATGCGTCCGCCCTGCAGCAGGGTGGCACAGCTGACCTGCACCCCGGCCAGGTGGAACAGCGGCACCGTCTGCAGGCTCGTGGTGCCGACGTAGTCGCCGGGCAGTTCGTCGGGCAGCCGCCGGGTCATCGCCAGCAGGTTGTGCAGGTTGCCGATGATCGACCGCTGCGACATCAGGATGCCCTTCGGCGTCCCCGTGGTGCCCGAACTGAACATGATGACCGCCGGATTCTCCTCGGCCACATCAACTTCCGGGAGCACCGCCGGGTCGCCGGAGTCCACGATCATCCGCAGTTCGGCGAACGAGACCCGCGGCACGGAGTGCAGTTCGCGGTCGGCGATCATCAGCTTCGTTTCGCTCTTTCGCGCGAGCGCGTCGACCTCGTGATCGCTCCACCACGAGTTACCCAGGGCCGCAACTGCTCCGAGGCTCTGCACGGCCCAGAACGCCACGATCCACTCGATGCTGTTGAACCCCAGCAACAGCACCCGGTCGCCCTTGGTGACCCCGTACGCCGCCAGCCGATTCGCCACCGCAGCCACGGCGCGCTCGTGCTGCGCGAAGGTCAGCCGCCGCTCGCCCTGCACCAGCATGTCCCGATCGGACCATCGGCGCGCGCCGATGAGCAGATCGCGCACCCGGTGCGGTCGGTCCTTGTACATCAGCGACGGCCGGCCGTGCACCGTTCCCCGCACGACCTCACGGCCCCAGGTGATCTCCGGTGTGTACTGCGTTGTCGCCTGCATTCACGACTCCTCTCGCGCGGGTGCGCCTGACTCGACTTGTTGTTGTGGGCTCTGTCCGGCCCCGGCCGGCAGAGCCTCGATCCCGGCGTCGGAGCCGGTCACGACCGACATCTCTCGCGCGTCGGGCAGCAGTTTCCACGCCACGAACACCTCGCACAGCGCGACGATCGCGACGTAGTAGGCCGGGGCGACGGCGTTGAACGTGGAAACCAGCCAGGTGGCGACCAGCGAGGCGGTACCGCCGAAGATCGCGAAACTGAGCTGGTAGGGTAACGCGCTGGCGGACGAGCGGACATCGACCGGGAACAGTTCCACCACCGCGAATCCCGCGGCCAGATTCATCGGGTAGCACAGCGAGATGTAGACGGCGATCGCGAACGTCGCGGCCACCGGCCCGTGCTCGATCAGCAGGAACGCCGGCACCGTCCAGATCGCCAAACCCAGCGACAAACCGGCCGCGAATACCTTGCGCGACAACCGATCCGACAGACGGCACAGGGTGTGCACCACCGGCATCGCGAACAGGAACGCCAATGCTATGACCAGCAGCGCGGACGCCATGGTGTAGCCCTCGAACTTCACCATCAGCGTGACCATGAACCCGATCAGCATGTACCCGGCCAGCGAAACCAACCCGACCCACGCCAGCAACGTGAGCATCTCCACGCGCACCGTACGGAACGCCTGCACGAGCGGGAGGCGGTGCCGTCCCTGCCGCGCGACCTGCGCGGCCGCGGTGCGGAAGGTCTCCGACTCCTCCAGCTTCATCCGCAGATACAGGCCCAGCAGCCCGAGCGGGACACCGAGCAGGAACGGCGCCCGCCATCCCCACGAATCCATCTGCGCCGTCGTGGTTACCGAACTCATCAGCAGCGACGCCAGCGCACCGCTCATCACGCCCGCCATCACGGACAAAACGAGCCAGGACCCGTTGCGGCCGCGTTCCGCCACCGGCGAATGCTCGATGACCAGAACGTATGAACCGCTCTGCTCACCGCCCGCGGAGAACGCCTGCGTCAACCGGCACAGCAGGAGCAACAGCGGCGCGGCGACGCCGATTGTTCCGTACCCGGGCAGCACGCCGACGGCGGCGGTCGCGATGCTCATCAGCACCACCGCGATCAACAGTGCTCGTTTGCGGCCCAGGTGATCGCCGATGTGGCCCAACACGATCGCACCGACCGGGCGCATGACGAATGCCCCGCCGTACACCGCGAACGTCGCCAGCAGCGCGGCCTGGCTGCTGAAGGCCGGAAAGAACTGCTTGGAGATGGTGATGGCGAAGAACCCGTACAGGGTGAAGTCGTAGAACTCGATGAAATTCCCGATCGCGCCGGCCCGGGTGGCGCGATCGCGCCTGATCCGGGCCGCCGCGGAGGCGGGGTGTGCTGCGGTGGTCAAGACGATCCTCAGTGGTGTTACACGACATTGGCTAAGCGGGAGCAGGATGTGGTGGGAGCGGGTCCGGCGCGGGCTAGCCCGCGCGTCCGGACTTCACGGCGCCCGCGGAGTAGAGGTCGCGGATCTCCGCCTCGCCGTAACCGGCTTCGCGCAGGATCTCCTCGGTGTGCTCGCCGAGGCCCGGCGCGTAACCGCGCGGTCCCGTCGACGCGTGCTGAAAGCGGATGGGATTGTTCGGGATCCGATAGTCGCCGTATTTCGGGTGGGTCAGCTGCGTGACCGCCTCGTTGGCGACCACCTGCGGGTCTTCCAGGGCGTCTTCGAGGCGGTGGATCGGCCCACACGGAACCCCGGCCTGCTCGAGCTGCTCCAACCACACATGCGCGGGCCGCTTGTCGAACACGGTCTGCAGACGACCGCACAGCTCGTCACGATGCTCGATGCGGCCGGTGTTCGTCGTGTATTTCTCTTCGTCGAAGTCGCCGAACTCCGCGAGCATCGGCAGCAGTTTGCGCCAGAACTTGTCGTTGAGCACGGCCAGGATGAAGAACTTGCCGTCCGATCCGGTGAACGGCTGGTACGGGACGAGTTGCGGATGCCCGCCGCCCTGCGGCCGGAACGGCACGCGAGTCTTGTCCCACGCGGTGATGTAGTTGGCGAACGAGGCGACCTGACCGTCGAGCAGGTTGATGGTGATCTTCTCGCCCTGCCCGGTCAGATCCCGCAGCCGAAGCGCGGCGCAGACCCCGAAGCCGAGAAAGTAGGAGCCGACGAAATCCGCGATCGGCACACCGACCTTGACCGGACCGCCACCGACCTCTCCGGTCACACCCATCATCCCGCTGATCGATTGGGCGAGAATATCCATTCCGGGCTGATGCGCGCGCGGCCCGGTCTCGCCGAATGCGGTGATCGAGGCGTAGATCAGCCGTGGGTTGAGCTCACGCAAGGTCTCGTAGTCGATGCCCATGCGCCGCACCGCATCCGGACGAAACGCGACGACGAATACATCGGCGTCGTGGACCAGCCGCCGCAGCACCTGCTGCCCCTCGGCGCTCTTCAGATCCAGCGAGATCGATCGCTTGCTGCGGTTGACGCCGAAGAAGTACGCACTCTCACCGTGGTCGAAGGCGCTGTCGACGTATCGAAAGCTGTCACCGGCGAGTGGTTCGACCTTGACCACGTCGGCGCCGAAGTCTCCGAGCATCGACGTTCCGTAGGGCCCGGCGCCGATCTGCGACAGATCGACGATGCGAACTCCACTCAAGGGCAGCGACTCCGCTGCGGATCGGTCGGTGTGCAAAGGACCGGTCATCTCCTACCCCTCATTGTCGGGCGTGGCCGCGACGCAGGTACACGCTATTGGTTCAACCATTAGAAACCGACGATTTCGAGATGTCAACGGGTTACGGCGAGGCCAGGTCTCGTGTTACCTTCGAATCTATCTAATGGTTTAACCAAAGGAACCCATGTGACCTCGCAGGTCGAAAGCAGCTTCATCACCGTCGAAGGATTTCGCGCCCACCTCACGCTGCCGGTCGGCGCCGAGCCGCGCGGAGCGACCCTGCTGCTGCCGATGATCACCGGGATCGGCAGGCGCGTACGGGAATTCGCCCAATCGGCCACAGCCCGCAGCGGGGCGGCCACCCTGGTCTGGGATCCCTGGCACGGTCCGAGTTCCGACGACACCTCGTTCGGCGAACTGCAGCAGTTACACACCGAACTCGATGACGAGACCGTCTTGAACGAGCAGCGCGCACTGCTCGGATACCTGCGCCGGGAATACCGCACGCCGTCCCCGTCTGTGGCGGGTTGGTGCCTCGGCGGGCGGTACGCGTTGATCCTGGGCGCCCGCGATCCGGATCTGTCCGCGGTGGTCGCCTACCACCCGACGCTGTCCGCCCAGCCCGAAGCCGGGACGAGCGTCGACGCCGTCGAGTCGGCCGCCGCGCTCACGATGCCGGTGATGGTGCACTACCCCGGCAAGGACTCGCTGGTCCCGTGGGAGATATTCGGCCGCTTGCAGACCGCGCTGCAGAGCCGCGACACCGAAGCACCGACCATCATCCACCTCTACCCGCGCGCCAAGCACGGGTTCAGCGACGATCGGCGGCACAACGAGCAGGTCAACGCGGACGCCTGGGCCGTGTCCTGGCCGCAGACACTCGAATTTCTGAAAGTTACCGCGAACGGGAAAGGCAGGGACGCCTGATGGAGCTGAAGGTCACGAGGTACGAGATCGACGAGGGTGTGGCGACGGTGTGGTTCCACCGCCCGGGCCGGGGCAACTCGTGGACCAGCCGGATGAACGCCGAGTACCGGTGGCTGATGGACACGCTGGACCGCGACCCGCGGGTGCGGGTGGTGGTGCTGACCGGTTCAGGCGACCAGTTCTGTGTCGGCGCCGACACGAAAGCCCTCGACTTCTACACCGAGACCGACGAGAACTACGGCGAGACAGTCGATCCCAGCGCGCTGGCCCAGCCCGGCACGGGCGTGCACGAGGAGTTCGAGCACGATGTGGTCTGGCACTGGGGCCTGCGAGTGCCGGTGATCGCGGCGATCAACGGAGCGTGCGCCGGGATCGCGGCGGCCATCGCCAGTTTCTGCGATCTTCGTTTCGCAGTCGAGGGCATCAAGTTCACCACGTCCACGCCGCGGCTGGGGCTGCCCGCGGAGTACGGGCTGTCCTGGGTGCTGCCCCGGATCGTGGGCACCACCAACGCTGCCGACATCCTGTTCACCGGGCGGGTCGTGCGCTCGGAGGAGCTGATGCGGATGGGCTTCCTCAACGGCCTGTATCCCCGGGAAGGCTTCCTCGACGAGGTGTACCGCACCGCGCGGATGATCGCCGACCAGGTCTCACCGGCCTCGATCACCAGCGCGAAACGGCAGATGTACGCGGATCTGTTGCACCACAACGTCGGTGGCTCGATCGAGCACTCGAAGGAACTCATCGCCGTGATGATGCGACAGCCGGACTTCAAGGAAGGGGTCGCGGCCTACGCCGAGAAGCGCCGCCCCCGCTTCGCCGACGCGGTCACCCGCGACAACTGAGGCGAACGAACCCCGGACCCCCGCTACTCGGCGGGGGTCCGGGGTTCTGTCGTTCAGGCGTTCACGACACCCGTGAACAACCGCCGAGTCGTACGGTACGCCGTAGCGTAATCCGCGCGAAACCCTTCCGGCACAGACGAATCCGTCACAACCGAAGCGTCGACCTCCAGCTGTCCCGACGGTGAGCCCAGCCGCAGCACACCACCGTCCCGATCACGCGCATGCCGATGTACCACCGAACCGGGCAACCGCGCGGCGATAGCCAAGCACAGCGCACCAGTCAGCGGCAGCGCGCGATGCGCCTTTCCGTTCGACCAAAACCGCACCAGCAGGTCGATTTCCTCGGCCGCGATGACATCGCCGGACAGCGTTCGGTAATCGGCGGGCGGCGCGACCACCGCGACGAACGGTGTCATCCGGCGCTCGCCCGCCGCGCGCTCGTCGTCGGCCAATCCCATCCGCACCGAGCCCGCCCGGCGCAGCGACTCGACGCGCGCACTCAGTTCCGCGTCGCCGTCCAGCGTCTCCGGCAACTCCGCCGCGGTCAGGCCCACGTCGGCAGCGTCCAGGAAGACCACCGGATTGCCCGCGTCCACCAAGCTCGCCGGGACGGCCAGCTCCGTGGTCGCCGCACCCGCCGGGAGCAACGCCCCGGTGGCCGCACCACCCGGATCGAGAAAATCGAGCCGTACCGGCGCTCCGGCCCCCGCGACGCCCTGGAGCCGGTAGTCGCCCTCGGTGACACTCCGGCCACCCCGAACCTCGAACCTGGCACGAATGATCTTGCCGGTGTTGACATTATGGATACGCACCGACGCCTCGCCGTCGGTCGCGGGCACGAGACCCTCGTCGATCGCGAAGGGCCCGATGGCCGAGGACATGTTGCCGCAGTTGCCGGTGTAGTCGACCACCGGCCGGTCCACCTGCACCTGCCCGAACAGGTAGTCCACGTCCGCGTCCGGCCGCGACGGCGGGCCGACCACACAGATTTTCGACAACGACGACAGACCGCCGCCCATACCGTCGAGCTGCCGCCCGTACGGATCCGGGCTGCCCATCGCGCGCAGGAAGAGCGCGTCGCGTTCGGAGCGCTCCCGGGGCAGATCTCGTTCGTGGAACACCAGCGCCTTGCTCGTGCCGCCGCGGATGAACGCGGCTCGGTATTCGCTGGGCACCAGCCCGCCTCCTCTCAGAACGGCCGCGGTGCGGCAGCTGCCTCGGTCACTGTAAGTGTCATCGCGCCGATCTCATCGATCGCGATGGCCACCTCATCGCCGGGGACGAGCGGACCGACGCCCTTCGGTGTGCCGCTGGCGATCACGTCGCCCGGCTGCACGTCCACCACCGAGGTGATCAGCTCGATCGCCTCCGCCACATCGACGATCATGTCCCCGAGGACAGCGCCTTGGCGCTGCTCGCCGTTGACCGACAGGCGCGAGGTCAACGTGCCGAGGTCCCCGATCTCGTCGGCGGTCACCAGGTGCGGGCCCAGCGGCGTGAAGCCGCGGAACGATTTCCGCAACGACCTGTCCTCCTCGAACTCCCCCGGCTGGATCCGCATCGTCAGGTCGATCAGGCAGGCGAAGCCGAAAACGTACTCCATCGCCCGCTCCCGGGGCACATTGCGCCCCTGCTTGCCGATGATCACGCCCAACTCGCACTCGTGGTCGAATCGCCGGGCCGAACCGGCGGGCAACGGGATCGGCTCACCGGCGCCGCTGACCGACCCGGCGGCCTTGAGGAAGAACCCGGCTTCCCGCGCTGTGCGGCCGCCCTTGGTGATCGCCATCGCGCCGATCTCGCCGATGTGCGCGCGGTAGTTCGCCGGGATCGCGAACAGTTGCGGCGGTGCGGGATTCGCCGCCCGAAGCACCACCGACGACGCGGCGACTACTGGAAACTTTCCCGGATCCGCCAGTCTGTCGGCGACCCGGGTCCAGTTGCGGATCAACCAGTTGAGCCGCTGCTCGGGCCACGAATCGAACTCCGGCGGTACGAGTTCGGTGATGTCGTGGATGTCGTCGCCTCGGACGACGCCGACACGCGAGTCGTCGAATACGGCCAGCCTCATCGGGCGATCTCCTCGTGGTAGATGTTCAGCGTCCGGTACAGGGGACTGTCGTCGACCCGGAACAGCTTGGCCTCGGTGTCGTGGTCGTTGACGTGGCGCACCGGAGACCACGGCGGAACCGCGACGAAATCCCCTTTGCCCCAATCGAATCGCTCGTCACCCACGAACGATGTGCCAGCGCCCTCGACGACCCAGTACACCTTGCTTCCACTGTGGCGGTGGGTGACGCCCTGAAATCCGGGACGCAGGACCTGCATCTTCATCGACATCGACGGCAGCGCCGGACCCCCACCGGCCGGATTCTGGTACTCCAGGATCACGTCGTCGCAAGGGTCCGGATCCAAGCCTTTGGCCAGCTCCAGCGCTGCGTCGGCCTGCTCGCGCGAATACACCAGCAGCGGGTTGTGCCGCGGCGCGGGCGCGGCGCCGACCGGCCGCAGGAGACCGGAGCCGAACTCGCGCCAGGACTTCTCCGGCTGCTCCCCGACGGGCTGGACGTCTTCGGGGTACGGGTCGAAGAAAGTGTTGTCCAGCTTGCGTATCAACGACACATCGAGCACGTCCAACCAGATCATGGGCTCGTCGCCGTGGTGCAGGTGGTCGTGCCACGCCCAGTTCGGCGTCAGCACCAGGTCGCCCTCGCTCATCGAGTAGTTCTCGCCGTCGATGGTGGTCCGACAGCCGTTGCCGTACATGACGAATCGGAAGGCGTCCGGGGTGTGCCGGTGCGCGGTGGCGACCTCGCCGGGATTGATGTACTGGATCGATGCCCAGAATGTCGGCGTGGTGCCGTACTCCAGTCCGGGATTGGCCAGTCGCAGCGTCCGCCGGTCACCGCCGGGCCGCAAGTCCAGGACCTGCCCCAGTTCCTGCAGGAATGCCTCGAGTTCGGCCCAGCGCCAGTGCATCGGCCGCATCGAGGACTCGGGCACCCGGGTGAACAGCGGCGGATCGTCGGGTTGTGCGATTTTCAGGCCGGATCGCGCGAGCTCGTCCCTCAGCCGCAGGCGAGCAGCCGTGTCGTCGGCGGCCTGTGCCGCGGTTCCGGTCATCGCTTCCTCCTACATATCCATTGGTTTAACCATTACAGTATTGTGGTGCAATGGCCGCAACGTCAATCCCGAAAATTAATGGTTTGACCATCATTCGGCCGTCCGGCGCACCCCACGGAAAGGCCCCGCCCATGGCTCGACGAATACCCGTTTCGATTGCCGGTGGCAGTCCCGGCGGGCCGGAGCGAACAGACGATCCAGGCCGACGAGGGGAAGCAGGCCCCGCGGCACCGGCGCATCGAATGACCGGACAGCACCCGGCCACTACGGTAGGAGCCTGACATGGACGCGATCACCGAGACAACCGCAGCACCCGAGACCGAGGGCGACAGCATATTGGCCGAGTATGCGGCCGACACCTGCCGCCGGATGGCCGCTGGCCTGCTGGAACACACCGGCGCGGAACTGCGCGCATTTCTCGCGGCAGAGACGGCGCGGCTGCAGGCCGCGCTGGACGATCCTGCGACGCTCGAACCACAGGAGCCGAACGACCCGCCATGGTTCAGCCGCAAGGGTCATGTCGTGGTCAATACGAATCCGGTCACCAGCCACCGCAACGCCATCGCGCCACTGCTCACCGAGAAGTTCGACGGTGACCGCGTCATAGCGACCACGGGTCCGCTGCCGCTGCAGTACCAGGGCCCGCGCGGACGGCTGCACGGCGGCTACGTCGGCGTGCTGCTGGACCAGGTGCTGTGGAGCGCGGTCCGGCGGCGGCTCGACAACGCCGGCTTCACCCGGACCCTGAGCATCACGTACGAAGGCCCTACCCCACTGGGTGAGGAACTCACCGTCGAAGCATGGACGACCGCGGTCGACGGGCGGAAGACCTTCGCGAAGGGCGAATTACGGTGCGGCGACACCGTCTGCGCCCGAGCCGAGGGCCTGTGGGTGTCCCCGAAGGCGTCGTGATGAACCCGGCGTGGTCGGCACCCGGCCGACACCCCCGCAGTGGGATAGACTATCGGAACCAAATGGTAGAAACATTAAAATTGGGAAGTGGGGAGGCCGAGACATGACCGAATCCAGCCCCTCACGGGGGACGGCAGCGATGAACCCGTGGGCCGGGGGTGCGAACGGCGACAGCTCCGCGCTGTTCACCAAGGTGCGCACCCGCCGCGGCTTCGAATTCATCTACGACCAGATCCGCGATGCCGTGGCGGACGGGCGACTGCGCCCGGGCGACCGTTTACCCGCCGAACGCGATATGGCCGAGATATTCGGGGTCAGCAGGCACGGTGTGCGAGAAGCGATTCGCGGCCTAGAGACGACAGGACTCGTCGAATCCCGCCCCGGCGTCACGGGCGGCGCCTTCATCCGCAACGGCGATCCACGCGTGGTGTCGCGGGCGCTGGGAGATCTGGCCGCACTGGGCGCACTGTCCTCCCAGGATCTGCTCGAAGCTCGAATCCTGCTGACTTCCAACGTCATTAGGCTGGTTTGCGAGCGCGCCACCGAGGCGGACTTCCAACTGCTCGAGGACGACGTCGCGTTCACCGAGGAGCAGACGAAGAACTCCGAGGCGGGACTGGTGCGCACCGCGCAGA
This sequence comes from Nocardia miyunensis NBRC 108239, assembly GCF_001613065.1. Lineage (GTDB taxonomy): Bacteria > Actinomycetota > Actinomycetes > Mycobacteriales > Mycobacteriaceae > Nocardia > Nocardia miyunensis. The sequence continues at coordinate 44,994 of NZ_BDBQ01000001.1, forward strand.
TCACCGAGTTCTACCGGATCCTGGCCAAGGCAACCCACAACGAGGTCTTGGTGATCTTGACCGACTCGCTGGCGCAGATCGTGCATCTACGGCTGAATCGCGTTGGCCCGCAACCGAACAAGGACATAGGCAAGATACGCCGGCGAATCCTCAACCGGCTGCGCGCGGGGGACGCCGACAAGGCGATCGAGGAGATCACTCGCCACCTGCGCAGGCTGGAAAGAACATTGGTCAAAGCCGAGAGCGAACGCGCCGCAGCCGACGAATCACGCTGATCCCGCACTGTTGATCAGGTACCCGAAGTGCCCTGGCCCTGTCGAGGGGGCCAGGGTACTCATCCGTATCAGAGCCGCACGGCCATGAACTTGGTTTCCAGGAACTCCTCGATCCCTTCGGGGCCGCCTTCCCGGCCGAGTCCGGACATCTTCGCCCCACCGAACGGCGCGGACACATTGGACACCGATCCCTGGTTCACGCCTACCATTCCGGTCTCCATGGCCTCGCCGACACGCAGGGCGCGCCGGTAGTTCTCCGTGAAGATGTAGGCAACCAGGCCGTAATCGGTGTCGTTCGCGGCCTCGATCACCTCTTCTTCGGTATCGAACGCGATGAGCGGCGCCACCGGTCCGAAGATCTCCTCCCGATTCACCCGTGCGCTGCGGGGCACACCCTTGAGTACGGTCGGCTGATAGAAATACCCGGGCAGATCGGGCCGGGTACCGCCCATGACCAGCTCGGCCCCGGCCTCCAGCGCATCGGCGACCAGAGTCTCCACGGTGACGCGCTGTTTCTCATTGATCAACGGGCCCAACGTGATTCCTTCGTCCACCCCGCGGCCCACCACGAATTCCGTCATCCGGTCGGCGAGCTTGTCCGCGAAGACATCCATGATGGACCGTTGCACGTAAACGCGGTTGGCGGCGGTGCACGTCTCACCGCCGTTGCGCATCTTGGTCATCATCAGGCCGTCCAGCGCATTGTCGATGTCCGCGTCGTCGAAGACGATGAACGGCGCGTTGCCGCCCAGTTCCATGGACACCTTCAACACCCGTTTCGCAGCGCGCTCCAGCAGGTGCACCCCGACCTGGGTCGAGCCGGTGAAGGAGAGCTTGCGAGCCTTGCCCGACGCGATCAGCGTCTCGATGACCTCTGCGGCCGAGGTGGTTGTCACGATGTTCACCACCCCGTCGGGAACACCGGCCTCGGCGAAGATCCCCGCCAGCAGCAGCATCGTCAGCGGCGTCTCCGGCGCGGGCTTGACCACACAGGTGCAGCCGGCCGCGAGCGCCGGAGCAATCTTGCGCGCGCCCATCGAGAGCGGAAAGTTCCACGGCGCGATCAGGATCGCCGGGCCGACCGGTTGCTTGGTGACGATGATCCGCCCGGCCCCGGACGGATTCTCCTGATAGTTGCCGCGGATCCGCACCGCCTCCTCGGCAAAGTGCCGCACGAAATCGGCCGCGAGGGCGATCTCGGCCTTGGCCTCGTCGATCGGCTTCCCGGCCTCCAACGTCATGACCAATGCGAGCTCGTCGGCGCGCTCGTGCATCAATTCGAAGGTTCGGCGCAGCATCTCCGAGCGCTCCCGCGCGGGGACACGGGCCCAGGAGGCCTGGGTCTCGACGGCGACGTCGAGGGCGCGCATACCGTCCTGCGGGGTGCCGTCCGCGACCGCGCAGAGCACCTTCCCGGTTGACGGGTCGTAGACGTCGAAGGTCGCGCCGTCCGACGCCGCGCACCACTTCCCGCCGATCAGCATCTGCTTCGGCGCGGCCGCGATCGCGGCCTGTTCCTGGTCGATGGTAACGGTCATCGTTGACTCCTCACTCTGAAACCGTGTCTGTGCTATTTAAATGGTTTTACCATTAGAGTATCATGATGCCGAGCAACGTCTTGAGCATTATTCAGGAAATCCGTTGCTACGCATGACATCACGTGGCCGTCAGGCCGGAACAGGAGCAGTCGAGATGAGACTGGAGAACAAGCGGGCGATCATCACCGCAGCGGCGTCCGGTATGGGACGCGCCGGGGCGGAACTGTTCACCCGCGAAGGCGCCCGGGTCGCGGCTGTCGACCGCGACGCCGAAGCCCTGAAGTCCGTCGTGGACGCGATCAACGCCAACGGCGGCAAGGCCGAGGGCTTCGTGGCCGATCTCAGCGACAATGACGCGGTTGCCCGCTGTTTCGCCGAGGCGACGGACTCGCTGGGCGGCATCGACGTGCTGTGGAGCCACGCCGGCATGCCGGCCCCCTCGGACTTCGAGAGTCTCGACCTCGAGCGTTACGACCGCGCAGCCCAGCTGAACGTCACCCAGGCGACGCTGCTGGCCAGCCTCGCAGTGGCCGAAATGCGTAAGCAGGCAAGCGGATCCATCGTCTTCACCTCGTCCTCCTCGGGGCTGGTCGGATCGGCCTCCAGCCCGTTGTATTCCTCCCTCAAGGCCGGCTTGATCGGGCTGACCAAGGGTCTGGCGGTCCGGTACGCGACCGAGGGCATCCGCATCAACGCGGTCTGTCCCGGCATGGTCGCCACCCCGATGCTCTACAACGACTTCATGTCCGACTCGCCCTTCAGCCGCGAGGAGACCGAGAAGCGGTTCGTTGCCGCGATCCCGATGGGCCGCCCCGGTCAGCCCGAGGAAATCGCCCACGCCGCGTTGTGGCTGGCATCCGACGACGCCTCGTTCGTCACCGGCGTCGCACTGCCGGTGGACGGCGGGCTCGTCGCACGCTGAACCTACCCTGACCATTGCGGGCCACCATCGAAAAAGATGCTGGCCCGCAACGGTTTCCAGCATGGAACTAGTCCTCTTCCGGTGCCAGGCGCACGGTGATGCCGTCGAGTGCGGCGTCCTGCGCGATCTGGCACGACAACCGCGACGTTGCCTCGTCGAAGTGCTCGGTCTCCTCCAGCAGCTCCGTCTCGTCGTCACTGCGCGCGCCCAGCCGCGTGCGGATCTCCGCGTCCAGGTACACATGACAGGTCGCGCAGGAGGCGGTACCACCACAAGAGGCGAGCACCGGAAGGCCGTTGTCCCGCAACGCTTCCATCAGCGATTGGTCCGGATCCCATCCCAACTCGTGGGACACCCCGTCGCGGTCGACGGCGATCAGGCCGATCGCGGCGATCGTCCGGTTGTCGGTCATCGAATCCTCCTCATAGCTCGTACAGTCGCGATCGATCCCTCGGCCGCAGCGGTCACCTCCCAACCACCGGCACCAGATCCACCCGCAACGACTCCGGCCCGGTGGTCATGCTGTTGCCTTTGAGGAAGACCAGGTCCCTTTCGTGGTCGAAGGACACCGCGGCGACCTTCTGCCCGAGCAACTCGGCGGTCACCCGGGTCTCCAGCCGCGCCAGCGGAGCCCCGAGGCAGCTGTGGATTCCGTGGCCGAATCCGAAATGCCCCTCGGCGTCCCGGTCGATATCGAACCGATCGGCATGCGGCCATATACTCTCGTCGCGGTTGGCCGAGGCGATCAGCAGCCGGACGATCGCCCCCGCCGGGATCGTCACACCGCGAACCTCCACGTCCTCGCTGGTTCGCCGCACCGCACGGTGCACCGGGCCACGCATCCGCACCAGCTCCTCGACGAAACGCTCAGCGTCGCCAGGGGTTTCCCGCAGCCTGGCCAGCAATGACGGGTTGTAGCTCAACTCACGAAAACCGCCGCCGATCAGCCGCATCGTGGTTTCGAAGCCGGATACGAACACGAACCCGCACAGCTCGACGGCCTCCTTCTCGGAGATCAGCCCGTCGTCGAGCCAAGACCGGGCGATACTCCCGCCGACGGATTCGCTCTCGGCTTCGTAGAGCCGGAGCAGGTTCCCGTGCAGGTACTCGAAGAACTCGCGAGTGTACCGCTCGTCATCGGCCGTGCCGGGCGCGCTGCGAGCCACGCGCGCGAAGAAGATGAACATCTGCTCCGACAGGAATGCGACCTGTTGCAGGTCGTCGATCGGCACGTCGAGAATGCTGCTGATGGTCGCCATCGTCAACGGCCTGGCGTAGTGCTCGAGCACCTCTCCTTCCCCCCTGGCGATCATCTCGTCCAGCTTGGCGCTCGCGACTTCACGCACCCGGTCCTCCACCAAACCGATCGCCTTGGGCGTGAACGCCGCGGCAACCACCTTGCGCAGGCGCGAATGATCCGGGGCGTCGATCAGCGTCAGGAACGCCAGCTCCTGCACGTCGTTGACCTGAGAACGGAAGATCTTGGGCTTGCGCAATGCCCAGCGCACGTCATCGTGCCGGGCGACCATCCACACGTCACCGTCGTCATGCTGGACCCGCAGCACCGGCGCGTTCTCCCGCATCCACGCGTAGTGCGCATAGGGCTCGCCCTGTGTGCCCGTGTGGTCGATGATGCGGTACGGCTCGAGCCCCTCGGGCCAGTCGAGCTCATGGGAGTACGGCGGCAATTGCGCGGTTGTCGACATCGTCGGTCCTTTCACCCGATATCGCCGCTTCGTCGCGGCTGAAAGCCACTGTGGCCAACCGTGATCGGCGACACATAGTGGTATTTCGGTGAGTAGAAGAATTCACTGCCAACCGAGTCGCATCGCGGCTCGAGCTTCGGATCTCCCTGCGCACTCCGGGCGCGGAGTCGGGAAGGTCACTATCCAATGGTTCAACCAATGAGTTAGACTGAACTGCGGACCTGGAGCGAGCACCGGTCCGCAAACCAGATCTCTGCTGAACAGAGGGTGATCAGTCGGCACAATGGGCAAACCATTCATGCTTGCGCGCGCTTCGGCATGGCGGCTGATAGGCACCGAGGATCCTGCGATTTACGGTTCCCGCGATCGGCAGCGTTGCCGAGAAGCCCGGAGGTGAGCCATATGCGCAAGGCCGATGGCGAGTCGCTGATCAGCCGCGTGGCGCGGGTACTGGAGGCGTTCGACCGCGACACCGAGTCGATTTCACTGAGCACACTGGCCAACCGGGCCGGGCTGCCGTTGCCCACCGCCCATCGTCTCGTCACCGAACTGGTCCGGTACGGGCTGCTCGAACGGAACGGGACGAAGGATATCCGGATCGGCCTGCACCTGTGGGAGTTGGCCGGCCAGGGTAATCGTGGTCTGGACATTCGAGATGCCGCGCTGCCGTTCATGATCGACCTGCGGACCGCGATCCACGAGATCGTCACCATCTCCGTGCTCGACCACGGCTCCGCACTGTTCCTCGAGCGCCTGGCACCGGCGGCGACCACCCTGGCGGCCGGCCGCATGGCCGAGCGGCATCCGTTGCACACCTCGTCCTCCGGCCTGGTACTCCTGGCGTTCTCGCCACGGGACTATCAGGAGCAGGTGATCGCGGGGCCGCTGCAGAAACTCGGCGAGGACACCGTCACCGATCCCGGACAACTGCGCCAGGTTCTTGCCGATATCCGGCGGCGGCGAATGGTCTACGCGCCCGGGATCGGAACCAGGGACTGGACGGGAATGGCCGTACCGGTCACCGGAGCCGACAACGAAGTGGTGGCCGCGCTGAGCGTCGTATACAGGCGCGGCACCGAATGCCCTCTGGCCCACGAACCCGCCATGCACACGGCTGCCGCCGGAATTTCCCGGGTTCTCACCCATGGCGACCCGCATTCGAAATAGAGGAAAGGACAACAACATGCGCGGCTGGCAATTCACCAGCGTAAATTCCCCGCTTCGGCTGAACAACTCCATCGAGGACCCCTCGCCGGGAAAGGGTGAACTGATCATCGAAACGGTTGCCGCCGGCCTGTGCCACAGCGACCTCAGTTATCTCGACGGGACGCTCACCTCTCTGCTCGGACCGGCCCCGATCATCCTCGGTCACGAATTCGCCGGGGTGGTCTCGGAGGTCGGAGAAGGGGTGGCGAACTTCCATGTCGGCGACCGGGTCGCGATCAATGCCGACACCGACGGGCCGGGCACCGCGATCGACGGAGGCTTCGCCACCAAGGTTCTGGTCCGGGACTGGGAAGCCGTGCACATCCCCGACGGCGTGTCCTGGGAACAGGCCGCGCCCGCCACCGATGCCGGTCGCACGGCCCACCATGCGGTGTTCGGAATCGGCGAGGTCACCGCGGGCACACGCGTCGGAATCGTCGGCTACGGCGGACTCGGCTCGCTCGGCGCGCTGATGGCAAAGGCTTCCGGCGCAGAGGTTTTCGTCGCCGACGTCAGCGAACAGGCCCGGGCGAGCGCCACCGCGGACGGGGCGCTGAAAGTCGTCACCGACATCCGCGATCTCGCCGACGCGAAACTCGACGTCATCATCGACTTCGCCGGTTTCGACACCACCACCTCCGGCGCGATCGCCACGGTCCGCAAGGGCGGCCGAGTCGTACAGGTCGGACTCGCGAAGCCCACAGTCACCTTCCACGTCCAGGATCTCGTCCTGGGCGAGGTGCAGTTGCACGGCTCGGTCACCGGCAGCACGGACGACCTGGCCTCGGTGCTGCGATTCATCGAGAACGGCACCATCTCCTCGCGCGTGGAGACACTGTCCTTCGAGCAGATCGGCGAGGGATACGACCGGATGAAGCGCGGCGACTACCACGGCCGCCTGGTGGCCATGTTCGATCATCCCGCCAGGTAGCACCCGCAAGCCGTCCGCAACCCTCGCTCGATGACACGGCGGGACCGCTGCGGTGCCCGCGTACCCCGGCAACCAGGCGGAGTACGCGGGCACGGGATACCCACTGCTCGACGAGCCGACGGTTGTGGGACTCAGGACCGGCGACCGACCGAACGTCATTGGGACAGAATCATGAAACGCCACACCTAACGAATCGTCACATGACACTTCGTTCTGATCGGTGTGCATATCCCCGCCTCCGACACCGGACCGGATTGTGGTCGGCCGGACGACGCTGTCCAGCCGACCACGTCCTCTACTTCCCGGACAGTCGAAACGCAGAGGTCCACTCGGCTACGGCGTCCCCGCCGCAGCCGCGTCCTTGTTCTGTCGGAATGTCGAGTACCACATACTGTCGGCCTCGATCGAGGATTCGATCCCCGACATGACATGCGCGCCGACCCGGTCGCGGACTTCTTCGGGCCCATTGCGCACTGTTCTGATCACCCCACGCGCTGCCGCGCCCAGCCGCCGTATCGCACCGCGCAGGTCCTCGGTGTGCGCGGCGGCGTCGGCGTGCACCTTGCTCGCTTCCGACCACGACCTCTCGAGGTGAACGCGCACATCGTCCGGGACTATTCCGGCATCGTCGATCAGCCTGCGGGCCAGCGCCAACTGATTTCCCAGCTCGGCGCGTTCACGACCATGGATGTCGTAGATCCGCGCCCGCAAATGCTCCAAGAACTCGATTGTCAGCCCGAGCTGCTCGACGGCTTGCGGGTCGTTCGGATCCACGGCCGGAACAACCGTTTCCCGTAGCGCCTTGATGGCCGCACGCAGTGTGTTCTCGCTGTGGTCCATCATGGGTTCTCTCCTCTCAGGAGCGAGACGAGCTGTCGCGAGATCACCGGAACCAGGGATTCGACGCGGGTCAGCAGAATGTCCTGGTGCGACTTGCCGAGCCGTGCGATGCGGTAGGTCGAGGCCATCATCGACACGATGATGGTGAAGCAGTTCAGAACCTGATAGAAGCGCATCCGCTCCGGATCGACCGTCAGACCCGAAGCATCCGAATATCGCGCGTAGAACTCGTCCAGAGGTATCAGACCGCACACCAGATATCGGCCATCCGAGCCGTAGTGCCCCATGGCCGGCAGCGTGATCCAGGCGAGGTCCCGGTGACGGTCTCCGATCAGACCGCGTTCCCAGTCCAGCCACGCCCGGATTCGACCCGATTCCTCGTCGAACAGGAAGTTTCCACTGCGGAAGTCACCGTGAACCACGCTCGGCAGATCGAGCTGCGGCATATTGTTCATCAACCAATTCGCCGCGACTTCCATGAGCGGAAAATCTTCACCACGATCCTCTTCCCAGCATCGCAGTGCGTGATGCACGGCCCACTCGGCCGCCTCGGTCGAGCCAGATCGTGGCACCTGAAGATGCTCGAACGACCGGCCCGAAACATCTGTGTTGTGAATCCGAGCGAGATGGTCGAGATACTGCGGCGCGAGCTTCTCGCGATACTCCGGACCGAAATCGGTGCCCAAACCGCTGATCTGCCCGGTGCGAGTGCTCCGGGGCTTCGTGACACCCTCAACGAACTCACAGATGAGGGCCGGTTCGGGAAACCATTCGCCGTCGGCGTCGAGAAATCGGATCTCAGGAACCGGAACGATGCCCTGCATCAGAGTGAGCAGCTCGAATTCACGAGCTCGACTGGTGGCATTGGATCCCTCACTAGGGTCCATGCGCAGGACGAGGCGCTCGCGGCTGTCCCCGGCAATACCGTCCTGCCGTTCGAGCGTGAATCCGATCTGAATCTTCGAAACGCCCCCGGTGAACCAGTGCAGATCACTGATCGCGAACCTGGACGTGCCCAGCTCGTTTTCCAGAAAGGGCTCCAGAATCTTCGCCAGATCGCCGAGTTCCGGTCGACTGTACGAAGGATTACCGCGGCGCTGCATCTTGCGGGTCAACATCGCGTCGACCTCGGGCTCGGTCGGATGCTGTTCACGGATCGCCGCGATGAACTCACGGGACGGGTTGTCGCGCTGATCGAAATCGGCGCACCAGGTCAGATCGTTCGCGGTCACGAACGGCTCCGCTGCGCGCGCCCGTGACGAGAGGTCCGCTGGGCCAGATAGTCCACGCCGTAGATGTCCGCCATCTCGCCGTATCCGACCTGATCGCCCCACTGGTAGCGGAAAATCCCCTGATAGCTGACATGACACGGGTTGAAGGTGTACCACGGGTGGCTCGAGATCGCGGTCCCGAAGAATTCGAACTCCTTCCCGCGAACGTCACGAATCCGGATGCGATTGCTCATCGCGAGCATCTGATTGTGTTCCGCGCTGATGGACGCGTCTTCCACCGGGTGAACGACCCCGTCCTCGACGATGAACCCGAAGCGAAGCCGTTCATAGACCACCCGACCGTCGCGCAGATCGATCAGCACGGCAAGGTGGGCGGACAGCTTCGGTCCGAAGTTCACCGAGACCCACGCGACCGAGCGGGTGCCGGTCTCGGTCCGTGGCCCCCAGCTGTGATCCATTCCGTCGAAGCAGTCGATGCGGTACTTCTTTCCGCGCAATTCCAGTTCGCCGACGATATGGCCCTTGACCTCGAAATGCCCGTTTTCCCACGCATCGCCATGCCGGACATCAGCGCTGCCGCGATCCGCCGCCAACCTCGGGTTCTGTTTCGGATCACCCGGATCGAACGGCTCGTGCACAGCACGGAAAGACAATTCGAACGAGCACGCGCCGAGCGCATTCTCGTAGCTGACGTCGTACTCTTTGGGAGTCGGCGCCTGAACCGAGAGCCCGTTTTCGAGAGTGAATTTCGAAAACGACTCTGGGCAGGGAAGATGAACCTGCGGGTCGGTGAAGTCGATCTCGTAGGGCTGGGCGCAGAAGCCCTGCCCCACCAGCACCGAGGATGTCGCAACACCCAGATTCGGCCGTGCGAGAACATAGACGTTCCCGAATATTCCCTCTTCTGGAACATAGAACGGCAAGAACATGGTCTCGGTCCATGTTCGATCCTCTGGATCCCTGGTGTGGAATTCAGAATCGGAATCGACAATCATGCGACTACTCCTCTTGAACGAGCTGGTACTACTCCCCGTGAGGCGCGGATATCAGCTGCGGCGAATCACGCTGCTGAATTCGGGTGCCGTCCGCAATTAAATTCCATCACCACGGAGCACGTCAAGAGAATCAATTCCGCCGTCTGCGCGTCGATTGGAGAAGTCGACAACGACTCCCTGCCGACCACCTCCGCGGCAAGTCGATGCGGTCCGGGCCGGGGTCCCAGATCGTATGGGCGCGATAACATCGCTGTCGAATCCCGGAATCGCGTGATGCCCTTGCAAGCGCAGGATCAACAATGCCGTCTGGACAGTGAGCTGGTCGTTCGAATCTCCGGCGACGTCCAAGCCCGTCAGGTCGTGCACACGACCGAGTCTGTGCCGGACGGTATTCTCGTGAATGCCCAGCCGCACAGCGGTCTCCCGTACACTGCGCCCGGAGTCGAAATAAGCCTGAAGCGTACGCAAGAGTTCCGTGTTGGCCGCACCGCCCGACACCAGCACCCCCACCACGTCATTGACGAAGCTCCGGACCGAGCGCTCGTCGCTGTTGGCTACCAGCAGGCGAGCCGGACCCAGTTCGTGACAAGTGATCGCCCGAGCCGACGCCGACGGGTACCGATCGAGACATCGAGCGGATTCGACCGCCTCTCGGTATGCGCGACGCAGTTGTCCCGGCCGCGCAACCGATGAGATGCCGCTGACGGAGAATTCGTCACCCACCCGGGCCAGCCCGCGCGTGACCGCATCCTTACAACGGCCGACGAAGGTCGCAGCATCCGCGCCGCCAGGCATCGCGACGGTCAGGATGACGCCCTCGGAACCGCGGACTCCGATGACGTCCACGTTCAACGCTTCCGAAACGTGAGCGCCGAGCCGACGGACGTCGACCGCGGAGTCCGACGGTCGACCCCGTTCGAGAACGAAGACGATGACTCGATCCGCCTCCAGGTCGACCCCCAAATACTCGGCACACGTGCGCAGTTCGGCGTCGTAGGTCGTGGATCGCACCATGTGCCGGACCAGGTTGGCGCGAGCATTGCCGGCCACTCGCGCCAGACGCCGCTGCGCGACGAACTCCATTCGCAAGTGCACCACCGCTCGCTCGAGCGCCCAGCGAATATCGGCCGGGTCCAGGCTGCCTGAGATCGGAGTCACGACCCAGCCGAACAGTTCGTTGCCGTCGACGACCGCCCCGACCGCGTACTCGCCGCCGGCGGGGGCGCCCGCCACACGGGAGGTGACCACGGGTGCGCCACCTCCGACTACACCGGCCCCCTTCCGCAGCCGCTCGAGGCTCGGAATGGGCGCGGACACCTCGCATGGGCCGCACTTCTTGACCAGAGCACCCGTCGAACCGAGCAGGCAGACGGTCGCATCGAGTCCCTCGGACAAGGCATTCACCAGGCCGGACAGCACCTTACTGCCGATATGCCGATCAACCAGCGTAGTCTCCAGCCGCAGCCGCCACGACAGCGACCCCGGCGCGTCCTCCGGTGGATCCATAGCAGCAGCGGAAGTTGATGTCACTTCGAACACAGTAGCCATAAAAGATCAACCGTTCAATGGAATGGCCAAATACCTTAGACGTCGTTCCTTCCACTCCACCGTGCGGGAGCAATCGGGTCGGCCGAGTGCCTCACACGTACACGCGGCCGATCTCGGTCGCGCATTCATGGTTCACCGGACGTCTGATTCCATCGTCGAGGTCAGCTCACCCGATCACCCCCGAGCTTCACCACCCGAATACCGCAAAGCGGCCCGGCGAAAGCGCATTCCCGGGAACTTCCGCAGTCCAACTCCCCCTCCCCAGGCCCGCGCTGCGCGTAATCCGCTGTAGCTCAACACATCTACAACACCAAATCGCAAATGATTATAATGATCAGACTAGATATTCGATCATGCCACACCACGTCGAGCCGCGCGACGCCGACTCGGCGACCACCCGACGAACCCTCGACCACCCCCGCCCACCCTTGCGCACGAGACTCGACTAACGTTACTGTTATGCAAATGGTCAGACCAGAAACCTGACCCTTGCTCACCCAACGAAAGGACAGCGGAGTCTGATGACCGAATTCACCGACATCACCTACGAGGTGGACAACGGACTGGCTTGGATCACCATCAACCGCCCGGAACGCTACAACGCTTTCCGTGCGCAGACGGTCGACGAACTGGTCATGGCCTTCAAGCGCGCCTGGGCGAGCAGTGACGTCGGTGTCATTGCCCTGACCGGCGCCGGCGACAAGGCGTTCTGCGCGGGCGGCGACCAGAAGCAGCGGATGGAGACCGGCGACTACGGGCCGTCGGCGAGCGGGCTGTTCGAGGTCGAGGCCCTGCACCGCGTCATCCGTGACGCCCCCAAGCCCGTCGTCGCGGCGGTCAACGGCCTCGCGATCGGCGGCGGCCACGTGCTGCACGTGCTGTGCGACCTGACGATCGCCGCGGACACCGCGCAGTTCGGACAGAACGGCCCGCGCGTCGGTTCCTTCGACGCCGGTCTCGGCTCCGGCTATCTTGCTCGCGTCGTCGGGGAGAAGCGGGCCCGCGAGATCTGGTTCATGCTGCGCCGCCTGTCGGCGCAGGAGGCCCTGGAGTGGGGCCTGGTCAACAAGGTCGTTCCGGCTGCCGACCTCAAGGCCGAGGTCCGTGCGTGGGCCGATCAGATGCTGGACTTCTCCCCCACCGCGCTCAAGGTGCTCAAGCAGTCGATGAACACCGACACCGAGCACTTCGTGAGCATCGGCACCATGGCCTACTCCACGCTGGCGATGTTCGGTGAGACTCCGGAGGCGCAGGAAGGTATCACCGCCTTCAACGAGAAGCGCAAGCCCGACTTCTCTCCCTACCGGGGCAAGTGACGTTGCAGTTCTCCACAGAACAGCGTGAGTTCGCTGCGGCAGTCTCCGGGTACTGCCGCAGCCGGCTCGCGACAGTCGCGCAACGTGATGCGGTCACCGAGGGCGGAACCCTGTCCAACAGCCCCCAGGTGCTGGCCGATATGGCCCGCAACGGATGGCTGGGGGTTTCGCTCCCCGCGCAATTCGGCGGCGGTGGCGCAGGATTCGTCGACGAGTGCATCTTCCTCGAGGAGTCGGCTCGCGGCCTGGCGCCGATCACGGGCTACTCCACCGGTCTCACCGCGGCGCAGACCTATATGCGCTGGGGCACCGACGAGCAGAAGAAGACGATCGTCGGCAATCTCACCGCCGGACGTCTCGAGGCCATCGCGCTCAGCGAGCCCGGCGCGGGATCCGATCTCGCCGGGCTGCGGGTCAGCGCCCGCCTCGACGGGGACCGCTACTTGATCAACGGCCAGAAGACCTGGATCTCGGCGGCGCATGTGTCGGAACACATCCTGGTCCTGGCCCGCGAGGACGGTTCCGGCACCAAACATCAGGGCATGACCCTGCTCATGGTGCCGACCGACGCACCCGGACTCACCATCCGCGCCATCCAGACGATGGAAGCGCACACCTGCAACGACGTGTTCTTCACCGACGTCGCGGTCCCGGTGTCGGCAGTGGTCGGCGAGCCGCGCAACGCGTGGAAACAGCTCATGCGCGGACTGTCCATCGAGCGTCTGATCATCGCCGCGATGAGCATCGGCGGTGCACGCCGCGCCTTGGACGACGCGGTCGCGTACGCCAGGGAGCGCGAGCAGTTCGGCCGCCCCCTGTCCAGCTTCCAGGCTCTTCGCCATCGCCTCGCGGACCTCGCCACCGATATCGAACTGGCGCGCACGTTCGTCTACGACGTGGCAACCAAGATCGACGCGGGTATGGAGGACGATCTCGCCCGGGAAAGCGCGATGGCGAAGATGCGGTGCACCGAGGTCGCCAAACACGCCACCCTGGAAGCGATGCAGATGATGGGCGGCTACGGCTATGCCCGCGAATACGGTATGGAGGGGCAGGTGCGTCGTGCCCTGGCGCCGCCGATCTACGGCGGCACCAACGAAATTCAGCGCGAGATCATCGCCAAACACATCGGTTTGTGAGCGGATCGCCAGCACATCCATCGAGTTACGAGGTACATGATGACCGACACGCTTTTCTCGCCGACGCTGTTGTCCGGGAAGAGAATTCTGATCACCGGCGGTGGAACCGGACTAGGCCGCGGCGTGGCGCGGCATCTCGTCGAGCATGGGGCCGAGGTTCATCTGTGGGGACGGCGTGAGGCGGTCCTCGCCGAGGCGGCAGCCGAGGCATCTGCCTCCCGCCCCGGATCGGTGCACTACCACACTGTCGACGTGCGGGACTACGAGAACGTCGATGCGACGATGGGCCGGATCTGGTCCGAGCACGGCGCGCTGACGGGTGTGCTGAACAACGCGGCCGCCAACTTCATCGCACAGACGAAGGACTTGAGCCCCCGCGCTTTTCAGGCGATCACGAGCACCGTGATGAACGGCTCCTTCCACACCACCCATGCCGCGGGCAAACGGTGGATCGCCGAGGGGCTTCCCGGCTCCGTCCTGTCGACACTGACCACGTGGGTGTGGACGGGGTCCGCCTTCGTCGTCCCGTCCGCCATGGCCAAGGCCGCGGTGCATTCGATGACCATGTCACTGGCCGTGGAGTGGGCCAAGTACGGGATTCGGCTCAACGCCCTCGCCCCCGGGCCCATCCCGACCGACTACGCCTGGGAGATGCTCAATCCGACCGACAAGTCGTCGGTCGGCGCCACTCAGGCCGATCAAATCCCGGCGGGACGCACCGGAACTGTCGAGGAACTGGCCAACCTGACGATGTTCCTGTTCTCGGACGCGTGCGATTACCTCACCGGGCAGACCATCGCCATGGACGGCGGGCAGATGCTGGCCGGCCCCGGCACCTTCGCGGGTCTGACCAGCCTGACCGACGCCGATTGGCGACAGATCAAGGAAACGAGCAAGGCCGCCTCGGAGTCCAGCAAGGCTCAGCGAAGCGTGTGAACCCATAGGTTCACAGAACGAGAGAGGGTGCGCATCCACAAGATGCGCACCCTCTCTCGTTTCTCGTTGCGGCTCGGCCGGTGTGTCCGGTTCCCCGTCGTGGCCGGGAACCACCTCGATCAGAGCGACGGGCGATACTGGTACTTGCTGCTGCGGGTCAACGCGAATTCGAAGATGCCGGAACCGCGGACGTCGCCGAGCGTGAATGCGCACAACCGATCGGTCAGCGCCGAGTCGAGCGAGCGCGGCGACACCGAGCCGTCCAGCGGATAGCGATCCGATTCGATGTGATCGACCCCGGCCGAAACACCGTGGTGCCCACCGTATCCGGCGCCCGCCATGAAGCCTCCGCCCGCACGGCCATCGGCATGCACGACATACCGCTCTCCCGCGGCCGTCTCGACCGCGACGTCCCCCTCGATCAGATCCAGGCCGGGGGTGAACACCAGAGCGTGCCGGACATCGGTGATCGGATCCAGCACACCGCTCTCGTGCATCACGGCCCCTTCCAGCAGAAGCCTTTCCCGCGAGCGGGTTTCCACGAGCAAGAAGCCGATCGAGAATTCCGGGAACTGCGCCTGATACCAGATGTGCAATCCTTGGCCGCCCGACATCGTGCGCACACCTCGGGAGCGGTCCCGCTGCCCGTACCAGCCGCCCACGTCGTATCGCCGGTCGCCTACGCGCAATGCACCCTCGTACCGGCCGGACTGGAACAGGTGGTCGAACGAGGTGCGTTCGGCGGAGGTGTTCGTCACCGCCACCTCCCCGAACCACGCCGGCGTGCGCGCGCGCCACGTCAGATCGAATTCGGTATCGATCTCGTTGGGGCCCAGGCGAAGCCGCCAGACCTGGTTCGGCTCGATCACCTCGAACCGGAACGGACCCGCACCGTCCCGGTTCGTCGCGCTCAGCAACGTGGAGAAGCGCAGATTGCGCTGCTCGCTCTCGCCGCTCACGACCACGAACCCGTCCGCGGTGTCCTTGGCCGGGTAGATGCCGAAGCCCATGATCACCGAGGGCGCGAGCTCGTCCACCGGATGCACGTTGAACATCAGGCGATCGAAAAAGCCGCTCGGCAGGTCGGAGATCTCCGGTCCGACCAGCGGATCGTGAAAGGTGCCGCCGGATGTGCTTGTCATCGAAACTCCTTGTGAGCCAGGCGCGATGCGTCGAATCGCGCGACTACTGAACGTTGGCGGCGGCGGTCGCCAGTCCGGCCGCGCGACGTGCATCACCGAGAAAGCTCTGCACCAGTGCGGGGTCGGAGTAGTAGGGATCGCCGATCCCGTCGAGTACGCGGCGTCGGCTGTATTCGTACAGAACGGCCAGTTTCCACAGCGCGAGTGTGGTGTACCAGGCGAGGTTGTCCAGATTGCGCCCGGTCCGATCGCTATACCGTTGCACAAGTTCGTCTTTCGACGGATAACCGTCCTCGAGCATCGCGGCGCCGAGTTCGGCGGTCGGATTCATCGGCCGTCCCGGTTCGGGCACCGTCGCCAGCAGGTAACCGACATCGAGCAGCGGATCGCCGATCGTCGCTAGTTCCCAATCGAGCACTGCCTGTAGCCGGCCCGGGGTATCCGGCGCGAGGACGACATTGCCGATCCGGAAATCGCAATGAATCAGCGCCGCACCCGATTCCGGCGGCGTATTCGCCGCCAACCACGCGTCGACATCGGCGAAATCGGCCGGCGGATTGCCCTCCTCGTCCACGACGAGGCGGCGCATCCGCTGCAGGTGCCGGGCATTGAAGCCCTCGGGCCGGCCGAGCCGTTCGAGCCCCACTGCGCGCCAATCGACTTCGTGCAGATCCGCGAGCGTGTCGATCATGCTGTAGCCGATCGATCGCCGCTGGTCGGGTGTGTCCAGTGGCGCGGGGGTTCGCACAGTCACCACCGGGCCCGGCGCGAAGCTCATGACGTAGAACGGCACGTCCAGTACCTCGCCCTCTTGGGCGACGGCGAGCACCTCCGGCACCGGCACCGCGGTGGAGTGCAATGCCGTCAGCAGTTTCGCTTCCCTGAGCATGTCGTTGGCGCCCGGCGGAATCGGCGGCGGTGGCGGGCGACGCACGACAACGCTGGTGTCGCCGTCGGTGACGAGGAAGGTCAGGTTGGAATGCCCGTCTCCGATGGCCTTGGTCGTGATCGGTCCCGACATGATGTCGTGACCGATAAGAAAATCCTGCAGAGCTTTTCGAGTTTCAGCGGTCCAGTCCCAGCTCATCTCGACTCACCGGCCGGTGAACTGTGGTGTGCGCTTCTCCTTGAAGGCAGCCAGCGCTTCGGGCATGTCATCGGTCCGGGTGAGTAGCGCCTGACCACGGTTCTCGAGTTCGAGAGCCGCCTCGTAGGAACCGATTTCGGTGTTGCGCTGGATGGCGCGCTTGGACATCCGGACGCCGCCGGGCGAGTTCTGGGCGATCTGCCGCGCCATGGCGAGCGCCTCGTCCAGCAGTTGCTCCGATGGAACCACACGGTTGACCAGCCCGATGCGCTGCGCTTCCTCCGCCTCGACAATGCGTGCGGTGTAACCGATCTCCGCAGCGCGCGCCGGGCCGACCAGACGCGCGAGATTGAACGACGTACCGAGTTCGCCGATCGACAGGCCCACTTTGACGAACGCGGCGCTCATCTTGAGAGTCGGTGCGGCAAGGCGGATATCGGCCGCCAGCGCCAGCGCCATGCCGCCGCCGGTCGCCGCGCCGTGGATGGCGGCGATCACCGGAAACGGCAGGTGCCGGATCGACTGGATACCGCCGGTCGCGGTCTCCTGGAACTTGAGGAATTCCCGGACGCCCATCTCGGTGATCACGTGGATCTCGTCGAGGTCGAATCCGGCGCAGAAGGCCCGCTCACCCGCCCCTGTGACGATGAGCGCACGCAACCCACTGTCCCGCAACGCCCGGCCCGCGGCCAGGTACTCGTGGAACATCATGACGGTCTGCGAGTTCAGCCGGTCGGGCCGGTTGATGCACAGGACACCGATATTCGGCTCCACCTCCTCGAAGGCCAGTGTCTCCAGCACGGGAAAATCAATCATGTCTCGGCCTCACGTCGTTGGTGTCCTGCTGCACTATTTGCCCTGGAATACGGGCGGGCGCTTCTCCTTGAACGCGCTGAGCGCCTCCGCCATGTCCGGGCTACGGGTCAGCAGGGCTTGTCCCCGGTTCTCGAGCTCGAGGGCCGCGGCGTAGGAGCCGACCTCGAGGTTCGCTTGCAGAGCCCGCTTCGACAATTGCACGCCGCCAGGCGAATTCGCGACGATCTTTTCCGCGAGTGCGAGCGCGTCGGACACGACATCACCATCTCCGGCCGCGTTGACGATGCCCAGGTCCGCTGCCTCGGCCGCGTCGACGATCCTTCCCGTGAAGCAGATCTCACTCGTCTTCGCCGGTCCGATCAGGCGGGTCAGCAGCCACGAAGTTCCCAGATCGCCCGCGGACAGGCCGATTCGCACGAAGGCGGCGTTGAACTTGGCCGCGGGACCCGCCAAGCGGATGTCGGCAGCCAGCGCCAAGGCCAGGCCACCGCCCGCGGCCGGGCCGTTCACCGCGGCGATGACCGGTACTCGCAGTCCGCGAATCGCGCTCAGCGCCCGCGCGGCGCGCTCCTGCTGATCCAGCATGCCCAGCGCGCCCAGACTCGGCAGTGCGTCGGCGTCGGCCAGGTCGTATCCGGAACAGAACGCCTTACCCGAGCCCGTCAGAATGACAACGCGGCAGTCATCCTCGGTCTCCAGCCCCCAGGCGAGACGCTCGAGTTCGACGAACATGGTGTTGGTCATCGCGTTGTAGCGGTCGGGCCGGTTCAACGTAACCACGACGACGCCCGGCCGGACCCGCTCGGCGAGCAGGGTTTCGAATTGTTCTTCCAGGGTTTTCATCCGGACTCCTAACGAAGTGGACCAGGTGGGAACGAGTGGCTCGCTACTAGCGGAACTGCGGCTTGCGTTTCTCGACGAAGGCGGTGATGCCTTCGGCCGCTTCGCCGTCCTCGAACAGCGCCTGGATCTGATCGACCTCGTATCGCGCTCCCTGTGCGAGCGGCAGATCGAACGCTGCATCCACGGTGCGCACCACAGCCAGCTGGGCGGGCAGGGACGGGCCGAGCAGGCTCCGGGCCCACGTCAGTGCGGTCTCGGTCACCGAACCGTCGGTCAGCCGATCCACCAGGCCGATCCGGAAGGCTTCCTCGGCCTCCACCTGCCGGGCGCTCAGCATGATATCGAGCGCTCGGCCACGCCCGACGAGCCGCGGGAGCCGCTGGGTACCGCCGGCGCCCGGGATCAAACCGAGCTTGACCTCCGGCAGCCCGAATCTGCCGCCGGGACCCGCGACTCGCAGGGTGCAGGCCATGGCGAGTTCCAGGCCACCGCCCAGCGCCACCCCGTCGACAGCGGCGATGGAGATCCACGGCGCCGCCGCGAGCCGGTCGTTGACCTCGCGCATCCGGTCCCCGTAGGCGGTGAAGGTCTCGGCGTCGATCGTCGACAGATGCTTGATGTCAGCGCCCGCGGCGAAGAATCCGGGCAGGGTGGAGGTGATCACCATGACCTTCACTCCGCCCGCCTTCTCGGCGGCATCCATGGCGAGGTGCATGCCGTCCAGCAGCGGGATTCCCAATGCGTTGGCGGGTGGCCGTTGCAGGGTCACCACCGTTATCCCCGGTTCGACCGTCTCCCAGGTGACTACATCCTGTGCCAGCTCTGCCACGTCGTCCTCGCATTTCAACTACTCGTCGACACCGCCGCGGCCGACTCCATCCCATCGGAAGCTATCCACCCGACAGGCTGAAATCAACCATTATTTTGGTATGACCAAAATACCTCCAGCCTATGAGAACCGCAAACTCGCATGGCAGGACTCTTTGCTGATAGATTAGGTACGACCAAATACACAGAAAGCAGGTAAGGATGCCCGACTCGCCCTCGTCGAGCACGGTTGCGCGGCACCCGGTCCGACTGCAGCCGATGCAGGTCCCCAAGGCTTCGGATGTCCTCGCGAACGACCTCCGCGAGCGCATCCTGCGTGGCGAATTCCCTTCCGGCACCGCATTGCCACCCGAACGCGAACTGGTCACTCAGACGCAGATGAGCCGAACGACAGTCCGCGAAGCACTCCGGATTCTCGAAGTGCAGGGACTCGTGGTCATCAAGACCGGACGATCCGGCGGCGCGTTCGTTCAGCAGCCCGGCGGTGACGCCGTGGCCTCGTCGGTCAGTCTGCTCATCCGCGGTCAGCAGCTGCGGCTGACGGCGCTGCTGGAGACCCGCGAGGCCATCGAGCCCGCCTGCGCGGGTCTAGCCGCGAAGTACCGCACCGACGACGATCTCACCGCACTGGATGCGGCCAACGCCCTGCTCGGCGATCTCGAAATCCCACTCGAGCAGTTCCTTCAGGCCAACGTGAACTGGCATCTCGCGGTTGCGACCGCAAGCCACAACGAGCTGCTCACCGGCTTCATGACGGCGCTGTCGAACGCCATCTACAGCTCGACCGAGAACACCGCCTTCGTCGACGACGAGGTGCGCAAGACCACCTATCGAGCACACAAGACGATCACGGACGCCATACGCGCGGGCGACTCCGCGGCCGCCACGCGACGTATGACCAAGCACGTCCACGGTTATGCCGAGGCCGTGGTCCAGGTGGAAGAGCGCACCGAGATCGAACTACGCGAGGGCTGAACGCCTCCGCGTCACGCGGATACGCGGTTCGACAGGTGCGCCCGCAGGCCGGCCAGGATCTCGGTGTTGATCGCCCGGGTCTCCTGATCGCTCAGCCCCCAGGGAGGCGCGATCAGGTCGAGGTGATCGAAGCCCTCCGGGATCCGGGCCAGCGCCTCGGGAAAATCGGCAGGCCGACACGCGATCGCGATGGTGTCGATCATGTCGTCGGTCACCGCCCCGATGAGCGCCTCGTCGTCGCGGTCGCGGGCCGCTTGGCGGATCTTCTTCTGCTCGGCGCTCCAGCCGTGCAGCTCGAACAACCGGTCGTAGACACGAGACGCGGCGTACTGACCGATCGCATACGCTGCTTGACGACGTGCCAGATCGACGTCCTCGTTGATCGCGCACATGCGAATGCCCATGATGGTGACCTCGCCCGCATCACGACCGGAAACCGCTGCACCGGTGGCGATCTCGTCCGCTACGGGTCCGCGGACGTAATCGGCCGTGAACATCGGATGACCCACCAGTCCGTCGGCCAATTGACCGGCTGTGCGGAGCATCAGCTTGTTCACCCCGGCGATCCAGATCGGAATCTCGGGCCTGATCGGTTGCGGCACATCGGATGTGGGCGAGATGTGCACGTGGTAGAAGCGGCCGTCGTGATGAACCGGCCCCTCGTGCAGACCCCACAGTGCCTTGAGCACCGTGAGAAGTTCGGCCATCCGCGCGGCGGGCGCCTCACCCGAGACACCGTGCCACGCTTCCATCATCTTCGGCGTTCCGTTGCCCAGTCCGAGAATGATTCGGCCACTGGATAACTCGTCCAGATCACGTGCCTCCGCCGCCCACATCAAGGGGCTGCGGCCGACTCCGTAGGCGATGTTCGAGCCGATGCTGATCGTGCTCGTGCCCGCCGCGAGCGCTGCCATCGGCACGGTGGACGAGCGGCTGTACAGCTCGCTCGTCCACACTGCCGCGCAGCCGATCTCCTCGGCCTCGCGGGCCAATTCGGTCATCGTCGCGAACCGTTCCGGGCCGTTGCCGACCCCGAACGCGTTGACCCCGAAGGTCGTCATATCGGCAGATCCCTCCGCTGTCTCAGGCTCGACGGGGAAACCGGTCGAACTCGGGTCGCCGCTTGGCCTTGAATGCCTCGCGTCCTTCTTGTGCCTCTTCGGTTGCGTAGAAGAGCAGATTCGTGTCGTGCGCGAGTTGCTGGATTCCCGCGAGGCCGTCCTCGGCCGCGTGGAAACTCGCCTTCATCAACCGCAGAGCCATGGGCGAGAGTTCCATCATCCGCCGGCACCACGCGAGCGTTTCCGACTCCAGGTCCGCAAGTGGGACAACGGTATTCACCAGTCCCATCTCCAGCGCCTCGGTGGCGTCGTACTGCCGGCACAGGAACCAGATCTCCTTGGCCTTGCGCACCCCGACCATCTGCGCCAGCAGCCCGGCGCCGAAGCCGCCGTCGAACGAGCCGACCTTGGGCCCTACCTGCCCGAGACGGGCGTTGTCCGCCGCGATCGTGAGGTCACACACGATTTGCAGCACGTGCCCGCCACCGATCGCGTACCCAGCCACCATCGCCACGACAGGTTTGGGCAGCCGGCGAATCTGCACCTGCAGATCCGTGACGTGAAACCGGCCGACCGCGTCCGGCCGGTCGGGATCCGTCAGGTACCCGGTGTCGCCGCGCACTCGTTGGTCGCCGCCGGAGCAGAATGCGCGATCACCCTCACCGGTCAGCACGATGACACCGATCGAGGGATCCTCCCGAGCGTGCGTCAGCGCGTCGGAAATCTCCACCAGCGTCTGCGGCCGAAAGGCGTTGTGCACCTCGGGCCGACAGATGGTGATCTTGGCGATCCCGTCGGGCGTACGCGAATAGTCGACGTCCTCGTACCGGCGGACAGTCGACCATTCCTGGTTGTTGTCGGTCACCGCGCTCCCTATGCCATCGTCAGGCCGCCGCTGACCGACAGCGTCTGACCGGTGATGTAGCTGGTCTCATCGGAGGCGAAGAACGCCACGGCCGCAGCGATATCCGACGGCAGGGCCAGGCGCTTCATCGGCACCGCGCGGGTCATGCCGCCCAGCACCTTGTCCGCGTCCTGTCCGGAGTTGTCGGCGAACTTGCGCAACGCGGGAGTATCGGTGGGGCCGGGGCACACGGTGTTGACGGTGACGCCCTTGGTGGCGACCTCACGCGCGAGGGTCTTGGTGAAGGCGATGATCCCACCCTTGGCACCGGAATACACCGCCTCCAGCGACGACCCGACTCGCCCGGCGTCGGAACCGATATTGATCACCCGGCCGAAACCGCGCTCGATCATGCCGGGCACAACGGTGTGATTCACCCGAAGCGCGCCCTTGAAGTTGATGTCGAGGATCTTGTCCCAGAACGCCTCGTCGGTGTCGAGGAACTTCATGAAATCGTCCCAGCCCGCGTTGTTCACGGCGATCTCCACCGGACCGAGGCTTTCGGTGATCTGCGCGACGGCCGCCTGCACCGAAGCGGTGTCGGTGACGTCGATCGGCACCGCGATGGCCTGGCCGCCGGCTGTCGTGATCTCCTTGGCCGTCTGTTGCGCCACTTCGAGATTCAGGTCCGCCACGGCGACCCGGCAGCCCGCCTCGCCGAGTCTGCGCGAGATTCCCGCACCGATCCCCTGGGCTCCGCCGGTGACGAGCGCTACGCGATTGGTCATGGTTGTCGATTCCTTTCGATGACAGTTGGGTGATTGCGTCAGGAGGCGAGCTGTACCGCGCTCGCGAGTTCGTCCCGGAACTCCGGGGCCGCGATGGCGATCAAGCGGCGACGGCGCTCGGCGAGGGGCTGGCCACGCAGGTGCGCGACACCGTGCTCGGTGACGACGCAGTCGACGTCGGCACGAGCGGTCGTGACGACCCCCTCGTCGAGACCGAATTTGATGGACGAGCGTCCGCGCACGGTGGAACGGAGCGCGATGATCGAGCGTTTCCCGGTCAGTGCGGCGGCGCGAGCGAAGTCGACCTGGCCGCCGATCGCGCCGAGATACGTACCTCGGCTCATCTCCGCGCCGACCTGCCCGGTCAGATCCACCTCGATCGCGAAGTTCACCGCGACGAGCATCGACAGCTGGGAAAGCATTTGCGGCGCATGGGTGTAACTCGTCGGGCGGAACAGGATCGGAAGCTCGGCGACCCGGCTGTACAGATCCGCCGACCCCAGGGCGGTTCCCGCCACCGAGAAACCACGATCCAGTTCCTTGCGGCCACCGGTGATCACACCCTTGTCGATGAGCCCCAGCAGTCCGTCGGTGATCATGCCGGTGTGCACCCCGAGATCGCGATGCCCCTCCAACGCGGTCAATACGGCCGCGCCTATCGAACCGATACCGACCTGCAGCGTGTCACCGTCGTCCACCAGACCGGCGATATGGGCGGCGATGGCGCGGTCGAGATCACCGACAGGCCGGAGATCTTCCTGCTGCAACGGTCGATCCGTCTCCAGCACGGCAGCGAAGCGGCTCAGCGGAATACGTGGCGAACCCGGGACCGCCGGCATCTGCCGGTTGATCTCCGCAAACAGCAGGGGTGTGTGCCCGATCGCGTCCGCCATGTAATCGACGCCGATTCCCAGCGAGCACATGCCGTCCCGATCGGGCGGCGAAACCTGCAGAAGCCCAGCGTCGCACGGTAACCGATGCTCGGCGAACATGCGGGGCAGAGCCGAGTAGTGACACGGAACGACCTCGAGCCGATCGGTCGCGCCGAGTTCCCGCAGCGCGCCCAGACCGCCGTATGACACCATTCGGTCGGTCGGCGACATCGACTGCGCCAGTTGATCATTCCAACTCAAGCCGGTGAACAGGCGAAGCGGCCCGAGATCGCGCGCCTGCTCGAGCAGATCATCGACGAGCGGGCGCGGCTCGGCCGCGGCCTGGCCCCACCAGACCCCCATGCCGGACCGCAACTGCCCGCCGAAATCGACCATCAGTCCACCCGCTCGATGAGCGTGCCCGTACCGAGACCGCCGCCGCAACACATGGTCACCAAACCCAATTGGCTGTCACGGCGTTCCATCTCGGAGAGAATCGTCGCGATCAGCCGGGCTCCGGTGGCGCCCACCGCATGGCCCAGCGCGATCGCACCGCCGTTCACGTTGACGCGATCCATGTCGGGCTTCAGCTCACGCTGCCACGCCAGCACCACCGAGGAGAACGCCTCGTTCACCTCGAACAGGTCGATGTCCGCGACGGTCAGATAGTTTCGGTCCAGCAGCTTGTGGGTCGCGGGGATCGGTCCGGTGAGCATGATGATCGGATCGACGCCGACGGTCGTCTGGTCGGCGATCCGAGCACGAATACGCAGACCGTGGCGTTCGGCCGCCTCCCGGGTACACAGCAGAACCGCCGCCGCGCTGTCGCAGATCGGGCTGGAGGTACCGGCGGTGATCCGGCCGTTCTCGGGACGGAACACGGTGCCGAGTTTCGCGAGCGTCTCGAGGGACGTTCCCGGCCGCACCGTCTGATCGCCGGTACGGACCTCGCCGTCGAGTTCCATCTTCACCATCTCGGCGGTGAAACGCCCGGCGGCGATGGCCTCGGTGGCGAGAGCATGGGAACGCACCGCGAATTCGTCCATTTCGGTTCGCGAGATGTTCCAGCGCTCGGCGATCAACTCGGCGCTCTCGCCCTGGGTGACGAAGTCGTAGCGTTCGCGCAGCGCCGCAGGCCACGGCTCGCCGTACAGTTCGCTGATCTTGGCCGGCGAGTTCATCGGCACGTGACCCATGTGCTCGACACCACCGGCGATCACGATGTCGTGCACGCCCGAGGCCACCAGCGCCGCAGCGAAATTCACCGCGGTCTGGGCCGAACCGCAGCGACGGTCCAGGGTGGTGGCCGGGACCTCGGCCGGGTATCCGGCCTGCAGCCAGGCGTTGCGGCCGATGTTGCGGGACTGTTCGCCGAACGGCGCCGTGCACCCGATGACCAGGTCCTCCACGATCGCGGGATCGATTCCCGCGCGGGTGACCAGGTCCTGGTAGCAGGATGCCAGCATCGCGTTCGGGTGGATGTCCCGAAACCACCCCTTCTCGGGATGCGATTTGCCGATCGGCGTCCGCACCGCCTCGGCGATGACGACCTCGCGACCGGAAGAAGTGAACGGACCGCTGACTTTCGCGCCCATCTCAGATCACCGTCCCACCGTCGACCGGCAACACCTGGCCGGTGATGTAACCGGCTGCATCCGAAGCCAGGAAGACGAAGGTCGGTGCGATCTCATCCGGATATGCCCAGCGCCCCAATGGAATTCGCGCCAGGGTCTTGACCGCGAGCTTCTCGTTGCTGCGGATGTTCTCCGTCATCGCGGTGGCCGCCAAGGGCGCGACCGCGTTGACGGTGACCGACCGCTTGGCGAGCTCGCGCGCGAGAGATTTGGTCAGTCCGATGATGGCGGCCTTGGCCGCGCCGTAGTTCGCCTGTCCGATCGTCCCGGTCAACCCCGCGGCGGACGTCACGTTGATGATCCTGCCGGTGCCGTCCTCGGGGAGGTGTTCGAGCGCCGCATGACTGCAGTGGTAGGTACCCATCACGTGGGTGTCCAGCACCTTGCGGAACCGCGCTTCGTCCATCTTGGGGAAC
The DNA here is from genome assembly GCF_001613065.1 of Nocardia miyunensis NBRC 108239. GTDB lineage: Bacteria > Actinomycetota > Actinomycetes > Mycobacteriales > Mycobacteriaceae > Nocardia > Nocardia miyunensis. Next base: position 70,884 of record NZ_BDBQ01000001.1, read on the forward strand.
ATCGCCGGCGCGATCACGCCGGCATTGTTCACCAGGATGTTGAGCGTCCCGTTACCCAACCGCGCGGCGGCGGCCACCGCGTCGCGGGCGTTGTCGCCATCGCAGACATCGAGGGTGAACGGCTCCGCGACGCCACCGGCCTTGGTGATTCGCTCACTCACCTCGGCCGCCGCGTCCTTATTGATGTCGGTCACCAGGACCGCGGCTCCGGCCGCGGCGAACGCCTCGGCGATCGCGGCCCCGACACCACCCCCGGCGCCGGTCACCAGTGCGGTACGACCTTCGAGGCCGAAGACCCGGATGCCCGCCGGCACGTTGTTCGCTGTGGTTGTCGAGTCGGTCATCAGTAGCTCCTCGGGAGGCCGAGCACGTGTGAGCCGAGGTAATTGAGGATCATTTCCTGGCTGATGGGTGCGATGCGGGTCAGACGGGCTTCCCGGAAGTACCGGGCCACGTTGTACTCCTCCGAGTAGCCCATGCCGCCGTGCGTCTGGAGCGCGCGATCGGCGGCATCGAAGCCGGCGTCGGCGCACAGGTACTTGGCGGTGTTCGCCTCACGCCCGCACGGCAGTCCGTTGTCGTAGAGCCAGGTCGCCTTGCGCAGCATGAGTTCCGCGGCGTCGAGGCGAGCCAGCGAATCCGCGAGCGGGAACTGGATTCCCTGGTTCTTGCCGATCGGACGGCCGAAGACCTCCCGGTCGTTGCCGTATCGGACACCCGCTCGCATGGCGGCGCGGCCGATGCCCAGCGCCTCGGCGGCGACCAGCATCCGTTCCGGGTTGAGGCCGTCGAGAATGTACTTGAAGCCCTTGCCCTCTTCACCGACGCGATCCTCGACCGGGATCTCCAGGTTGTCGATGAACAGTTCGTTGGAAGTGACGGCGTTGCGTCCCATCTTCTTGATGGGGCGGATGTCGACCTTGTCCCGATCGAGGTCGGTGAGGAACAGCGTCAGCCCGTCGGTCTTGCGCGGCGAATCCTCGAATCGCTGCGTACGGGTCAGCAGCAGGATCTTCTCGGATTCCACAGCCTTGGAGATCCAGACCTTGCGCCCGTTGACGACGTACTTGTCACCGTCGCGCTTGGCGAAGGTCGTGATCTTGGTGGTGTCCAGACCCGCGCCCGGTTCGGTGACCCCGAAACACACGTGCAGATCACCGTTGACGATGCGGGGCAGCGTGCGCTGCTTGAGCTCCTCGCTACCGTGCACGATGACCGGGTGCATACCGAAGATGGACAGGTGCATCGAGCTGGCGCCGTTCATCCCCGCACCGGATGCGGCCACCTGTTCGAGCAGGATCGACGCCTCGGTGATCCCGTAACCGTGTCCGCCGTACTCCTCGGGGGTGGTGATGCCCAGCCACCCGCCGGCAGCGAAGGCGTTGTAGAACTCCGTGGGGAATTCGTGATTCGCGTCCTTCTCCTGCCAGTACTGATCGTCGAACTTGGCCGCTAGCTCCGCGACCGCGTCACGAATCGTGACCTGGTCCTCTGTCAGTTGGAAATCCACGTCCGTACTCCATCCTCAACTCAGATAATTATATCAATGGACTGACCAAAACTGGGAACGGGGGTCAGCCCGCCGGTATCGGCTCGTCGAGCAATGCCGCCGCAATCCGTTCGTTCCACACGCGTGGCGGGCCGAAAAGGGTGCGGTCGAGTTTGGCGCGCTTGTAGAACAGGTGCAGATCGTGCTCCCACGTGTATCCGATCGCACCGTGCACGGTGAGCGCCGATTCCGCGAGATCCGCGACCGTTCCGGTCACCTGCGCCTTCGCCACCGCCGCAATCGTCGACGCGTCGGCGAGGTCGGCATCGATCGCGGCCGCGGCGTACAACGCCGTCGAATAGGAGGCCTCGACCGTGACGAGCATCTGCGCGGCGGCATGTTTGACGGCCTGGAACGATCCGATGAACTGCCCGAACTGCTTGCGCTGCTTGCTGTATTCGACCGCGAGTTCGAGCATCCGCTCCGCGCTGCCCAGCGCATCGGCGGCCGTGAGGACACCGGCCAGCGCTACCGTGGCGGACAACGAAGTGTCCGACGCCGCGACGACCTCGATGATCTGCGCCCGGTCGAACTCGACCGTTCCGGTGAGGCGGGAGCGATCGAGCAGATCGTCCCGTTCGACGGTGGCTTCCGCCGCCGACACCCTGGCCAGCCCGGGGCCGTCCGGTCCGGTCACCGGCACGATGAACACATCTGCTTCGGGGGCGCCGAGCACATGACGTACCGCGCCGGTCAACCCATCTTCGGTCTCGGACAGCGGCGCCCAGGCGGGCAGTCGGTCCGCCGGAATCGCGGCGACGAAGCGGCGCTGGCCGGCCAACTGCTCGGCCAGTTCCGTTTCGGTCAGCAGCGGTGCGACCAGAGCGGCCGCGAGCCACCGCGAATCGGGCACGGCGGCACGGCCGAACTCCCTTGCGGCCAGCGCCAATTCGAGAATTCCCCCGCCCTGACCGTCCGCGTCCTCCGAATAACCGACGCCCCACCAGCCGTCTCGGATCAGGGCCTCGGTGAACAGATTCGCCTCGCCAGAGGTCTGCAGCTTACGCACGGTCTCGGTCGGGAATTTGGCGGCGATCCACTCCCGCAGCGATGCGGCGAACATCTCCTGTTCTTCGGACAGCTCCCAATGCATCGCTTCTCCTCAGCTGATAGTCGGGCGGTGGACGAGATCACGGATGGCGACCACGGCCTCGGGATTCTCCGCACCCGACAGATCGCCGGGGTCGGCATCGATGGCGGCAGCACGGACGGCGCGCCGCAGGATCTTGGCCGAGCGGGTCTTGGGCAGCGCCTCGACCATCCACACCTTCGCCGGCGCGAACGGCTTGCCGACACCGGTCGCGACCAGTTGCCGCAATTCGTCGGACACTCCCTCGGTGTCGGCGCCCTTGCGGGGCACCCAGAAGGCCCAGACGGTCTCGCCCTTCCGGGGGTCCGGAACACCGACGGCCGCGGCCTCGGCGACCGCCGGGTGCGTGGTCAGGACGGCCTCCACCTCGGCGGGGGCCAACCGCTTACCCGCCACGTTCATCACATCGTCGGACCGGCCGAGGATGTACCACTGCCCGTCCTCGTCGGCACGCGCATAGTCGCCGTGGCACCAGATCCCGGGGAAGGTGGACCAGTAGGACTCCAGGTAGCGTTCCGGGTCGCGCCACACCCCGCGGGTCATCGCGGGCCACGGTTGCCGGCACACGAGTTCACCGATGGTCCCACGCAGCGACTGCCCCTTGTCGTCGACCACGTCGACGTCCATGCCCAGCGATGGGCCGCCCAGTGAACAGCTCGGGATCGGCTCCACCGGGTAGGGCGCGAGGAACGACCCGCCCACCTCGGTACCGCCCGAGAAATTGATCACCGGAACCCGGCCACCGAAAACATCCCCGGCGAGCCAGTCGTAGGAATCGGGATCCCACGGCTCACCGGTGGAGCCCAGCGTGTGCACCGAACTCAGATCCCGCTCAGCGATCTCGGCGAGCGGCGTGGCCTTCAGGGCGCGGATGAGCGTCGGCGAGACGCCGAGCATCGTGATCCGGTGCCGCTGAACGAGATCCCACAGTCGGCAGGAGTCCGGGACATCGGGCGAACCCTCGTAGAGCACCAGAGTCGCGCCGTTGGCATGAGTTCCGAAGGCCGCCAGCGGGCCCATGACCCAGCCCATGTCCGTGATCCAGCAGAACGTGTCGCCCTCGTTGATGTCGAACGAGTAGGCCACCTCGGTGGCGACCTTGATGGTGAATCCGGCGTGAGTGTGGACCGCCCCCTTCGGCTTGCCCGTCGTACCGGAGGTGTAGCCAAGCATCAACGTCTGCATGGCGGGGAAGGGACGGAACTCGTGAGGCGCGGCGTCGACGAGTGCACCCCAAGGCGTCACAGTGACGTTTGCGCCGTTGAAATCCATTGCGCCACCGATATTTTCGACCGTGATCACCGAGCGAACCGACGGCGACCGCTCGAGCGCCTTCGCGAGTTCACCCGCCATCGCGACCTTCCGGCCGCGGCGAAGCGTCCCGTCCGCGACGATCACCGCCTTGACCTCAGCGTCGTTGAGCCGCGAGGCGATGGCCGGAGCGGCGAAGCCGGAGAACAGCGGCACGATGATCGCGCCGATTCCGGCGGCGGCGTAGCAGGCGACGACCGCCTCGGGAATCATCGGAAGATAAATGGCGACGGTGTCACCCTCGCCCACTCCGAGATCGGCCAGCCCGGTCGCGACCCGGCCGACCTGCTCGGCGAGTTGGCCATAGGTGATCGTCCGGGCGGACCCGTCCTCCGCCTCGTGGATGATGGCGGGCCGATCAGCACTGCGCTCCAGCCAGCGAGTGATGCAGGCGTCGACCGCGTTGAAGGCGCCGCCCACGAACCAGTCGGGGAATTCGACGCCCTTCGACAGATCCAAGACCGATTCGTACGGCGTCGCGAACGGGATGCCCAGCTCGGTGATCGCGGCGTCCCAGTACCAGGACACATCCGCGGTCGATCGCCGCCGGAGTTCACCGATCGAATCGATACCGTGTGCTCGCGCCAACCGGGTGACGTTCGCGTTCTCGATGTACTCGGGTGTCGGGTTCCACACGTAGGTGCTCATCACGCCGTCTTTCTCAGCTTCGGGGCATTCCGAGCACGCGCTCGGCAGCGATGCTGCGTTGGATGAAGGTCGAGCCGCCGGCGATGGCGGTTCCTCGTGCCTGGTAGGCCAGGCGCAGCCACCGCTGCTGATCTCGATCGGTGGACTCGGGGTCGTCCGCGAGGCCGAACTGCCCGCCGAATTCGGCCAATTCGAGGCCGAAGTCCGCGATGTCCTCGACCAGCGGGCAGAAGTAGAGCTTGCCGATGGAGGTGACGGGCCCCGGGGGCTGACCCGACGCGGCGCCGGTGATGACTCGCTGACCGATGAGGTAGTGGGTCAGCGCGCGGCCGTAGAGATCAGCGATGTGCTGGCGCACCTCGGGCTTCTGGCTCAGCGGATCGCCCTGCTCATCGGTCTTCTGTTTGATCTGTTCGATGAGATCGCCGACCGCACCGGTGGTGTTGACTCGTCCGGTCGCGATGCCGACTCGTTCGAAGGCCAACGTTCCCATGGCGACTTTCCACCCGCCGTCGACCGAGCCCACGACGGCCTCGTCCGGCAGGAAGACATCGTCGAGGAATACCTCGTTGAACTCCGCTTCGCCGAGCATGTGCGCCAGGGGGCGCACCGTCACCCCCTGCGACGACATCGGCAACAGGAAGTAGGTGATGCCCTTGTGGCGATCACCACCGCCGGTGCGGGCCAACAGGATCGCGTTGTCGGCGATCTGCGCGCGCGAGGTCCAGATCTTCTGACCTTGGATTTTCCACCCGCCATCGACCTTGGTCGCCTTGGTGCGCAGCGACGCGAGGTCCGAGCCCGATTCCGGTTCGGAGAACAGCTGGCACCAGATCTCGGCACCCTCGAGGATCGGCTTCAGATAACGCTGCTTCTGCGCATCGTCACCGAAGGCGACGATGGTGGGGCCCGCGAAGTCCTCGCCGATGATGTTGAGTCGTTCGGGCGCTCCGGCCCGATCCATCTCCTCGTTGAAGATCGCCTTGATCTTCGCGTCCGCACCAGCGCCACCGAATTCGGCAGGCCACGACAGGCCCGCGAAACCCGCCTCGAACAGCTTGAGCTGCCACACCGACCAGAACTCGCGTTTGTCCTCGAGCCGCGCCGGTTCCGGCCACGGCAACGTCGGCAGGGTCTCGGTCAGCCAGTCACGAATCCGGGTTCGGAACCGCGCTTCGTCCGGCGAATCGCTCAGATCCATCTCCACCTCCACGTGTTTACGGACCAACGTTACAATAGGTCAGACCAAAAAATCCAGGGAGGTGACCATGACAAGCTCCTCAGCTCGGGAGCTGACCATCGGCAGCGTCCTCGACGTCGTATCGTTCGAGGTGGAGGCCGGGAAAGTACGAGAGTTCGCCGGGGCCACGCATACGGCCGATCCGGTTCATACCGATGCGGAAGCCGCTGCCGCAGCAGGGTTTTCGAATGTCCTCGCAACTCCGACCCATGTGGTCGTCGCCGGCCACCATCGAGATCAGAAACAATTCGTCCAGGCGCTCGGACTGGCGATCGAACGAGTAGTCGTGGGCTCGGTGGAGTGGCACTACGCCCGTCCGCTGGTCGCGGGCGACCGGTTGACCGGCACGCGGCGTATCGCGGACGACACCACCCGCGAAGGCAAACGCGGCGGCACCATGCGGCTGGTCACCCTGGAGACCCTATGGGTCGACGAATCGGGCGACACCGCGGTCACACAGCGTGAAGTCCTGATCGAGAGAGGCGCATGATGACCCGACCACCGACGACGCTGACACCCGGCCAGCACCTCGAGACCAAGCGGATCGGGCCGATAACCCAGACCGACATCGTCCGATTCGCCGGTGCGGGTGGAGATTTCAATCCACTGCACCACGATCGCGACTACGCTGTGCGAGCCGGACTACCCGGCGTCATCTCGATGGGACAGATGCAGGCCGGAATGCTGGCGGCGTGGGTCGCCGACCTGGTTCACGTCGAGCACCTGCTCACCTACTCGGTCCGATTCGCTTCTCCGCTGAGTATCGGAGAGACGCTCGAACTCGGGGGGACGGTCGAGGCGATCGACTCCACCAACGCCACCGCGACGTTGTCGCTGCACGCGAAGGCCGCCGATCGAGTGGTGATCACCGGCAGCGCGCAAGTGCGAGTCTTGTTGCCCCAGTGACGTTCTGATACATCGTCTTCGAACGGAAAATTCCGGGACAGACGGCGCGCCACCGCTGCGACGCGCCGTCTGCGTCCCCCGGATCGACCGGGTGGGCACTCAGGGAATGAGCACAATCTTGCCGAACAGACCACCCGACTCCAGCCGACGATGCGCCTCGGCAGCATCGGTCAACGGGTAGGTCGCGGCGATGGCCGGTGGTGCAACCGTCCCGGTCGCGACGAGGTCGAGCAACCCCCCGAAGTCCTGCGGCGAGCCCATCGTGGTGCCGAGCAGGCTGTACTGACCGAAGTAGAACCCCCGCACATCCATATCTGCGCGTTCGGCGACGTTGGCGCCCAGGACCACGATCCGTCCACCCGGCCGCAGCGCCTGAACCGAACGCTCCCACAGCCCGACCGGATCGAGAATCACATCGAACCCGTCACCCTCCGGCGCAAGGACCTTCGCCTGCATCGGCCAGGTGTCGTCGCTGTGCAGCACTCCCCCGGCTGCGCCGTTGTCACACGCCCGGGCCAGCTTCGCCTCCGATGAGGCGGTCACGAACACCTCGGCGCCCACGGCCTTCGCCAACGACAGCGCCATCGTGGCCACACCGCCGCCCGCTCCGATGATGAGCAGCGATTCACCCGCGCGCAGTCCGGCCCGGGCGACCAGCGCGCGATAGGAGGTGACACCGACGAGCGACAACGCCGCCGACTCCTCCCATGAATAGCCGAAAGGCTTGGGAGCCAAGCATTCCTCCGGCACGCATACACGCTGCGCGTAGGTTCCCGGAATCCGGTCGCCCAGAATTTCGAACTCCGGCGAAGGCGCCGCCGGCCGGTCACCCCAGAACAGCGACGGGAGCAGGACTACTTCTTCTCCGGTGTCGGTGCGCACACCGGCGCCGTCCGCGCCGGGGGTGTGCGGCAGGGGCGAGCGGTATTGCCCGCGCCGCACGAGCACGTCGTGCCAATTCAATGCACTCGCTCGCAGGTCGACCGTCACCCACCCCTCCCGCGGAATCGGCTCGTCGACCTCGCGAGGCGAGAGTTGTTCCGGGCCACCGTATTCCGACATCACGATGGCTTTCACGAGCTCACCCGCTGCGCTGTCACCGTCGCGATCGCACACGCCTTGCCCGTTGCGCCCGTGGCGACCACGCGCACCACGGACAGGGATCGACCGACATGCATCACCTCGGTGCGGAAGGTCGTCGGATCGTCCGCACTGCCGGGCCGGACGAACGCCATATCGATGCTCGTACTACGCAGGTCCCCATCGGCACCCAGGGCCGACATCGCGGCGAACTCCGCCCCGCAGATCAGGATCCCGCCGTGAATTTTGCCGATCCCGTTGGCCGCCAACGCCGTACCGGGCAATTCCACGACCCCTCGGGCTGTCTCGCGGATACCCAGCGCCGTGCGGATGCACACCTCGTCCGGTGGCGCCTCGAAGGGGACCGCGGGGGCGGTCGGGGGGCCGTCCACCGGAATCAGATGCGACCTCTGGGTGATCAGGGCGATCACCGCCCCGGTGCTGTCGGTCACTGTTCCCCGCGTCGTGCCGCCTCGCTCATCGCGCGCGACCAACTCTCCGGTCACAACCAGTTCCGATCCGTCGACCGGCGGGTCGGCGACCAGGTCGATTCGAAATCCGAGGCTGACCGGCCAGCTGTGCCGAGGCGAGCCGCTCGCGACGATATACCCGGTGACGTCGTCGAGCGGCACCGCCATCGCTCCCCGGGCGAAGCCCGCTACCGGATCCCGCAGCCAGGGGCCCGATTCGACCCTCAACTCCGCCCATTCCGACGACAGATCAACCGGCTTCACTCGGACCAGGGCCTCGGCTCCGTTGATGACGAAGTCCGGGGTGGTCGGCGGGGTGCGGCTCAATGGGCACCCGCCGCCGTGGGCTGGTTCAGCTCCGCGGCGATCTGCATCCGCAAGATGTGTTTCTGGATCTTTCCGGTCGCCGTCATCGGCAGCTGATCGACAACAACGACACGCTCCGGCGTCTTCTGGATCGCAACGCCTCGATCGGTGAGATAGGTGCGCAGTTCCTCGACGGTGGGCGCCAGGTGCCCGGGCCTCGCGACCACGAAACAGCACACCTTCTCGCCGAGCCGCTCGTCGGGCATGCCCACCACAGCCAGTTCAGCCAGGTCCGGATGCTCGGCAAGCTTGTCCTCGATCTCGCGAACGCTGATGTTCATACCACCGCGAATCACGATGTCCTTGGTGCGGCCGGTCACCCGGACGAATCCGGTCGCGTCCATGATCCCGAGATCGCCGGACCGAGAGAAGCCGTCCGGTGTGAAGAGTTCGGCGGTCTCATCCGGGCGGTTGAGGTACTCGATCATGTGCGAGGGACCGCGATAGGCGACATCACCCTCCGCGCCGCGCGGAACCTCGATGCCGTCCGGGCCGACGATCTTCACCTCGGCCCCGGGCAGGGCCGCGCCGTCCGATGTGATCGCTCGCAGGGGATCGCCCTGGACACGACACGTGGTCGTGGTGAGATTCTCGCTGCGGCCGTACAGCGACAGCACGTTGGTCGTCGGCAACTGGGCTTTGGCGTGCTCGACCACGGCCGCAGGAATGGGCGACCCGGCGCACGTCCACACGCGCAGTGACGACAGGTCCGCCTCGGGATACTCCTCGGCTGCGGTGATCAAGGTCTGCAGGAAGGTCGTCGCGGTGACCGCGGCGGTGCATCCGTACTTCTGGATGGCGGCGAGTCCCTTGACCGGGCTCCACTCGTCCATCAAATGCGACGCCGCTCCCGCGATCAACGGGATCAGCACACTCGTGACCAGGCCCGTGGTGTGGGTGATCGGCGACGGGCCGAACTGCACGTCGGATTCGGTGTGCCCGAACGCGATCACCAACGCTCGCGCACCGGACGCATACGTATTGAACGTGTGCACGCACCCCTTCGGGCGAGAAGTCGTCCCGGAGGTGTAGACGATGACGAACGGATCATCGGGGTGAACCCGGATGTCGAGCGTCGCATCGATCTCCGCGGGATCGGCATCATCGATGATCAGATCTTCCAGCACCGCGATGTCGCGCTCGAGCAACGACCCACGCTGGTCTTCCGGCGCGCGCACCGCAACGATGGCACGCAGGGTGTCCGAGGTCGCGCGAATCTCCTCGAACATGGACAGGTAGTCGAAGCCCTTGAACTCTGCCGGTGCGATCACCATCCGGATCGAGGCGTCCGAAACCACGTGCGAGACTTCGTCTTTGCGGTAGATCGGCATGACCGGCACCAGCACCGCGCCGATCCGCGACAACGCCCCCGCGACCACGACGAAGGCGGCCCAGTTGGGTAGCTGAACGGCCACCCGGTCACCGGCAGTCAAGCCGTACCGATGCAGTCCGAGGGCGAGCCGCTGAGACGAGTCGTACAGCTCCGCGAAGGTGAGCGCGTAGGTGCCGTCGGTCAGGAAAACCTTGTCCGGGTTCGCTTCGGCGCGTGAACGCAACAGTTCGCTGAAGTTGACGTCAGCCCACTGTCCGCTCGCGTAGAACTGCTCGATCTGCGCCGGGGTGTATCTGCCGAGGTTTCGCTCGCTGGTCATGGTGCCCGTCCTCTACCGGTGTATCGCACTTCGTCCAAAGATTAGAATGGTTAGACCTAATAGCGCAACCGTCTTCGGAGATCCGCGTCACACTCGAGCATTCGTCGGGCAACCAGACCGACCGACTCGGACCGAATCTCCGTCACACAGCGACGGTCATCACTATTTGGACAGACCAAACATACCATTGCGATAGCTGCCAATTTGGACCATTCTGTGGAGTGACGCCGTTCACAGCCCGGCAGAGGCCCGGTGGCGGGCAAAGCAAACGAGGAGTGAGATGACGACGATCGACTACCGCGAGCTCTATATCGATGGAGAATGGCGCAGCCCGGCGACCAGCGACACCATCACGGTGACCTCCCCCACCACCGAGCAGGTGATCGGCGCCGTCCCCGCCGCGTCTCATGACGATGTCGACCGCGCTGTCACAGCTGCCCGGAAAGCCTTCGACGACCCGGAAGGTTGGTCGAGCTGGCTTCCCGAGCAACGTGGAGAAGTCCTGGAGCGCTTCGCATCCGAACTCGAGGCCCGCGCCGCCGAGACGGCTCGGCGCGTATCGCTGCAGAACGGAATGCCGCTCTGGCTGGCGGAGCAGTACGAGGGTGCGTTCCCGGCCATCCTGGTCCGCTACTTCAGCAAGATGATGATCGACTCACCGGTCGTGGACCAGCGGGTCGGCATGCTCGGAGGAACCGCGAGGGTCACCCGTCATCCCATCGGCGTGGTGGCCGCGGTCGTGCCGTGGAACGTCCCGCAGGGCATCACCTTCCTCAAGCTCGCCCCTGCGCTCGCCGCAGGCTGCACCGTCGTGCTGAAGCCTGCCGAAGAAACCGTGCTGGACGCCTTGCTCATGTGCGAAGCCGCGGCTGCGGCGGGCTTGCCTCCCGGTGTCCTCAACGTAGTTCCGGGAGGTCGCGAGATCGGCGCCTACCTGGTCGAGCGTCCGGGGGTCGACAAGGTGTCGTTCACCGGCTCGACCTCAGCCGGAAGCAAGATCGCGGAAACGTGCGGAAGACTGCTGCGCCCGGTCACCTTGGAACTCGGCGGCAAGTCGGCCGCTATTCTGCTCGACGACGTCGACCTGAACGCCTCCCTCGAATCGCTTTTCGCAGTGACGTTCCTGAACAACGGTCAGATCTGCTGGCTCAACACCCGCGTCCTGGCGCCCCGGTCGCGGTACGACGAAATCGTCGACGCCCTTACCGATTTGGCTCGATCCCTGCGGATCGGCGATCCCCTACCAAGACCAAGATCGGCCCGCTGGTGTCGGCCCGACAACGGGAACGGGTCGAGAGCTACATCGCGAAAGGCAAGAGCGAGGGCGCACGACTCACGACCGGCGGCGGCCGACCCACTGGTATCGAGACCGGATTCTTCTTGGAGCCAACGGTTTTCGCGGATCTGGACAACACCGCAACCATCGCGGGCGAAGAGATCTTCGGCCCGGCGCTCAGTGTGATCCCGTTCGGCGACGAGAGCGAGGCCATCGCGATCGCCAACGACAGCGAATACGGGCTCGGCGGATCAGTCTGGTCGTCCGATGTCGAGCACGCGACCGGTATCGCCGCCAGGGTCAAGTCCGGCACTGTGGGCGTCAACCACTACGCGAACGACCCTGTCGCCCCGTTCGGCGGCATCAAGAAGAGCGGCCTGGGGCGGGAGCTCGGACTCGAAGGTCTGCACACCTTCCAGCACCTGCACACTGTCTATCTGCCACCGACAGCCTGACTCCGGAACGGCTCGCCCTGATTGTGACTCTCGAGGATCACGAGCGGGCAGGCCGTGATCGGCACTCCAGCCGGATCAGCGCCTCTCCCCCATTCGGAGAAAGGCGCTGGTCTCCCGTCGACCAACCCTCGCGGTTGCCGCGGGTGTGTTATTCCGATTGCCCCAGACCCGCCAGTGCCAGAACTCGCTGCGCCTGCTTCAGGTGTGGCAGATCGAGCATCTTGCCGTCCAGCGCAACGGTTCCCACATCCGCCGAGAACGCCTCGACCACACGCTGAGCGAAGTCGACCTCGTCGACCGTCGGCGTGAACGCGGCGTTGATCGTGTCGACCTGACCGGGGTGAATCGCGATCCGGCCGCTGAACCCCTCGGCGCGGGCACGTCGCGAGGACTCCGCGAGGCCCTGATCATCCCGGATGTCCACGTACAGCGTCTCCACGGCTTCGACGTCCGCGGCACGCGCGGCGATCAATGCCAGCGATCGCACCAGCTGGTAGGTGGTGGCCCACTCACCGGTCGGCCCCAGATTGGTCGAGGCGCCCAGGACGGCGCTGAGATCTTCTGCGCCCCAGGTGAGTCCGTACAATCGGTCGATACCGGCATCGGCGAATTCACCCAGCCGGAATGGCGCGCGCGCCGTCTCGGTGGCCACGGGCAGCACACGGATTCGTCCGCACTCGAGACCGTGCGCGGCTTCCAGCGCCTCGAGATAGTGGTGCACGCGCACTACATCTCGCGGGCCATCGATCTTGGGGATCATGATCCCGGCCGGCCGCGAAGCGACGACCGCGGCCAGATCCGACAGCGCGTGCTCGGTCCCGAGGGGATTCATCCGCACCCACAGTTGCGGACCGCTCCCGGCGGCGGGATGAGCGGCGATGAATTCCGCGACGAGCTCGCGCGCCAGCGGCTTGCGGGGCGCGCTGACGGCGTCTTCGAGATCCAGGATCACCGCGTCCGCGGACGAATCGGCGATCTTCGCGAGCTTCCTGTCGCTGTCGCCAGGTACGAACAGGAACGAGCGGATCGGCGTGGTCACTGCGGCCTCCTGCGCTGCAGACCCGATCGCTTGCAGGAGGCGACCAGCTCGTCGTGCTGATTGAACGCCTGGTGCAGGAACACCACGATGCCCTGGTCCGGCCGCGATTTGGAGTCCCGCAGTTCGAGTACCTCGGTCACGACGTGGATCGTGTCGCCATGGAACAGCGGTTTGGGGAAACGGACCTCGTCCCAGCCGAGGTTCGCCACGGCCGTGCCCAGCGTCGTGTCGCCGACCGAGATGCCGACCATGAGCCCGAGGGTGAACGCGCTGTTGACGATCCGCTGACCGAACTGCGTCCCCTTCATGTACTCCTCGTCGAGGTGCAGCAACGCCGGATTGTGCGTCATAGCGGTGAACAGGACGTTGTCCGTCTCGGTGACCGTCCGTCGGATCGGATGCTCGAACCTCTGCCCCACCGACAATTCGTCGAACCATACGCCAGCCACGGTGTTTACCTCCATGTCGAACAATAAAAGTATTATGGTACGACCAATTATATTAGCAGACCTGTGCCAGTTGCTTCGGGTCCGCCGATGCGGGATCCTCGCCGGTCACCGCTGTAGCGGGTGGCACGGATCAGTGGGTGTCGAAACCGCGCACGGCCATGCCGCACGCGGTGTTCGACCGGCCGACGTGATTCATCGGCCCGGCTGCGCCTCCGAGTCGACGACGTCGATCTGGGAATCGAATTCGTAGGTGCTCAGGGCGCGACGCACGTCCGCCGCACCAGCGGCGAGTTCACCTGCATCCCCGAACAATTCGACGATGACGCGCAACCGGCGACCGGTGTTGTCCACCCGCACCTCACTGCGGACACCATCCGGGAACGCGGCCGCGACGCGGGCATGCACCTCACCCTCGGTCGCCATAATCCGAAGTGCGGGCTTGGCGAGCTTGCCCACGGGGGTGAGCGGCAACTCGTCGAGCACGATCACTTCGACGGGGGTGGCCGCGCGCTCTTGCACCTGCTCGCGGCAGAATGCCATCAACTCCCCCGGTTCGACCGAGGTTCCGGTGTGCAGTTGCACGTAGGCGATCGGCAGCTCTCCCTTGCTCGCGTCCGGTTTACCTACCGCCGCAACGAGTTCCACGGCCGGATGCCGGTCGAGCGCGTACTCGATCTCACGCGGGTCGATATTGTGTCCGCCGCGGATGATCAGGTCCTTGGCTCGGTTGGACACCCAGACGAAGCCGTCCTCGTCGACGCTGCCGACATCGCCACTGTCCACCCACTTCTGCCCGTCGGGCATACCCTTCACGAACAGAACGGTGTTCAGGTCTTCGTTGAGGTATCCCCTGCCGATACTGACTCCGCCGACCAGCAGTGATCCTCGCTCGTTCGGTCCGCACACTCGCACCACATTGTGGTTCTCGTCCAGTTCGACGGCGGCGACCCGGCAGAACGGCAGGGGCCGCCCCGCCGATCCGATGCGGGGTTCATGGTCGTCGTTCGGGTGACCGGTCATGGTGCCGTGCACTTCGGTCATGCCCCAGTTCTCCCGGAGCCAGACACCGAAACGCTCGTGGAACGCACGCACCAATTCCGTCGGCACAGTACTGCCGCCGACGTGGAAGTCCTCGATCCGATGACCGGCCGAGTCGGCGCCGGGGGCGCTGAGCAGCGCTTGAGCGGTCGTCGGTGTGGACATCACCGACGTCATCCGGAAATGACGCGCGATGGCCCAGAACTCCTCGACGACCTGCTTGTTGCGGAAGCCCTCGGAGGTGAGCGTGAGCAGGGTCTGGCCGTACAGCAGGCACCGCAGACCGAGGGAAACGCTGCCACCGCAGTGGAAATTCGGCATGCCGTGCCCCACCACGCCATCGGGGGACGGACCCATGAGAGCACCGACGTTCCAGACCACGGCCAGCTGACCGAACTGGGTCATCCGGACGAGTTTCGGCGTACCCGTCGTCCCCCCGGTAGGCATCATGACCGCGTCGCGGTGTGGATCGGTGTCACGCTCGAAGGTGAAGCCTTGTCCCGCGTATCGCGCCATCGCGGTGGCGAGGTCGTCCGGACCGCCGTCGGCGCCGACGTAGAAGACCGTCCGCAAGGTCGGAACGGCTCGGCGGAGGACGTCGCTGTCGCCACCACAACGGGTCTCGATCACCTCGCGGGTGGTGACCAGTGTGGTGCACCGTGTGTCGTTCATGATCCGGATCACCGCCGGCACCTCGAGGAAGGGGTTCAGCGGCACCGCCACTCCGGCGGTCGCCCCTCCCCAGATCGAGAAGAGCCCTTCGGGCAGCATGGGCAGCAGCACCGCCACCACACTCGGTGCGCCACCGGCCGCATGGTGGAACACGTTCGCGGTCTGTTCGACCGCTTCGGCGAGTTCCCGGTAGGTGACCGTTCGAACCGGCTCGAGCAGATTCGGCGGCTCCAGCGCGATGATCGCGCTCTTGTCCGGATGTTCCGCCGCGGCGGCGCGGAACGCGTCGTAGAAGGTGGCCCCGGCACGCAATTCATCGGGAGAGAATTCCTGCTCGATGCGCTCGATATCGGCACAGCTGGTTATCCGGCGACGGACGATGCGAGTAGCTGCGGGACTGGACGGAGTGGACGCCATTGGCCAGGGCCTTTCACTGCTGGAAAAAATGACTGGCGGCGGATATTCCGCCGATGGCCTCAGGCCACCGAGATTCCGCCGTTGACACTGACGACCTGGCCGGTGATATTGGCCGCCAACGACGAAGCGAGGAACATGATGGTATTGGCGAGATCCTCGGGCTCGGTCAGGCCCAGATGCGCCTGCGAGGTGATCTTCTCGAAGATCTTCCGGCTGAATTCGAGGTTCATCGCCCGGTCGTAGGATCCGGTGTTCGCGATCAGCGACGGGGTGATCGTGTTGACCCGCACACCGTAACGCTTCGCTTCGACCGCTAGCGTGCGGGAGAACGTCACGATCGCCGCCATCGCCGCACCGATGATGCATTCGCCCGGGGTGGGCACCTTCGCCGCATCCGAAGCGATATTGATGATCGCGCCGCGTCGCTGCTCCCGCATGATGGGCACCGCGGCGCGACTGGTCAGCATCGGGCCGAGCGCCTGCTGCATGAGCATGCCGGGGATCGCGTCGATATCGGTGTCGTGCAGCAGCGTTGGCTGATAGACCGCGACGGTGGAGTTGACCAGCACGTCCAGGCCGCCCATCCGCCGCGCGGCGTCCGCGACCACCTCGCCGGCGCGCCCGGGGTCGTTGACATCGGCCGACAGAAATTCCGGCTCGCTGGACGGGCTCGCCTCGACTACGGTCTCGACGGCCTGCTTGCCGCGTTGTTCGTTGCGGCCGACCAGCACCAGCTTCCGAGCTCCCGCCCGTGCGAAACCGACCGCGGTGGCCAGTCCGACACCGGAGGTGCCGCCGACCACCATGATCTTCGAGTCGGTGAAATCGAATCCGGTTGCCAGCGCGGGTCGGGGGTGACTGCTGTTCGTATTTTCGCCCATTTTTCTCCTGAAATACCTTTCGTTTCCGTTGTTCTACTTCTTGTTGTAGGGAACGAAGTCTTTCCCATATTTTTCGCGCACGATGATGATTTTCTGAATCTGCGCGGTTCCGTCCGCGATCTCGACCGACATCACATCACGCAGCCGCTGCTCGAAGGGCAGCTCCTGCGAGTAGCCGTAATTGCCGTGCAAAAGCAGACATTCCTTCACTGCCGCGCTGGCGACGAGCGGGCCGTACCATTTCGACATTGCCGCTTCGGCGGTGTGCGGCAGCCCGAGGGTCCGCCCCTCCAGCGCCGAGTAGCAGATCAGCCGGGCCGCCTCCAGGTGCGTGAGATGCTCGGCGAGAGGAAACGATACTCCCTCGAATTTCGCCAGTGGCGCGCCGAAGGCCGTGCGATTACGGACGTACTCCGCCGTCTCGTCGATGGCCGCCTGAGCGGTCCCGATTCCGGTGAGCGCCAGTAGTGGACGGGTGAAATCGAACCCGTTGAGCACCCGGGAGAACCCGCGTCCCTCGGTGCCGAGCAGGTTGCGTGCGGGGATCCGCACCTGGTCGAGGTGCAGGACGCCACGGCCGAGAATGCCCCATCCGGTATCGGGAACGACCGAACGGGCGATCCCGGGGGTGTCCAGCGGCACGAGAAATGCGGAGACCCCGACATCGGTTCCGTCCCGGACAGTGCGCGCGACGACGACGAGGGCCTCGGCGTTGCCGAGCATGGTCACCGATGTCTTCTCGCCGTCGAGCACGTACCCGTCTCCGGTAGCACGCGCCACCGTGCGGATGTTGGCGGCGTCGGACCCGGTTTCCGGCTCGGTCAACGCGAAGCCCACGAAGGTGTCACCGGATACCAAGCGCGGCAACCATTCTGCGACGAGTGCGGGGTCCGCGTGCTGCCGGATCAGCGTGCTCATGAGCATCACCGGGATGGCGATATTGGCGACATTGAAATCGGCGTAGGCCAGCTCCTCCACCGCCAGTCCCGCGGCGACGAAATCCTCTCGCTCCAGCGGGTTGTGGTCCGCACCCGCGAGCAGGCCGTAGATGCCGAGTTCAGCGATCTCGCGGTGCAGACCCCACGGGAAGGTCGAGGATTTGGCGCGGGTCAGATAGCCGGACGCCAGTCTCTTCGCGGCGAAATCGCGTACCGCGTCGCGGATTTCCGTCCGTTCCGAATCCAGATGCATTGTCACGTCCGCTCCCACGATCCGTCTTTTCCGGTGTTACGCCCGGCACAGGTGTGGCTCAGCGGCGACGAAGCCCTTGCGTCGGTTACGCGGTCGCAGAACCGGTCGACGGTGCCACGGAAGGCTGCTGGGGCGAGCCCTGGTGCCATCCTAAACCTATGGTCATATGGATAGACCATATTTTTGGACATAGGTATCGTCAATGTTCCGTTCCTGTGCGAGTGAGCCGAGTAATGAGTGCCGACCGGAGAGTCAGTTCGGACCAGCCGGGCCGGTACAGACGCTACAGTCGCCGCCGCCGACAGTGGCCGAGACCAGCGGCAACGGCTCACCACGTGTACTCGGCGCGGTGGCGTCCCTGGCCAGCAGAGCAGCACCGAACGCACCGGTGATCTGCGGGGCGCGCGGCACGATCACCGGGGTGTCCAGCGCTCGTGCCAGGAATTCGATCGCCGCGGGGTTCTTCGCGACACCGCCGGTCAGCACCACCGGTGTTCGCTTGCCCACGAGCGCGACCAGTCCCAGAATGCGCGCGGCGACCGCGCGGTGCACGGATGCGGCGATATCGGCCGGATCCGCGCCCTCCGCGACCAGCGAGACGATCTCCGTCTCCGCGAACGTCGCGCACATGCTGCTTACCTCCAGATCCGCTGTGCCCCGCAGCGCCAGCGCGCCGATCTGGTCGACCTCGCTTTCCAGCGCCCGCGCCAGGACCTCGAAGAAGCGCCCGGTGCCGCTCGCGCACCGATCGTTCATCGCGAACTCGTCCACCAGGCCGAGATCATCGATGGTGATCGCCTTGCTGTCCTGGCCACCGATGTCGATGATCAGGCGGACATCGGGCTGCCATTCGACGACACCGCGTGCGTGACAGGTGATCTCGGTGAAGGTCCGGTCCACGTCGGGCACGAGTCGGCGCCCGTACCCGGTGCCGACGATGCGGGTGATCTCTTCGGCCCGCAACCCGGCCTCTCCCAGCGCCGCGTCGATCGCACGCCGCATGCCCTGCCTGCTCACCGCGCCCATCTGGACCACACTGGATGCCACCAGCACGGCGTTCTCATCGACGATCGCCGCCTTCGCGGTGGTCGAGCCCAGGTCGACGCCCAAGAAATACGAGCTCATCAGCAAACCCTTCGTGCGCGCTGCGCTCAGGCGATCTGCGCCCTGCTGCGCCGGATATCGATCGACTCGAGCATGGCCTCGAGTCGCGACTGCAGAATCTCGTCCTTGTAGAAGGACGCATCGGCGACATCGCCTTCGAAGAACATCGACGGGATGCCGCGCTCTTTCTGCGCGGAATTACCGAGCAGACGCTGCGGGTTGGTGAAGGCCCGGCAGGTCCGAGACGAATGGAAGACCATGCCGTCGATCCCGTAATCGTCGATATCGCGAAGCATCAGATGCTTCAGGGTCTTCACACCGTGATTCGTCGGGCACAGCAGATAGTGCTGGGCCATGCCGAGCAGCGGGTTCTCGGGGTCGATCAGATGCGGTTCCTGCCAGAAGGCGTTGTGGGTGTAGCGCCCGGCCACCACCGAGACGTCATAGGCGGCGAACTTCTTCGCCAGCCAGCCCAGCTTGTTCCAGTTCATCATGCCGTCGAAATACAGGCGGTAGCGCTCCGACTCGACGCCGCCGACGCCGTTGTCCAGGCGCCATTGGATCTCGTCCTTGACCGCGGCGAAGTAATCGACCAGCTCCTGCCCGGCGGGCAGGAAGTTGATGTGAGCGATATTGGCGATCCAGTCCCAATAGGTGGCCGGGGTCGGCGCGGCCTGGCACAGCGCCATCGCCTCGCGCCGCAGCTCGGAGGCCCGCTTGATGTAGGCCATGTTCTGCCCCAACGCATCCCAGTCGAACGGGCGGCCGGTCTGTCCCTCGATGAACTTGATCAGTTCTTGCAGCTGCTCCGCGACATACCGGGATGCGTCGTCCCATTCCGATCCGGTCAGGTACCCCGCGTCCTTGCTGTTACCCCACAGGAACGGAAGCGAGACGTTGAAGATCGGCACCCGCTTGCCGAAGACCCGGTAGGAGATCTCGTCCCACTGCTGCCCGGTGCTGCACCCGGCGTAGGCATTGACGAAGAAGTCCGGCGCAGGCAGCCGGCTCGCCAGCTCCTGCTGATCGGTCATGCCGACGATGCCGTTCTGTCCCTCCGACGACATCCCGGACTCGCTCGCCTGACGCGACCGCTCGGTCAGCACCGCACAACCCAGATGGGTCCGGGCATAGGAGCACAGTTCGCCGATATAGCCGTATTCCGCACCCGCCTGCTGCGCCGGAACTTCCAGGTGCTGCGCCGCCAGCCGGGCGGAGAACGCCTCGCCGTGCGCCCATTCCAGACCCGCTGCCTGGAAGATCGGATTGACCGCGGAGCCGTTGTACCAGACCACCTGCTGACCGCGTTCGCGGGCGGTGAAGATGTTCTCCCAATAGTCGGCGACCATCTTGCCGCCGGATTTCGTCACGGTGAGCCGGTTGGCCTTGCTCTTCTCGATCGGGTTCTCGGTGATCGTGGTCATTGGTTACCTCCTGTGGACAACGAATCGACGGGCCTGTTCGGCCGCGTCATACCTGAACCGGGACGAGGCGATGCCGCCGGATACGTTCGAGCAACGCCTCGAGTCGGGTGCGGATGGATTCGACCGGAAGACCCTCGTGTTCGGTCTCGATCAGCAGATGCGGGATGCCGCGACCATCGAGCGCCTTGCGCAGCTCCGGATAGAACAGCATGTGCGGTTCGCAGAACTTCGCCATGAGGACGATCACCCCTTCGGCGCCGCTGCGGTCGATCGTGTCGAGCAGATACCCGTCCCAGTCGACATCGTGCTGCACCCTGGTCGGGCACGGCACCGAGACGTTGCGCCGCAGATACCACTGCGACAGCGCCTCGATCGGATCACCTTGTGCGCCAACGTCGGTGGATATGTAACGCATCCCGTGGAACAGGTCGTCGTCGACGACGAGCGCGCCGCATTCCTCGATCAGATCGAGCAGCTCGGTGCGCGGCGCATGACAGAAATGACCGGACAGGTGCAGCCGGACACGCTCGTCCCGCTCGACCGGCACGACGTGCTCGCGCACGATCCTGTTCAGCAGCTCGTTGTGCTCGGCCCGGTCCATGATCATGCTCGATTTGATGAACGCTTGCAGTTGTGAAGCGGTGAAGTTGGCGTCGCCGTCGCGACGTGCGTCGTACAACCTGCGCAGCAGCTGGCGACCGGTATCGAAGAGCCGGATACTCGCCCGAAGATCCTCGTCGGTGATCTGCCTGCCCGCGAATGTCTCCATCTTGCTACGGAATTCGGCCATCTTCGCGTGCACCTGCTCCGGGGTCCACGGCTCGCCCATGGAAGACATGAACTGCCCGAAGTACATCGGCTTGTCCGGCTCGGACTCCCGAGTCACATCGACCGCACCGAGCAATTGGATGCAGTGATCGGCGAGGAAGAAACCGTCGTAGATCTGCAAGCGCCCCTTGGCGGCCTGATCGGCGACACTGCGGGTGTACCCGCAGTAGAACTCGGTCAGCAGGTTGCGACCGACGGTGATCGTCTCCCGGCTCTCCTGAATGATCACCGGCAGCGCGCCGGCGGCGTGTGCGATCTCGGCGGGAAAGTTCATCGGGAACGCACCGACAACCGGTCGCCCGGTTCGCGCCTTCCACGCGGCGACGTAAGCGTCCGGATCGGCAGCGACCTCGACCAGGGTCGAGATCGCTGATTTCGCTTCGTACATCGGCTGGCACCTCGAGTTCAACGGGCTGTATGGGCGGCCGGACACCCGGCGGGCAGGGGGCTGTCCCTGCGTAGCCGGTGTGGCATGTGATCTGCCCTGTACGGATCATGATGGCCCTAGTTTGTACAGAAATCAACCTACGGTGATCATTTTTGTATAACCTAAGACCGTGCGCGACCCTAAACAGCACATATGGCATACAGCCCGGCGGGTGTCAGATCAGATCACCCGGGTTTCCGTCTACTCCTCAGCGCGGCGCGCAGTCTCGCACCAGTTCCCTCCAGCGAGCGTGCGCTGGCCCTCCCCAGCGCTCGCGGCATGCGCGGATCCGCGCCGCACCGTCGCGACCGATCCACTTCGGCATCAATTCCTCAGGCAGGTACGGATCGCGCCGCATGAATCGCTGCTGCACATTGAGCAACTCGAGATACGCGAACAGCGTCTCGTCGCCGCCTCGTGGCTCCGGCAAACTGTCGAGCTGATCCAACAGGGTCTTGTAGTGCGCTTCGAGATCGGTCAGATCCCATGCCTTCCCGGCGATCTCGTCGCCACCGAGACCGGCGTCGTGCACCGTGCCGACAACGGACAATGCCGAGGAACGCAAGCCCAGGCTCTCGACCAGTTCGCTGAGCTCCGCACCGCGTTCGGTGTGCGGAGTCAGCCACACCCCGGGCACCGGATTGCCCAGCCCCAACCAGGACAACCCGCCGTAGAGCCGCTTACGCGTCGTGCGCTGCTCGCCGGGCACGGTGACGAACAACAGCAACCATCGACCATCCCAATCCGGCGGACCGGCCAGGTAGGCATCGGAACGATGGATACCGTCGGTCACCAGGGCGCGCCCCTTCTCGGCCAGACGCCACTTCACCGCCCGGCCGTCCCGCTCCCGCACGACCCAGCCCGCATCGGCCGCCCGCGCCAGCACCTGCCGCGCGGCATGTTCTTCGACACCCAGACCGCCGAGCACATGCAGCAGGGCGGTGGTCCACGCCGCCTCGGGAGGCGCGTACATCATTTCCCCGATCACCGTGAGAAGCAGGGACCTGGCGCTCGGCGCCGGCAGATTCAGCTCGAACACGCTTGGCATTCTTGCAGGATCACGCACCGTATCCGTCAACTCGGGCGTCCGAACCGCCACAAGCCACCTCCACCGGTCAATTCGTCGGCACCGAAGGCGAGTGACCAACGCGTCCGGCAGAGCGACCAGCTTCGCGTTCCGCCCCGGCGTATCGATCCGACTGTGCTGCAACGAATTCGGTCAACGGATAGGGCTCGCATTCGACAGCGGCGAATCGACGATCGCCGCACCGGCGGATCGCACACTCTCCTCCGGAAGGGCCACAGCCGTCAGCGCACCCGAGGTGATCTCGTCCCGGACCCGGAACTTCTGGATCTTGCCCGACGGGGTCATCGGAAGTTCCGTCGTGAAATACCAGAGCGACGGCGTCTTGTGAGCCGCGATTCGCTCCCGGCACCACGCCTTCAGCGCGGCGACATCGGGCGGGTTGGCCGGATCCTCGGCCCGTACCACGGCCCCGATCTGTTCGCCCCATTTCTCGTCCGGTACGCCGATCACGACCACCTCCACTATCTCGGGGTGCCGGAACAGCAGCTCTTCGATCTCTCGCGGATAGATGTTGAGCCCGCCCCGGATGATCATGTCCTTGAGACGACCCGTGATTCGCAGAAACCCACGTTCGTCCATGGTGGCGAGATCGCCCATGTGCAACCAGCCCTCGGCATCGACCGTCGCCGCGGTCTCGGCGGGCATATCGGAATAGCCGAGCATGTTCTGGTAACCGCGACAACAGATCTCGCCCTGTTCGCCGATCGGGACGATGTCGCCGTCCACCAGATCGACGATCTTGATCTCGAGTTCGGGAAGCGGCTGCCCGACGGTGCTGGCCTGATCCACCGGATCATCGGTGATGCGAGTCTGACTGATCACGCCGTGCATCTCGCTCTGCCCGAACAGAATCGTGAATCGGCAACCGAGCCGCGCGATGACACACTCGACCAACGCCTGGGGCACCGCCGCGGCGCCCGACATGATGGTGTGCACACTCGACAGATCTCGCGTCTCGAAGTCCGGGTGCTCGAGCAACGCGATCAGCATGGTCGGCACCATCAACGAGTGTGTGCCACGGTAGGTTTCGAGCATCTCCAGCATGTGCCCGGGTTCGAACCCGGGCAGCACCACGAAGGTGCCGTGCGCGGCGAACGTGCCGAGTTCGGTAACCCCACCGCCGCCGATGTGATACATCGGCATGGCGTTGACACACACCACGGACTCGGCCCGCCCGGCCCGCTCGAAGACGAACGTCGCCTCGTTGACGATCCCCTTGTGGTGCAGTACCGCTCCCTTGGGGAACCCGGTGGTGCCGGAGGTGTACTGAATCTGCACCGGGTCGGTCGGCGACACCACCGGGAGGGGCGTCGCGGGATCCCCGGTGGTACGGAACTTCTGCCAGTCGCGAGTCGGGATCGCCATGCGAAGCTCGGGGAGATCGCCGATGATCTCGCCGAGAATGTCCTCGAGATTCGTTCCGCGATAGCTCTCTCGAAAGAACACACCGGCCGCATGGGACTGACGCAGGATGTACTCGAGTTCGTCGGCTCGATAGGCCGGATTGATGCCGACCACCACCATTCCGGCCATCGCGATCGCTTGCTGCAGAATCACCCAGTCCGCACTGTTGGGCGACCACACCGCGATGCGATCACCAGGCGCGAAGTGCGCCAGGAGCGCACGGGCGACCACTTCGACATCGTCGAGAAGTTCGCGGTAGGTCCATTCGCGCCGCTTCGCCGGATCGGGATCGCCGTCCACCAACGCCACACCGTCCGGCACCGCGGCGGCGGCTTGTCTGAGCAGTTCGCCCAGGGTGATATCGCGAACCCCTGAGCTCTGCGAGGCCGGCCAAAGAGATTGCGTGAGGGTCATCGTGGGATCCGCCTTAAAAGTCTGCGGGGGTGAACAACGCTGTGGATTCGTATGTCGCCGATCAGGCTCCGACGCGAGCAGCTGTGGCACCGATCACAGCCAATGTAGTACATATTTAGGCCGTGCGTCTACGAAACTGTCAAATATATTCGGTTGCTGTGCGAACGCCGAGCCCGCTCGGACGTCATCGGAACGGTCCGCTACCCGGCCGAGATGCCGCCGTTGGGGCTCACCGCCTGTCCGGTGATCCGACGGGCCTGCGGACTGCACAGGAATACGATGAGCTCTGCCAGATCGGAGGGTTCGGCTACGCCGAGTGATGCTGCGCGAGTGGCCTTTTCGAACAACTTGGCGCTGAACGGATCGGCCATCACCCGATCGTGTGCGCCGGTGTCGCGGATCAGTGACGGCGTCACGGCATTGACCCGGATGCCGTGACGTTTGGCCTCCATCGCCAAGGTCTGGGTGAACATCACGATGGCCGCCATCGCCGCGCCCAGGACGGTCTCGCCGGGAGTCGGCCATTTGGCCGCATCGGACGCGACATTGACTATCGCGCCGCCACGCTGCGAACGCATATCCGGCAGGACGGCGTGGCACATGTTCATCGGCCCGAACGCCTGCTGCGTCACGATCGCCGGGACGTCCTCCGGGAGGATGTCGTGGAACAGGCGCGGAGTGAACGGACTCGTGGTGCTGTTGACCAGGATGTCGGCCGGGCCGAGCCCGGATCGCAGCTCCTCGGCTACTCGTCGCGCTTCACCGGGATCGTTGACATCCCCCGCGACGAACAGGGACCACACTCCCGGCGCGCGCGATCGGATCTGTTCCGCGGCCTTGTGACCGCGTTCGGCATCACGACCCACCAGGCCGATTCGCTGGGTTCCGGCCGCGACGAATCGATTGGCGACCTCCAGCCCGACGCCGCTGGTCCCTCCGACGACGTACACCGTCGATTCGGCCAGGATGGGGACTCGGATCTCCGCTGTCTCATCAATCATCGCTTATTCCTTAGTAATTCGATCGGAACGGCCGTCGTGGTCCGGGCAGCCGTGTGATCGAGTACACCGTTGCAGTCGAGGCAGTGCCGGTTTCCGGGCGATGCCGATTCGGCTGCCTGTTCGTCTGCGGCGGCGTCCCGATCGACAAGCGCTGCGGCCTGCCCGAGGTATTCATCGCGGGCGAGCAGCCCCGCGCCGTAAGCGCCGGCGATCTGTGGCTGCTCGAGGAGTTCGATCGGCCGGTCGAGCGCCCGCGAGACGAAGTGCCGGGCGGCCGGATTCTTGGCGACTCCGCCCGTCATCACGACGGGAGACGCCTTGCCCACCTGCGCGACCAGGCCCAGTGTGCGCGCGGCGACCGCGCGGTGCACCGACGCGGCCACGTCGGATTTCGAAAGCCCCTGTGCCAGTAGGGAAATGACTTCGGTCTCGGCGAATGTCGCGCACATACTGCTGACTTCGAGGTCGCCGGAGCCCGAGAGCGCCAACTCCCCCACCGCGTCGATCTCGACTTCCAGCGCCCGCGCGAGCACGTCGAAGAACCTGCCCGTCCCGCTGGCGCAGCGGTCGTTCATCGCGAACCGATCCACCAGTCCGGCGTCGTCGACGAGGATGGCCTTGCTGTCCTGGCCGCCGATATCGATCACCAGCCGCACGCCCGGCCGCAGCGCGGCAGCCCCGCGCGCGTGACAGGTGATCTCGGTGAAGCTTCGATCGGCGCCGGGAACCAATTTGCGACCGTAGCCCGTGCTGATGGTTCGCCGAATCCGATCCCTGCTCACCCCCGCGGCGTTCAGGGCGCCGTCGATCGCGCGGGCGACCGCGGCCGGGCTCACCGCACCCATCTGCACGACGTCCGCTCCGCACAGCACCCCGTCCTGGTCGACGACGGCTGCCTTCGCCGTGGTTGAGCCGAGATCGACCCCCATGACGAACCACTTGCCGGCATTCATGACAGCGCCTCCTCCGCGAGGGTCACGACCTACACCCTGGCCTTCATCCGCTGCACATCGATGGCTTCCAGCATCGCCTCAAGCCGGCTGTCGAAGAGCTCGTCGTTGTAGAACGACGCGTCGGCCACGTCACCTTCGAAGAAGAAGGATTTGACGCCCCGCTCACTCTCGGCGGTCCGGGCCAGCATCACCTGTGGGTTCGTCATGGCTCGGCAGGTTCGGGTCGAGTGGAACGCGATGCCATCGATGGCGTATTCGTCCAGGCGGCGCAGCAGCAACTCCTGCAGAGTCTTCAGCCCGTGGTTGAGCGGGCACAGCAGATAGTGCTGCGCCATACCGAGCAGGGGGTTGTCGGTATCGATGAGTTGTGGCTCCTGCCAGAAGGATTCGTGGGTGTACCGCCCCGCGACGACCGCCACGTCGTACTCGGCGAATTTCCGAGTGAGGAAGCCGAGCTTGTTCCAGTTCATGATGCCGTCGAAGTACACCCGGTAGCGCTCGTTGCTCACCGCACTCACGCCGTCGGCGACTCGCTGTTCGATCTCGGCCTTCACCCCGGCGAAATAGTCGACCAGGTCCTGGTTTCCCGGCAGAAAGTTGATTGGGGCGATACTCGCCACCCAGTCCCAGTAGGTCGCCGGGGTGGGCGCCTGCCTGCACAGCTCCATACCCTCGAGCCGCAACTGCGAGGCGCGCTTGATGTAGGACATGCTCTCGCTCAGCGCGTCCCAGTCGAACGGCCGCCCGGTCTGCTGCTCCAGGAAGCCGATCAGTTCACGCAACTGTCCTTCCACGTACCGGCTGACCTCGGCCCACTCCTCGCCGCGCATATAACCGGCGTCGGGCTTGTTGCCCCACAGCATCGGCATCGAGACGTTGAACAGGGGCAGCTTGCGGTCGAAAACGCGGTAGGTCATCGCATCCCACTGCTGGCCCGTGCTGCATCCGGCGTAGCCGTTGACGAAGAAATCCGGGGCCGGCAGCTTCGCGGCGAGCTCCTGCTGGTCCATCATCCCGACGACTCCGCTGGACCGTTCACTGACGGTCTGGTGGGTCAGCACCGCACAGCCGAGATGTGTTCGCGCATAGGAGCAGAGCTCACCGATGTAGCCGTATTCCGCGCCGGCGGTCTGCGCGGGTCCCTCCAGGTGCTGAGCGGCCAGACGAGCGGCGAACGCCTCCCCGTGGCACCACTCCAGCCCGGCAGCCTGGAACAGCGGGTTCAATGCCGCGCCGTTGTACCAGACGACGTGTTTGCCACGTTCCTTGGCGGTGAAGATGTTCTCCCAGTAGTCGGCGACCATCCGCCCACCGATACGGGTGCTGGTCAATCGGTTGGCCTTCTCGGCGCTCGCTTGCTGGACAGTCATGGTGAACTCCCTTGTACGGTTCGAGGATTCAGAGTGAGACGGCCGCCGGGCTGCGGCGGATTCGTTCGACGAATGTCTCCATGCGGGTGCGCACCGTCTCCGCCGGGAGGCCTTCGTGCTCGGTCTCCAGAAGCAGCAGCGGAATGCCCCGGGCATCGAGCGCCTTGCGCAGTTCCGGGTAGTAGAGCATGTGCGGTTCACAGAACTTCGCCATCAGTACGACGACGCCGTCCGAACGACTCTTCTCGATCGAGTCGATCAGGTATGTGTCCCAATCGATCTGCGTGGTGACCCGGGTCGGGCAGGGTGCGTTGTTGTTGCGCTCCAGGTACCAGTCCGAGAGCGCCGCCAGCGGATCACCGGACTCGGGGACGTCGGTGGAGATGTAGCGGTAGCCGGTGTAGAGATCGTCGTCGACGACGATCGCGCCCGATTCCTCGAGCAGATCCAGGAGTTCGGGCCGCGGGCCGTGACAGAAATGACCGGACAGGTGCAGGCGCACCAGATCGCCGCGGGGTTCGGCGGTCGGGTCGAGCTGCGCCAGCAACCGATCGAGCAGCGCGGTGTGCTCCCGGACATCCATGATCATGCTCGACTTGACCAGCGTCTGCATATCGCTCGGGGTGATCCGGACGCGACCCGAGCGCCGACGATCGTAGAGTTCGCGCAGTCGGCGGCGATTCTCGTTGAACGAGCGGATACTAGCCGCCAGCGCCTCGGCGGTCACCGTCACTCCGAGAGCCGTTTCGACATCGCGTACGCATTCCTCGATCCGGCTCGCCACCCGCGGCTTGGTCCAGGAATCGTCCATCGCGCTGGTGAACTGGGCGAAGTGCACCGGCTTGTCCGGGCGCGCCCAGCGGATCACATCGACCGCGCCGAGCAGCTGAACACAGTGGTCGGCGGCGACGAAGGCATCGAACACGTCGAGCTTGCCGAGTGCGGCCTGGTCGGCCACGCTTCTGGTGTAGCCGCAATAGAACTCGGCGAGCAGACTGCGGCCCTCGGTCACCGGAGTCGGATCGTCCTGGACGACGACCGGCAGCGCACCGACGGCATGCACGATCTCGGCAGGGAAGTTCATCGGGAACGACGCGATCGCGCGCCCCCCGGACTTCGCCTTCCACTCCGCGACGTACGTCACCGGATCGTCGGCGACCGCTCGCAGCGCCGACATGACTGCCGGGTCCAGTTCGCTCATATCAAGCCCCTCGGCCTCTCGGACGACCACACAGCAGGCGCTCGAAAGCCTGCGGCAGCCGATTCAGTGGTGATACATTATTTGGCAGATAGTATCCGAAAGTGTCAAATATAGAAACCGTTCGGAGGATCTCGGATGGAGCCGGTACTGGAGGGACTTCGCGTGGTCGAGCTGGCCGGGATAGGGCCCTCGCCGCATGCCGCGATGCTGCTCGCAGATCTGGGGGCCGACGTCGTTCGCGTCGAACGCCCCGGCGGCGTAACAGAATTGGTGCCGCCGGACAGGGACGCGACGCTACGGAACCGACGCTCGATCAGTGCCGACCTCAAGACCCCGGACGACCTGACCCAGGTGTTGAACCTCATCGATCGCGCCGACGTCTTGATCGAGAGCTACCGGCCCGGCGTCGCAGAACGACTCGGAGTCGGCCCAGAGGTGTGCACCCCGCGCAACCCACGGCTGATCTACGCACGGATTACGGGATGGGGACAGTCCGGCCCACTGGCCTCCTATGCCGGACACGACATCAATTACCTGGCCCTGAGCGGCGCCCTGAATGCCATCGGCCGCAACGGGGAGCGGCCGCACGCACCGCTCAACCTGGTTGCCGATCTCGGCGGCGGTTCGATGCTGGCGGTGCTGGGAATTCTCGCCGCCCTGCACGCACGAACCCGTAGCGGCGGCGGACAGGTGATCGATGTCGCGATGGTCGACGGCGTCAGCGCGCTCTTGTCCATGTTCTGGACGTTGACCGAGAACCGAGCGTGGTTCGCGCGCGGAACCAACGTGATCGACGGCGGGGCTCCGTTCTACGACACATACGAGTGCGCGGACGGTACCTATATCGCAGTCGGCGCCATCGAACCGGCTTTCTACAGCCGGCTACTCGAAGGGCTCGGCCTGTCCGCCGCCGAACTTCCCGACCAGTACGACAGAGATACCTGGCCCGAGGTTCACGACCGTTTCGCGGGAATCTTCCGCACTCGGTCCCGCGCGGCCTGGGTACGCGTTTTCGAACCGCTCGACGCGTGCGTGACACCGGTCCTGTCGCTCGACGAGGTACCACATCATCCCCATATACGCGCCCGCGACACCGTCATCGAGGCCTTCGGCCAGCGACAACCCGCAGTTGCCCCGCGCTTCGCGGGAAACCCGGCCACGAGATACACCGCGCCACGAATTCCCGGCTCCGACTGCCGGACCGTGTTGCGAGAGTGGGGCATCACGTCCTGAGTCCGGCCACGAACTCACCCCGGCCGAAACGGAACACCCGGGGCACGCTGACCATGCACCGGGCGATTGAGCGACGATGGAGGTATGCCCGACACCGATCCGACGTCGCCGTCCGCGAAGGACACGTCGACGCGAAGTGCCCGGTCCGTGCTCATCACCGCGCTCGGCGAACTGGTCGAACCCTATCGGCAACCGGTTCGGACCGCGGCGCTGCTCTATCTGCTCGACGGATTGGGCTACGGAGCGCACGCGAGCCGACAAGCCGTCGCGCGCACCGGATCCGCGGGCCTGATCACCTCGCAACGCGACGGACGCGAGACCCTGTGGAGCCTCACAGACGAAGCGCATCGCCTCTTCACCGAGGGCGATATGCGGGTGTTCTCCACCGATATCGATGCCGCACAGTGGGATGGGCAATGGCTGGTGCTCAACGTCGCCATCCCCGAATCCCAGCGGTCGACCCGCAAGAAGCTGTACGCGGCCTTGCGCTGGGCCGGATTCGGCAATCCGACTCCGGGGATGTGGGTGACTCCGCATATCATGCGCGCGGCGGAGGCAGCGAAGGCGATCGATTCCCTGGGCCTGACCGGGAACTCCGTGTCCTTCATCGGAACCCCCTCCGCCGCAGGCATTTCCGAGGAAGATCTGGTGCGGCGATCCTGGGATCTCGCCGCGGCCGAAGTCGCCTACGACGACCTACTCGAACGTTTCGATTCCCGTCGTTTCGCCACCGATGACGAACTGCTCTTCGCCCATGTCGAACTGGCCGACTCGCTGCGGCGGATGACCTATATGGACCCCCGGCTGCCGGAGATCCTGCTCCCCCACTGGCGTGGACAGCAAGCAGCCAAACGGCTGCGCGACCTTCGTGCCGAATGGACACCGGCCGCGCACGCACATTGGCATCGCATCGCCGGACTCGGGTGACCTGAGTCCGAGCCGACGCCGTCAGCCACCTCAGCCGAGAAACGGACTGCCTCCATTTTTGGACATACCATATACATGTTATGATGTGCGCTGGGTCACATGACGTCGTCGTCGACGAACCACCGCCGCACGTCGGTGACCGATTGTGCGAGGAGTGGAAAGTGGTTGTGCAGTCAGCGACGACGCATACCGGGCGCAGCAGCGACAGCAATGTCGCCGAACAAGCCTTCGCACAGTTGGTGGAGTTGATCGGCCCGGATCCGGAGCTGTTGCGGCTGCAGGAGTTCAACCCGAGCCTGTCGCTGGTGCGCGATTACGCAAGTCACGCACTACGCACCGGACTTCCCTCGCCCGAGGTCACCATCGAAGTGGCGACGATTCTGACCACTGTCGACACCGCCATCCGCGCCGACATCGCGCGACGGGTGCGAGTACACAGCAGACAGTTCAGCGGTCTGACCAGGGTGGCCCGGGCGATCGACAGCGCTGGAACCACCTGCCTGTCGACGGTCCTGACCAGCGAGCTGTGCACCGCGCTGGGCTATGGCAAGGCCATGTACTCGGCGGTCTCCGGGTCGTCCTGGTCACCGGTCTCGATCTCGGTCAACCCCGAACTGCGCGGCGCCTTCGATCCACTGGTCGCCGCCGTCGACGGCAGTTCGATCCCGTTGCACGACGCCCCGCGCGAAGCGGAACTGGTCCGACGCCGACGCCCCTATGCGGTCGGGCCGTCCGAAGTCAATCGGCACACCTATCGCCCGCTGCTCGACCTGAGCCGACCCGCCGGGTATCTCGCGGTACCCGTCGTCGTCGCTGATCGCGCGATCGCGATCATCCATGTCGACCGCCACGACAACGATCTGAACGAGGCGGACTTCCACCTGATCACCACCCTCGCGCAGGCATGTGCGCTGGCCACCGAATCGGCGCGGTTGCGTGCCGCGATCGCCGAGCAGAACCGGCGCACCACCGCGGAGTTGGAACGGCTCAACCGCGCGCTGCACGCGCTCGAACACAGCGGAGTGACCCTCGACGACATCGAACAGCGCCCGGGCGAGCAGCGCAAGGAATACGAATATTCCACGCCCACCGCGGATTACCCGGCAGCGCTCACCGCACGCGAGCGCGATGTACTGACACTCATCGCCGCCGGCGCCACCAACGCGGCGATATCACGCCAACTCTGCATTTCCGACGGCACGGTGAAATCGCACGTACAGCGCATATTCAAGAAGATCGGAGTGAGCACCCGGGCCGAAGCTGCCGCGCTGTACGCAGGCCGCCGGTCGTTGCCGAAACCAGCCGCGTGAGCGCCGACAACCAGGCGGCGAGTGCCGCCGATCTGGTCGCCGCCATGCGCAACGCCTCCGGACCGGATCTGATCGAACTCGGCCGTCGGCTCGCCGATCAACTCGACCGAGAAAAGTCGCTGCGAGACAACGAGATCGACGAATTGCGCCGCAATGCTCAACGACTCGAGCGAGCAGTGGCGGACCTGACCGCGTCCACCTCCAGCATCGACCTTCTGCAGCGCGCATGTCGCGCGCTGGCCGATATCTGCTCCGCCGATC
This sequence comes from Nocardia miyunensis NBRC 108239, assembly GCF_001613065.1. Classification (GTDB taxonomy): domain Bacteria; phylum Actinomycetota; class Actinomycetes; order Mycobacteriales; family Mycobacteriaceae; genus Nocardia; species Nocardia miyunensis. The sequence continues at coordinate 103,558 of NZ_BDBQ01000001.1, forward strand.
GCGTCATCGCATCCGGTATCGACTCGGACACCGCGGCACCGGTCGCGGCCTACAGCGCCGATGCCGGGAACGAAATCCCGTCAGCCTACGCACTGAGGCCGGGATCGGCGGAGTCGCGCGTGGTGGTTCCCGCAAGCGCGCCGACCATCGGTCAGCCGGTCGACGAATTACGCCACCTGTTTCCCGACGGCTGCACAATCATGGCCGCCGCTGTCGACGGCATTCCTGTGGTCCTGATTCACATTTCCGGGAAACCCGCTGCCGCGCAGCATGATTCGGCAACCCTACTGATCGAGATGCTCGGTGGCTGCCTACAGCGACTGGGCCTGACCGCGCGACGAGCGCGACAGCTCGATCTCCTGCGCTCGAGCGGCATCGCGCGCGAGAACCACAACGAGGCACCGGCCGCCGCCGAACCGGGCCCGGCCACACCGCCGTGGGCGGAGCGGCTGACCGAGCGGGAGAGCGAGGTCTTGCGCCTGATACTCACCGGCTCGTCCAATACCGCCATCGCCACCGAACTGGTGATCACCGTCGACACGGTGAAGTCCCATGTCAAACGCATCCTGCGAAAGCTGGGGGCGACCAACCGCAGTGAGTTGATCGCCCGCCACTCCACCGCCGGTCTCACACACCGTCCGATTGCGCCACCGTCACGGTGACGGTATCTATATCCGGGTTCAGTACCAGCTGACAGGCCAGCCGGGAGCAGGGGCGCGCCCCCTCGAGGTACTCGAGCAGATCCTGTTCCTCCATCGACGGTTCACCGAACGCCGCGGCCGAAGCCCCTTCGACGTACACGTGGCAGGTGGCGCACGAACAGCTGCCGCCGCATTCGGCGACGATGCCCGGCAGATTGTTGCGCACGGATCCGTCCATCACTGTCTGCCCCGCGGGCACGTCGACCGAGCTGGCCGAGCCATCGGGCAATTGATAGACAACGGTGGGCATGGTGTCCTCCTGACGAGATGAACGCTGAGTGAAGCGATTTCAGTCTGCGAAGCGATCCGGAATCCCCACATCCCCACGACGGTCGAATACTGCCCGCCATCGGGGTGAGAACCGACCGCAATTACCCCCTTTCGGCCGACAGTGTTCCGACATCGGTGTGATGTGACTCACCTGCCTCGCTGACACGCTGGGAACACTTCCCGATCGAGCGAGGAGAGATTTATGAGCACCACGGAGCAGGCCACCGAGTTGATCCCGGACACCGTCGCCCGGCAGATCGTCCTTCCCGAGGGCCACCGTGACAACGACGCGCTGTTCGCGGCCTACGACTGGTTGCGCGAGAACAATCCGCTGGGCCGCGCGGTCGTCGAGGGTTACGACCCGCTGTGGCTGGTCAGCAAGCACGCCGACATCATGGAGATCGAGCGGCAGCCCGAGATCTTCACCAGCGCCGGCGGCGAGGACAAGGGTTCGGTCAACCCGATCCTGGCCAATCAGGCCGGAGACGAGTTCACCAAGAGCATCAACAACGGCAGCCTGCGGATCCTGGAAACCCTCACCTACCTCGATCCGCCGGAGCACACCGAGATCAAGGACATCGCGCTGGACTGGTTTCGGCCGCAGAACCTGGCGCAGTGGGAGACGGTCATCCGCGGCCTGGCCAAGGCGTCGGTCGCGCGACTGCTCGAGACCGACGGACGGATCGACTTCGTCAAGGATTTCGCGCTGCAGTATCCGCTGCACGTCATCATGAGCCTGTTCGGTGTTCCGGAAACCGATGAGCCCCGGATGATGTCGCTGACCCAGGAGTTCTTCGGCACCGCGGACCCCGATGCCGCGCGCGATGACGTCGAACCGCTCACCCCGGACGCGGCGGCTCGGCAATGGGTGGCCACGATCCAGGACTTCTTCGCGTATTTCGAGACCCTGCTTCAGGATCGGCGCGCGAACCCGCGTGATGATCTGGCCACGGTCATCGCATCGGGCCGCGACGCGAACGGCGAGTACTACAAGAACGAGGTCGCCTACGGCTACTTCATCGCCATCGCGACCGCCGGTCACGACACGACCTCGAGCACCCTGGCCGGCGGCATACTCGAACTGGCCCGCAACCCGGAGCAGCTCGAACTCGTCCGCAACGATCTGTCGCTGGTCCCCCACCTAGTCAACGAGTCGCTGCGCTGGGCGTCCCCGGTGAAGCATTTCATGCGGATGGCGACGCAGGACTACACCCTGCGCGGGCGCGAGATCCACGCCGGCGACCGCTTCATGCTGCTCTACCAGTCCGGCAACCGTGACGCCGATGCCAATCCGAATCCGGACCGTTTCGACCTCACCCGTCGCCCCAACAAGCACATCGCGTTCGGTTACGGCCCGCACATGTGCATCGGGCAGCATCTGGCCAAGCTCGAGCTGCGCATCATGCTCGAAGAGCTGCTGCCGCACGTGAAGTCGATCACACCGACCGGCGACACCAAATTCATTCAGACCAACTTCGTCGGCGGCCTGAAGAACATGCCGGTCGTGATCGAGTTCGACCGGTAACAGTCGTGAACACGATTGATCCGACACCCACCGTGGTGATCGTCGGTGCGGGACAGGCCGGTGCGACACTCGCCGGCCTGCTCCGGCAGGAGAAGTTCACCGGCCGGGTCGTCCTGGCCGGGGCCGAATCCGTGCCGCCCTACCAACGGCCACCACTGTCGAAGAAGTACGACGGCGACGACTACGTCCAGTGGCTGCGACCCGAATCCTTCTACGCCGACAACGATATCGAGCTTCGCCTGGACGATCCCGTTGTTCGCGTCGATCGCGCTGCCCGCACGGCGACGACTCGATCCGGGGTCACTCTCACCTACGACACGCTCGTCCTGGCGACCGGCGCCAGTCCTCGCGCGCTGCCGATCCCGGGAGCCGATCTGTCCGGGGTACTGGCCCTGCGCACGCTCGGCGATGCCGAAGAGCTGCGGACCGCTGTTCTGGCCGGATCGCGCCTGGCTATCGTCGGTGCGGGCTATGTCGGGCTGGAGGTCGCGGCCGCCGCGCGAGCTCGCGGCTGCGATGTCACCGTGATCGAACGCGAGGAGCGGGTCCTGGCCCGAGTGGCCAGCCCGGAACTGTCACGCATTCTCACCGACAGCCATCGCGCCCGCGGCACCCGGATCCTCATCGGGGCCGCCGTCGAGGAGCTCCTCGGCCGCGACGGCCGAGTGTGCGGCATCCGGCTCGGCGACGGTCGCGAAATTGACTGCGACACAGTAATTGTCGGAATCGGTGCGATACCCGAGGACGGGCTCGCCCGGTCCGCGGGCTTGGAGTGCATGGCCGGGATCGTCGTCGACAACGCCGCCCGGACCAGTGACCCGCGCATCCTGGCCATCGGCGACGTCACCCACCGGATGCATGACGGACTGGGCACGCTCGTGCGATTGGAAAGCATTCCGAGCGCCACAGAGCAGGCCAAACAGGCGGCCGCCGTCATCACCGGCACGGCGATTCCCCCGCACGAGGTGCCGTGGTTCTGGTCGGACCAGTTCGACCTGAAGATGAAGATGGCGGGCGTTCTCGCCCCCGGAACCGAGGCGGTACTGCGCGGCGATCCCGGCACCGGCTCGTGCTCGGTGTTCCACCTGGACGCCGACGGCATCCCCCGCACCGTCGAAACTATAAACGCCGCAGCCGATTTCATGGCGGGCAAGAAATTCATCGGAAACCGGACGCCCTTGAACCGGACCGCGCTGGCCGACATCGGCACCCCGCTGCGCGAGGTCGCGCAAACCCCCGATCACACACCGATTGCCGCGGGCGCCAGCACGCGAACACCACGAAGGATCTGATCATGCAAGCACTCGCCGCGGTCGCCCGCGCCCCACAGAGCGAATTCTCGCTCGAGACCATCACCATCGACGGCCCGAAGACCGGTGAGGTCCTGGTGCGGGTGGAAGCCGTCGGAATCTGCCACACGGACCTGGCCGCGCGTGACGGCGCACTCCCTGTCAGCCTCCCCGCGGTATTCGGCCACGAAGGCTGCGGTGTGGTCGAAGCAGTGGGCGAGGGCGTCACCAAGGTCGCGCCGGGCGACCGAGTCGGCATCACGTTCGCCAGCTGCGGGACCTGTCCGGCCTGCCGTGGCGAATTCCCTTCCTACTGCCACAACTTCATGCATCTCAACTACGACGGCGAGCGCACCGACGGCACCGGTCCCCTGTCCGCGAACGGCGAGTCGATCACCGGACTGTTCTTCGGGCAGTCCTCCTTCGCCACCTACAGCCTGGCGCTGGAACGCAATGTCGTGAAGGTGCCCACCGACCTTCCGGCCGAGATCGTCGCGCCGATCGGCTGCGGAATCCAGACCGGCGCCGGCGCGGTCATGCGCTCGCTCGCCTGCCGCGCGGGCTCGTCGCTGCTGGTCGCCGGTGCGGGCTCGGTCGGCTTGGCGGCGGTCATGGCGGCCGCGGTTCGCGAATGCGCGAACATCATCGTGGTCGAACCGCACGCGTCGCGACGGGCCCTGGCACTGGAACTCGGCGCCACGCATGCCGTCGACCCGGCCGCCGGACCGGTCGCCGAGCAGGTCCGCGCGATCGTCGCCGAGGGCGTCGACTACGCCATCGATACCTCGGGCATCCCGGCGGTCATCGAGGGCCTCGTGCGGTCGATGACCTTCCACGCCAAACTGGGCCTCATCGGCGTACCCGCGAATCCCGAAGCGGCACTACCGCTTACGGTCATCGAAGCACTGGTTCTGGGCATCACCGTCGTCGGCATCATCGAGGGCGACAGCGTCCCCGACGAGTTCATCCCCGAACTGATCGAGTTGTTCCGGGCCGGACGGTTCCCCATCGACAAGCTGGTGACGACCTTCCCCTTCACCAAGATCAACGACGCCATCGCGGCACAGCACCGAGGCGAGGTCCTCAAACCGGTCCTCGTCCACGACTGAACCACCCCATGCAGAAAGCACGATCATGACCATCGATTACACCGATCTCTATCTCGGCGGACGCTGGGCCGCACCGGCCACCACCTCGATCATCCCGGTGATCTCGCCGAGCACCGAAGAACGCATCGGCTCCGCGCCCGAGGGCAGCGAAGCCGATGTCGACGCCGCGGTCGCCGCAGCCAGAACAGCTTTCGACGATCCGGTCGGATGGGCGCACTGGGACGGCAAACGCCGCGCGGAAGTGCTCGAACGATTCGCCGAACAACTACAGGAGCGTGGCGAGGAGACCGCGATCCGGGTCAGCAGTCAGAACGGGATGCCGATCAGCCTCGCGCGGCAGTTCGAAAGCGGTTTTCCCGCAATGCTTCTGCAGTACTACGGCACGATGGTCGCCGAGCAGGCCGACGACATCCGTCCCGGGATGCTGGGCGGCTCCACGATGGTGACTCGTTCGCCGATCGGCGTGGTCGGCGCGATCGTGCCGTGGAACGTGCCGCAAGCAATCACCTTCCTCAAGATCGCTCCGGCGCTGGCGGCCGGTTGCACCGTCGTGCTCAAACCGGCCCCCGAAACCGTCCTCGACGCATTCCTCATGGCAGAGGCCGCGCATGCGGCCGGTATGCCGCCCGGCGTGCTCAATGTGGTGCCCGGCAGCCGCGCACTCGGCGCCTACCTCGTGAGCCATCCGGGCGTGGACAAGGTCTCATTCACCGGATCTACCGCGGCAGGACGATCGATCGCACGCACCTGCGGCGAACTGCTGCGGCCCGTGACCCTGGAACTGGGTGGCAAGTCCGCCGCCATCGTGCTCGACGACGCGAACCTCGCCGACGACATCGAATCCTTCTTCAGCGCAACGATGTTGAACAACGGCCAGATCTGCTGGTTGTGCACCCGCGTACTGGCCCCGGCCGCGCGCTACGACGAAATCGTCGACACCGTAACGGATCTCGTCAAGACAATCACCGTCGGCGACCCCCTGTCCGACGACACCCGGATGGGCCCGCTGGTCTCGGCCCGCCAACGCGATCGGGTCGAAGGCTATATCGCCGTCGGACGCGAGGACGGCGGCCGCGTCACCGTGGGCGGGGGTCGGGCCGGCGACCGCGGGTGGTTCGTCGAACCGACGGTCTTCGCCGACGTGCGCCCTGATCACACCATTGCCCAGGAGGAGATCTTCGGCCCCGTACTGTCGGTGATCCCCTATGCCGACGAGGCCGAAGCGGTGGCCATCGCCAACAGTTCCGACTACGGGCTCGGCGGCACTGTGTGGACAGCGGACCCCGAGCGAGGCGCTGCCTTCGCCCGCCGTATCGCCTCGGGCACGGTGGGAATCAACGGCTATGTCAACGATCCGACCGCCCCGTTCGGCGGAATCAAGCACAGCGGCATGGGCCGCGAGCTGGGCCCGGAGGGCCTGTCGGCATACCAGGACATCAAGAGCATCTATCTCGACGTGCGCTGACCGTGGATGCCCGGCGACCGATTCCGGTCGCCGGGCTATTGCCGACCATTTGGTCTGACTGTATTATGATTGGACCAAATAGGTGATGGACTGTCGTCACCCTTCACCTCCACGACGAAAGCCCTGGTTCCATGCCCATCGCCCCAGCCACGTATTCGCAACCGCGGCTCGCTCAGCGCATCCGCCTGTACCGCCAGACGCGCGATCTGTCCCGGCGAACCCGCCAGGCGCCGCCGCCGTACACCTACAGCGAAACCGACGAGATGATCCGCCTCGCGGAGATATGGCTGCCGTTCGGCGAACCCCCAGCCGAAGAGATCTTCACCCGCTTCGGCATCACCAGACAGGCATTCCGAGCGAGACTCGAACAGGCACTCACCGTGCCATGAGAGTCGGTTCACCTCGAGAGATGTTCGCTGGGATGGTCGGGCATTACTCAGGAACGCTCATCTTGTGCGTGGTCGACGACCCACGCCGCGATCTGGGCACGTGAGGTGAACCCGAGCTTGGTGAGAATGTGTTCCACGTGGCCATGCACGGTTCGTTCGGATATCACGAGCTGATTGGCGATGGCCTTGTTGGTCAGGCCCTGGGAAATCAGGTTGGCGACCTGCCACTCACGTTTGGTCAGGCTCGTCGTGCTACCAGCGATCGGCGCCGAGGGCGGGGCGTTCTCGCCGAGGGCGTAGGCGACGGCTTGCTCGAACCTCAGGGCTCCACCCTTGCGGAGGGCGGCGTCGAATGCTCGCTTACCGAGCGCCTGGCGGGTCTGCCGCTCGCAGTCTTCGTGGTGGGCAAGCAGGTTATGGAACAGTACCGAGGAACTTCCCACCGACCGGGCCAGGGCTTCGGCGGCTCCCAGCAGAATGGCAGCGCGTTGCGCGTTGTCCTGATTGGCCGCGACCCACGCCATTGCCTCCAGGGTCACGGCGGCAAGTATCGGTTCGTCCAGCACCCTGGTCAGCCGCAGGCACTGTTCCAGTAACCGAACCGCTCGGCTGCGGTCGCCCTGCTGCCAGACCGCCACCCCCATGGCCCACAACGAGTACGACCGAAAGACCGATTCCCCGTGGGCTTCGGTGATGTCGAGCACCTGTTGATGAGAGGTGACGGCTCGCTGGGTGTCTCCCCGCAATTCGTATGCCAGCCCCAGCATCATCAGAATCCACACCCGGTCTGTTAGGACACGGCGGCCGCCGAACACCACGAGGGCTTCCTCCAAGCGGGTACAGGCGAGGGGAATATCGCCGCTGTAGAGGGCCAGGAGTCCTTCCGCATGGGCGACGCGGGCGTGGATCAGGGGGTCCGTCGTCTGCTCTGCCACAGCCCGTGCCTCTTCGACCCGCGCTGCCGCGAATTCGATCACTCCTTGCACTTCAGCCAGCATGCTGTCGGCGTACAGGGCTTCCACTCGTGCTGCGGTCGGCTGCCCGGACGCGTGGGCCAGTGCACTGTCGAGCCAGTGCCGTCCCTCACTGAGCATGCCGCGCGAGAGCCAGAACTGGAACAAGGCAGAAGTGATCCGCAACCCGGCAGTTATGTCATCGCCAGACCCATGCAGGCAGAACTTTATCGCTTCATGCAGGTTCGGTTGTTCCCGCTCGAGGCGCGCGATCCACTCCCGCTGCCGGGGGCCGACCCACTCGGCCTCCACCCGCAACACCAACCGCTGGTACCAGTCCCGATGCCGGCGACGGAGTACCGGATGTTCACCGGATTGCTCGGACTTCTCCCGACCGTAGTCGCGCAGTGTGTCCAGCATGCGGAATCGCACCGCTGGGCCTGCGTTCTCACGGATCAGGATCGACTTGTCGACCAGTGAGGTCAACGAATCGAGCAACTCTTGCGGAGCCAGATCCGCGGTGCAGATGTCCTCTGCCGCGTCCAGTTCGAAACTGCCTGCGAACACCGCCACCCGGGCCCATACCTGCTGTTCCCGTGGTGTGCACAGGTCGTAGCTCCAGTCGATGGACAGTCGGAGCGTCTGCTGGCGTGTCGGTGCCAGGCGGGTGCCCGAGGTAAGCAATGTGTACCGGTCGGTGAGGCGCTCGAGGATCTGCTCGGGCGACATCGCCCGTAACCGTGCCGCCGCCAACTCGATCGCCAGCGGCAGGCCGTCGAGCTGTCGGCAGATCCGGGCCACCGTGACACGGTTGTCCTCGGTGAGCTCGAACCCCGGCACTGCGGCGGCGGCACGCTGCGCGAACAATGTCACGGCGTCGTATCGGGGTAGCCCACGTAGGGTCGGTGGGTGATCCAGGTCGGGGATGCTCAGCGGCGGCACACGCAACACCGCTTCCCCCTCGATAGTGAGGGATTCGCGACTAGTGGTCAGGATCCGCAAGTCCGGGCAACGGCGGAGCAGCATCTGAGCCAGTGCCGCGGCCGCATCCACGATTTGCTCGCAGTTGTCCAGTACGAGCAGCAACTGCCGCGGGGCGAGAAAGTCCGCCACCACGTCGTCGAGTCGGCACGCAGCCCAATCTCGGATCCCGAGGGCAGCGGCAACCGTGTCCACAATCAGCGACCCGTCCTGTAGCTTGCCCAGCTCGACCCACCACACCCCGTCGGCGAATCCCTTCCGGACATCGGTAGCGACCTGCAGGGCGAAACGCGTCTTGCCGACTCCACCGATACCGGTCAGTGTCACAAGACGGGAGACCGACAGCAGGTTCCGCGCCTCGGTCAGCTCGCTTCGGCGACCGACGAAACTCGTGAGCGCGAGCGGTAGGTTTCCCGGAGAAGTACAGCGATAGACAACACCGAAACCTCCGCGTCCGATCTCCTGGCCGTCCTCGAACCCGGCCGCACTCGACTCCGCCGCGACCGTCTGGGGCACGCGCCGAGTGTCGGACGGATCACCTCCGGACATGTGAGTGATCAGGCTTCGTCGCCCCATCGGGGTCGAGAACAGGGCCCGAACAGTCTGCTTGTCGCGGACGCAACATGCCGCTCACCTCAGAAAATTGCTTCGACGTCCCACATACTAGACGCGAACCGACCGGCCTGTTCTTGCAAAGACGAGTTCCGAACCGCAGAGCCCAGTGCGGCATTGCGTACGCCAGGCGCCCGCGCCGATTCAGTGAATTCGTTGAGCATGCAGCCCGATGCAATGAGCCCGACCACCGCACCGGCCCGCCCGTACACGGCACCGCCTTATACATTTTTTGTATTTGGATGTTGCTTTCTGTATAGACTCACGCCATCGTAGACGTGTTGGGCAGATCACACCCTTGACTGCCGCGCCGTGGTCGCACACCCCGCCGCCTGAGAGCTCGCTACCGCGGCACTCGAACGAAATCCATACCGGGAGAAGCCCGTTCGATCGAACGGCCGAAGCGCCACACAGTTCATGCAGTGAGAGGAACGAATCTTGACCACATCTGGGCTCGAATTTATGATCATTCCATATGACCATTTATCTAGTAGTGTCCGCGGACCTGCCGGGGAGATGGTATGACGACCCCGACCGCAGCCGCTGTCCCCCACGAGGAATCGCAACCGCCGCGAACGAATCCCCGGCGCGCGGCCACCGCGGCCTTTCTCGGCACCGTCATCGAGTTCTACGACCTGGTCATCTACGGCACAGCGGCAGCACTCGTATTCGGCCGGGTGTTCTTCCGTGATGTGAGCCCGCACGTCGCCCTCATCATGTCCTTCACGACCTTCGCCAGCGGCTATCTGGTGCGACCGATCGGCGGACTCGTCTTCGGGTACATCGGTGACCGATTCGGTCGTCGTCAGGCACTGATGTTGACCATCGCCATGATGGGCGGCGCCACGGTATTGATCGGCGTGCTACCGACCTACGCGACGGCCGGCGCACTCGCGCCGATTCTGCTGGTCGTCCTGCGCCTGTTGCAGGGAATCGCGGTCGGTGGCGAGCAGGGCGGAGCCGTCCTGATCGCCGTCGAGCACGCACCGGCGAACAAACGCGGTTTCTACGGAAGCTTCTCCACCGCCGGCGCGCAAGGCGGAACCGTCATCGCCACGGCGATTTTCGCACTTGTCACGCTGCTACCGGACAATGCGTTCAATACCTGGGGCTGGCGGATTCCGTTCCTGCTCAGCGCTGCCATCGTCGCGGTCGGAATGATGGTGCGATACGGACTCGAGGAAACTCCCGACTTCAAGAAAGCACAGGAGACCGATGAGCGACCACGCAATCCGATTCGCGCGGCCCTGATCGAGCAGCCCTTGACGATCATCGGCATCGTGCTCGTGATGAGCGGCGTATTCGCCTGCTGGTATCTGCTGACCGTATACAGCCTCAGTTACGCGGTCGAACACGTCGACATCCCGCGAACCACGATGCTGTGGATGGTCACGGTCGCCACCCTGCTGGTCGTGGTGATGAATCCGGTCTGGGGAGCCGTGTCCGACCGCATCGGCCGGACCAAACTGGTCATCGGCGGACTGCTCATCGACGGAGTGCTGCTGTTCGCGTATTTCGCGGTCTTGCCCACCGGCAACCGGGCGCTCATCTTCGTGCTCATGCTGGCCAACACGGGATGTGGTCACGCGATGGTCAACGGTGTCGTTCCGGCATTCGTGGCCGAAAGCTTCCCCGCCGAAGTGCGTTACACCGCAGGCTCTCTCGGTTTCCAGCTCGCCGGAGTGCTCGGCGGATTCGCCCCGCTCGTCGCCGTCACGCTGCAGAACTCGAGGGCCGGACTGATGTCGATCCCCGCCCTGTGCCTGCTGTTCTGCGTGCTGGGTGCGATCAGCGCTCACACCCTGCGCCGACAGTTTCGATCGAAGCCCGGCAGCGACCTCGATCCGGCACCGACCTTCGGATGAACGGGTCTCGATGACACACCGATCCGATTCGGATCTCGATGGCATCGAAAATGAGCTTCGCAATCATCCATGAGGCGAAACGGCCGTCCGGGACGAGTGGTCCGTTCCAACGGCATTGATATCTACACCCGGACAAATCGACCGCGGACTATTTTCCGCACAGGGTCGTCTATTCGGTGTGCGCTCTGCACAAATTCCCGCACGAGCAGAACTGCGGGTCGCGAAAAATCAGATGAGGGAAAATGAAGAGCATGAAGATCGCGGCTACGTCCGCATTGCTGGCCACAGCGCTCAGCAGCACAGCCACATCCGCCGGCGCGGCTCCCGGCACTAGTGACGGCGTGGTGAACTTCAAGTCCACCACCAGCGGCAAATCCACCGTCATATCCACCGACGCGGGGTCGATGACCACCGAGAACGGCGTATTCAAGATCAAGGCCCCGAACGGAACCGACGTCGCGGGCACCCAATTGTCCTTCCGCGTCGACGACTTCGCCTTTCCGATCACCGCCCACATCGAGGACCGGACCGCGACCCTCACCCCGCAGTTCGACCTCGCGCACGCCTCCTACCGGCCGGTCGCCCTGCCCTTCGACAACACCGCCCCCTGGAAAACACCGTACGACCGTGAACAGGCCGCCTGGAACCGGATGAGCAGCACCATCATCACCGGAGCCTCGATCGGAACCCTCGTCGGCGGTGTCGGCGGCGGCGCGATCGGATGCCTGCTCGGCGGCATCGCCGGCGCGACCGTCGCCGCCGCCACCATCATCGGCATGTTCGGCCCGTTCATCCCCGCCGCCGCCATCGGCTGCCTCGGCGGCATCGTCGCCATCGGCGCGCTGGGCACTCTGGCCGGACAGCTCCTGGTCACCGCACCCATCGCGATCATGGCCGCCGTGCAATACTTCACCACCATCAATTCGCCACTCCCGGCGAAATAACCCAGCCCAGCGGAATCATCTGCACGGCAACGGTTTCGGCCGGGTGGTCCGTTCGGACCACCCGGCCGGGACCGGTGGGTCGATCAGCCCGCCGACGGCCCCGTCGTCGTGGCAAGACTCCAGGCGCCGTCCGGCCCTGCCTCTACGACCGCATCGGTAAGCAACTTGTCCCATCGGCCGGTCGATCCGAATTCGGACCGCCAGGCCAGAACCGGGTTCGTATACAGATGGAGATCATGCTCGAAGGTGGTACCGATCGCCCCGTGGATCTGGTGGGCATTTCGAACCACCGTCGAGGACGCATGACCCGCACACGACTTGGCTACCGCCACGGCGAACGACGCACGGGCATCACCCCAGCCCGACCGCGCGACGTGCGCGACGGCCGCGTCGGCGGCCGCCCGTGCGAGAGCGGCCTCGGCGGCGATCGCACTGACAAGTCGTTGCACCGCTTGGAATTTCGCCAGCGACCGGCCGAACTGCACGCGGCTCGCCACATGACCGAGGCACAGCTCGACAACCCGGTCCATGGCGCCACAAGTCTGGAGCACCCGCCCCAGCGCCCCACGGAGAGTGAAGATCTCGGCCGTATCGGAGGGCACCTGCGACCAGGTCACCGCACCGACCTCGATCGTGACGGTGTCGCGCGGCTCATTCGCCAGATTCTGTCCCGGGGACACAACCAGGTGCTTCGCCGGAACGTCGGCGACCACCCAATCGGCTCCATCGTGTCGAAGCGCGACCACGAAATCGGCGTTTCGCGCCCACCCCACCGAGGGCGAGAAGCCCGAATCATCGGTCAGGCAAGCGGTCCGCAGGCCCGGTGTCATCGGCAGACCAGCGGTTTCCAGGAGCCAACCAGCGAGCAGATCGTGCTCGGCAACCGGGATCGCGACGGCAGCGGACGCGGCAGAGCCCAGCAGCGCCGATGCCGCATGCCAGTCGGCGCCGCTGCCGCCGTGCGACTCCGCGCCGGTCAGTCGCGCCAGCCCCAGTTCCTCGAGGACCTTCCAGAGATCCCGATCGAGCTCGACGCAACCGCCGGGAGCCGTATGCACGTCGCGATGCGCGGTGAAGACCGAGTCGAACAACGCGACGAGTTCGGGGTCGATCAGTGGAGTCGAATTCATCAGCGTAGTCCTAGTTCCCGTGCCACGACACCCTCGAGGACCTCGGTCGTACCACCCCGCAATGTGAAGCCGGGCCGCTGCAGGATGGCCAGGTCGACCAGTTCCCGGTATCGCCGGCCTCGGCTGGTTTCCGCACCACGGTCCAGCGACAGATCAGCACATTCGGCGATATCGCCCTCGGTCGCCGTCCCCAGCAGCTTGACCACGGCAGCCGCGCTGTCCGCGCGTTCGCCACGCTGTAGTGCTCCGGCCACCGCGGCGGACATGTGATGCAGGCCGGTGATGCGAGCCATCAACCGGCCGATGTCGTCGCCGAACCGGCAACCCGCACCCGCCTGCTCCGCTCCCGCGGCCAGCAGTGCGAAGGTGGACAGGAATCGCTCGGGGCCGCTACGTTCGAAGGCCAGTTCGGAGGTCACCTGGCGCCAGCCGTCGCCGATATTGCCCAGCACCATCGTGTCCGCGACGAACACCGCGTCCATCACCACCTCGTTGAAATGGTGATTGCCCGTCATGGAGATGATCGGGCGGATGTCGATTCCGTCCGATCGCAGGTCGACTATGAACTGGCTCAGGCCCGCATGACGAGCCGCCGCATCCTTCGGCGAGGTCCTCGCGAGGGCGAAGAACGCGTCGGCGCGATGGGCGCCGGATGTCCAGACCTTGGTTCCGGTCAGCCGCCATCCGCCCGCTACCCGAACGGCCTTCGTGCGCACACTGGCCAGGTCGGATCCGGAATCGGGTTCACTCATCCCGATCCCGAAGTAGCACTCACCGCTCGCGATGGCGGGCAGGTAACGATGCTTCTGTTCCTCGGTGCCGAATCGCATCAACGACGGCGCGATCTGACGATCCGCGATCCAGTGGGCCGCGACCGGAGCCCCGGCGGCGAGAAGTTCCTCCGTGACCACGAACCGTTCGACGTGCGAACGTCCGTGCCCGCCGTATTCGACGGGTATCGTCATGCCGATCCATCCGCGCGCCGCCAGACTGCGGGAGAACTGGGGATCCCAGTCGGTGAGCCAGGTGTCCACTCCGGGGGTGAAAGACCCCGAATCCAGGCACTCCCGCAGGAAGGCGCGAACCTCGCGCCGGAGGGAGTCGTATCGGTCTGCATCATCGAACACCCTGGGTAGCAACCCATTCGGATTCACATCGATCTCCTTCGGATGCCGCGCTCGTCACTGATCAGGTAGCTTCGGGTCACTCCCCGGCGGGCTGCAGGACTTCTCCGATCCGCTGCAGGCCGCCCTGATACATGCCGCCGACCGCTTGTTTCAGTTCCGATCCCTCGGACTCGCTGTCGGCTCGGAACCGCGCGGTCCACACGACCTCGCAGCCGCCGTCGGCCGCGGCGGACACGGCGAAGCGTGAACTGAAGTCCTTCAGCACCAGCGGTCCATCGATGTAGTCGTAGACGTAGTAGTACCGCTCGTCGTTGTGCTCGGTGATGCGCTCGCGCGCTTGTCCCGCGCCCCCCGCCAACTCCGCATACCGGATATCGCCTTCCATCCAGGACTTCTGCACGGCCGGCAGCCACGCACTGATCTCCCCCGGGGCACCGCACAACTGCCACACCTGCGCCGCGGTGTGCGGATAACGTGCGGTCTCGTTGATCGCGACTTCCACGCTCATTGTCTTCTCCTTCATTGCGCTGCAACCGATTCGGCTGTTCGTCCTCGCCGCCCCGCGTCGCGCGACTGCCCGCGGTCACTGGGACTGGTGCTTACCGTTCACGACGTTTAACATGCCAAATATAATCATATTATGTCTGGTTCGACAAGGGTCGGAGCGCAACCCCGGAGCCGCATCTCCGATCACGCGAGAGCCAGCCGTCCACGCGTCAGAGCGAGAGGATCGATTGATGGACCTGCGACTCGACGGCAAGGTCGCGATAGTCACCGGCGCAAGCCGAGGACTCGGGACCTCCGCTGCGGAAGCGTTGCTCACCGAGGGCGCTTCGGTGCTGCTCGCCGCCCGGTCTCGTGAGCCCCTGGAAGCGTTGCATGCCAGATTTCCGCGACAGACCGCGGTGCACCCTTGCGATATGCGCGATATGGACGCGGTGGCAGCACTCGCGCAAGCGGCGGTCGAGGCCTTCGGCCGTCTCGACATCGTCGTCAACAACGCCGGGATCGCCCCCGCCGGACGATTCGACGAACAGCCGCAACAGGTTTGGGACGAGGTCTTCGACGTCAACGTCCGCGCTCCGGCGGTCCTGACCCGCGCCGCCGCCCCGCACCTGCTGGCGCAGGGCTCGGGCAAGATCATCAACATCGCCAGCACGTCCGGCATCAAGGGCAAGCCGACCCTGGTGGCCTACTCGTCGTCCAAAGGCGCGGTACTCCAGTTCACGAAGGCGCTCGCCGGTGAATGGGCCAAGAAGGGCATCCAGGTCAACGCCATCGCACCGGGCGCTTTCGCCACCGACGCCCAGAGCGCGGTGACCGATTCCCCGGACATACTGGCCAGACGGCTGCGGAAGATCCCCGCCGGCCGGATGGGCGCGCCGGACGAGTTCGGGCCGATGGTCGCCTACCTGGCCTCGCCGCTGTCCGATTTCGTCACCGGTTCCGTCGTCGTCATGGACGGCGGCGAGGTCAGCCGGCTCTGAAAGACATCTCATGCAGTTAAAAGTCAAGCCGCGAGGGCGATGGGAGGTTGAAACGCTCGATGTTCGTCGTAGAGGTTGCGGGTGCGCAGGCAGTGGTGAAGCTGGCCGAGGAATTTGTTGAACAAGTGTCGCTGGGCTTGGCGGTTCCAGTCGCCGGCGGCGCGGCGGGCGTCGAAGTGGCGGCGGGCGCCCGGGGATGCGGTGAGCGAGGCCAGGGTCCAGATCGGGCCGACCGCGGCCAGGCGCTTGTTTTTGATATGCCGGTGCAGCACAACGGTTTTCTTACCGCTGGCGCGGGTGACGGGCGCGGATCCGGCGTAGGCCTTGAGGCCGCGCGGATCGGTGAATCGGTCGGGGTCGTCGCCGATCTCGGCCAGCACCCGGGCACCGGTCAGCTGCCCCAGGCCGGGGAAGCTGGTGATGATCTTGGCGTCCGGGTGCCGGTCAAAATGGGCGGTCGCCGCCTCGGCGAGCTCGTCGACCGCGCGGCAGGCGGCGTCGAACTGGCCCAGCAGCGTGGTGAGCTGGATGCCCATCGCGTTCTCGACCATCGGCAGCTGCCGCAGCTGGGTGGTTGCGAAAACCGCCAGCAGACGGTCCACGTCTGTATCGATGTTGCGTTGACGCCCGGCCTTGACCAGCAGTTTCCTCAGCTTTGCACGGGTCAGTCCCGCCGCGGCAGCAGGGGTGGGCGCCGCGGTGAGTACGCCCCTGGCCTCGGCGCGTGCCAGCCCACCGGGCCGCAGGCCGGCGAAGGCGTCCAGCGCGGCCGGGTAGAAGTCTTCGAGCAGCGAACGGACCTGGTTGCCGACCTGCTGACGCGACCACACTGCGTCCTGCTGAGCGCGAGCCAGCACTCGGATCGCTTGTGCCAGTTCGGTATCGGCGGGCATCGGCCGGTGTGCTGCTATGTCGGTGCGCAGTATGTCGGCGAGCATGACTGCGTCCATAGCGTCGGATTTGGCTCCCGAGACCTGGTGGCGGGAACGGTAGCGCGACGCCGAGAGCGGGTTGATCGGGTAGATCGGCCGGTTGGTGGCGCGCAACGCGGCCAGCAGCAGCCCGTGGTCGGTTTCGATCGCGACCGGGATCGGTTCGGCGGGTGTGTCACCGGCCTCGGCCAGCATGGTCAGCAACTCGGCGAATCCGCGTGCATCGTTGCCGATCCTGGTGCGTGCCACGACCTTGCCGCCCTCGTCGACGATCGCGATGTCGTGGTGGGGTCGGCACGAAGCGCGGTTCCGGGCTTTCACCCGGCCCGTTTCTTCGCACCGCCCTCCCGAACCGGACGTGCGAGTTGGCCCCGCATCCGGCTCTCCACAAGTCCCGCTGGGGTTTTCGAATCGTCAGCTGGCCAGCGGCCAGGGCAAAGGTATCGTCGATCCTCGGGGTCGGTAACGGGTTGTCGTCACCGCCCCGGGGTTGAACAACGTAATGTCCCCGTCCTTGGGCCACCATGCGCCGTCGCAGTAGCGGCGGCGCAGGTCCTTCCATCCGGTGCGGGGGTGTTTGCGCCGCAGCCATCCGAAGATCTGACGCCATACGATCATGCGCAGATAGTGGAAGGCCCTGGCCGACACCCCGGGCCGGAAGTAAGTGGTCCAGCCGCGCAGCACACTGTTGAGCTTGTGCAGCAGGACTGCCAGCGGCAAGCTGACGTTGATCCGGCAGATCGCCTTGGTTTTGGCCTTGATCGACCGCAGGGCCTTCTTGGCCGGATAGTTGTAGACGAAATGCCGGTTGGTGCCTCGTTTGCGGTGTCGCTGGATGCGCCACCCCAGAAAGTCGAAGCCCTCGTCGATATGGGTGATCAACGTCTTCTCCATCGACAGCCGCAAGCCGACGGTGGACAAGACTTCCGCCACTTCCGGAAGCAGCGCCTCGGCATGCGCGCGAGTGCCCGACACCAAAATCACGAAGTCATCCGCGTATCGATGAATCCGATAGTTGGGCAACCCTTTCCGACGCCGGACCTCACGTTGCTTCGTCGTCGACCGCAACCCGCCAGCGGCTCCGGCGATATGCTCGTCGAGAACCGACAACGCGAGGTTGGCCAACAACGGCGACAGAATCCCACCCTGCGGGGTGCCCCTGACGCTGTCCCTGGCGAAGCCGTCCGGGGCGAGGATACCCGCCTTCAGGAACGCCTTCACCAGCGCGAGCACCCGCCTGTCTGCGATCCGAAGCCGCACCCGGTCCATGAGCGCCGGATGCGAGATCTCGTCGAAACACGCCTCGATGTCTCCCTCAAGCACCCATTCATAAGTCTTGGATGCCAGGAACACGGTCTCGGCGATGGCGTCGTGTGCTCGCCGGTTGGGCCGGAATCCGTAGGAACACGGCTGAAAGTCCGCCTCCCAGACCGGTTCCAGCACCAGCTTCAGCGACGCTTGCACCACGCGGTCGGCCACGGTCGGCATCCCCAATCGGCGCCGCTTGCGCGACCCCGGCTTCGGGATCAGTCGTTCCTTGACCGGCAGTGGACGGAAACTGCGGTCACGCAACTGGTCCCGCAGCTCAGCGAGGAAGTTCTCCACGCCGATCCGTTCCCGCACGAAACCGACGGTCATACCGTCGATTCCGGACGAGCGTGCGCCCTTGTTCCCCGCAACCCGCTCCCATGCGATCAGCAGAAACGCGGGATCGGTGACGAGGTTGAACAGATCATCGAACCGACGATCAGGATCGTCGTTCGCCCAACGGTGCAGCTTGGTCTGGATCTCCAGTACCCGCCGCTCGGCCCGCAACAGGACGATCGACGGCTCACTCGTATTCACCAGTGCTCTCCCGGCATTCCAGTCCTTCCACCACAGACTTGCTGGCTCCCTTCGCCATGTGACCGGCTTTCCCGGCCTCGGACTACTACGAAGCCTCCGCCCCGCCCGACACCCTCAGCAGACGACGCGCCTGCCCTGCCACCACGCTGGCCGCGCGGAGACGAGGGCGGTGCCGGACGGTTCCCACGTTCATCACGTACTCGATCGACGAGTGAGGCATCCAGCTCTACCCCTGCGGCATCGCCACGGTTACGCCGCAGACCTTCACCGTGGCCTCCTGACCGGTTGTCACATCGTGGCCAGAAGTTCCCCGCCACCAACAGGCGACGGTTACGCACCGCGCCCAGCCCATATCCACCAGATTTGAGCTGGTGGGCCGTTAAGGGGCGTCAGACACTGATTTCTCGCGTATACCTTCTCGTCTGGCTAACCGAACCCGCATCGTCTGGCAGTGCCGACACGTCCCGGCGTTGTCGGGGCTGCTCCCGCCCTCCCCGGCGTCTCCCGGATCAGGCTGCCCCCAGCTTCAACCAGCCGCTGCGACGGCCAGCAGGTGCAGGTCTCTCACCCCCACTCGAATACGGACGCCTCGTGGCGCACGTGGGCTTCGGCCCAGTCGATTCCGCAGTAGAAGTTCAAACCCTCACCGTTCCTTCATGTTTCATGCCGTGCGCGAGCCGGGTCGAAGTCACGCGGCACCCTAATCACAGGACTCGATGGTCCGACATCTCATCAGCCGTCCGTGACTCCAGCACACCGCAGGACCTCAAGCTGTCGAAGAGCTCGAAGGCTCGGGAAGACCATCGGGAGGTCGATCCTGCGGCGGGCTCGAGCAACGCAAGCCCACCACCACACAACCGGATTCCGTCAGGCGCGCCGTTCTTTCAGAAGACGTCGAACGCCGGGAACAACTCGGGCATCACCCGACGGCCATCCGCGAGGAACAAGTGCGACGGCCCTTCGGGCCAGTCACCCCATCCCTACTACTTGATTAGGAACAACTGTGATCATTGACGCGCATACACACATGTGGCCCGACTCGGTTGCCCGCAAAGCCCTCGCCGGGTCGGTGCCCGACCTCGAGCGGCGGGGCGACGGGACCCGGGACGGGCTGAAGAAGTCGATGGCCGATGCGGGGATCGATCGTTCGGTCTGTCTGGCGGTCGCCAACAACGGTGGCGCCGTGGAGAAGGCGAACCAGTTCTCGGCCTCGCTCGATCCGGATTACTTCGTCGGTTTCGGCTCGATTCACCCCGACCTGACCCCCGAGGAGAATCTCGCCGGTCTGCGGCGCCACGGACTGAAGGGGGTGAAGATCCATCCGTTCTTCCAGCACTACGCGCTGGACGACGCGCGGCTCACTCCGGTGTTCGACGCGATGCAGGGTGAGTTCGCTGTGGTCATCCACGTCGGCTCGATCAGCACAACGGACTCCGCCGGCATCTGCAGCCCGACCATGCTCGCGGATCTGGTGCGCAACTTCCCGCGGCTCGATGTCATCGCGTGCCACTTCGGCGGCTATCGGCAGTTCCGTGCCGCGGCCGAGACCGTCATCGGCCTTCCGGTGTACGTGGATACGTCGTGGCCGCCCAGTCTCGCCGAACTCGATCCGGGCGAGGTCCGCAAGGTGATCCAGAAGCACGGGCCCGATCGCGTCGTGTTCGCCTCCGACTGGCCCATGGCGGACCAGGCCCGCGAGATCCGGGCCGTGCGCGAACTCGGGCTGCCCGATGCGGACGTCGATCAGATTCTCGGGCTGAATATCGCACGCCTGCTGGGCATTTCGAGCTGATCTCCGATACATTCCCCGGCTCGGCGAGCATGAACGCTCGCCGAGCCGAGGTCGTTCGAGCGGAGCTGTTACCGCAGACGCCGATTGCGGCCGCACATCATCGTGCGGCCGCAATCGGTCTCATCGTCCGGCACCGCGGCCGACCAGCCCGCGGTCAGTCCTCACTCAGGACGATCGCGCCTTCCGGGCAGCTGAAGGCCCCCAGCCGCGCCGACTCCTCGTGTCCCGGCAGCACCTCGCGTTCGATGTCGCGGTTCGCCGAATAGCCCTCTTCATCGGGCTCGTACACATCATCGGCTACCGAATAGCATCGGCCGTGCCCGGTGCACAGCGCACCATCGATCCTCAGCTTCATGATGATCAGCCTTTCGCTACTGCATCGCCGAAAGTGATCTCCAGCGATGTCGTCGTTCGAAGTTGCCCCGTTTCCGTCTTCGCCGAAGTTCCCTCGGTGATATGGAAATTCGGGATGCGGCGCAGAAACTCCTCGAGCGTCACCTGAAGTTCGAGCCGGGCGAGATGGGATCCGAGGCACCGGTGCGGTCCCATGCCGAAGGCCGAATGCACCACGCCTTTCCGGTGGATGTTCAACGTCGTGGGGTCATCCGTCGTTTCCGGATCACGCGACACCGCGGCATAATTCAGCGCGATCCAGTCGCCCTTCCGAAGTTCCAGATCGCCGAGGGTCGTATCCTGCGTGACGTAGCGCGCCGGCGCCACGACGGGCGCGAACAGGCGAACGAATTCCTCGACCGCCTGCGGAATCAGCGCGGGGTCCCGGCACAGTTCGGCGCGCACGTCCGGATGCTGAGCGAGGTAGTTCACCGCCGCCGTCATCGCGTGTGTGGTCGTGGCGAGCCCGCCGAAGACGAGATCGAGCACGATCGCGACCTTGTCCGCCCAAGGAGCGGGGGTACCGTCTTCCTGTGCAACCCCCGCGTTGACGACGTCGACCACATCGCCGCGAGCCGGCTCGTCACCGCGCTTCGCCAGATACGCGTCGAGGTAGTCGTTCACCTTCTGGAAGTACTGGGGGCGTTCGGCCAGCGGACCGAAGGTGCCCTTGTCGATGCCCTCGAAGAGTTCGGGCAGGTCCGCCTCGGGAACTCCCATGACACACCGGAAGAACACCATGCCCGGAAGGTGCGCCGAGAAGTCGCGGACGAAGTCGCAGTCCTTCTTGCCTTCGAAGGTATCTATCAACTCGTTGGCGATCGTGCGGATCTCGTCCTCGAATTCGGCGACGGCCGTCGGGGAGAAGAACGGGTTGAGCACCTTCCGCCATTTGTCGTGGTACGGAGGATCCGACTCCTCCGGCAGGATGGTCGGCGTTCCCTCCGGCCGGTTCAGCGCGTACCCCTTGGCGGAGCTGAACGTCCGCCAGTCCTGCGCGGCCTTCTTCACATCCTTGTAGGTGTTGATGACCTTGTATCCGTGTCCGGTTCGGCTGTGCGCGACCGGACATTTGGCGGCCATCTCATCGAGCACCTCGTCGAAGCGTTCGTTGAATTCCGGGTCCTCGAAGTCGAAGTCGGTGAACATATCGCGTTTGAACGGTCGAACGGGCGGGTTGTCAGCCATCGGGACGATCTCCTTTTCTGTGGAACGGCAACTGCGGCCCGGATGAGGCCGGTCAGTTGGGTCGGCGCTATTCCGAGTACGCGCCGCTGAGCAGGATCTGCTTGATCTCGGTGAATTCGAAGATTCCTTCGGCGCCGCACTCGCGCCCCCAGCCGGACTGCTTGACTCCGCCGAAGGGCTCGGTCAGCGAACAACCGGCCAGGTTGAGCGCGACTCCACCGGAGCGAATGCGCCGCGCGATCTCGAGCGCGGCGTCGCGGTCGCCCGCGTAGACCGATGCGGCGAGGCCGAACTCGGTGTCGTTCGCGATCCGCACCGCGTCGTCGATGTCGTCATAGGCGATGACGACGATGACCGGCCCGAAGACCTCTTCCTGCGCGATCTCCATATCGCTGGTCACATCGCGCAACAGTGTCGGCTCGAAGTAGTAGCCGCGCGTAATCCCTTCCGGCCGTTTGCCACCGGCCGCGACCACCGCTCCTTGCTCGAGCGCCCTGGCGAGCATGCGCTCGGTGCGCTCGACAGCGCGCTTGTTGGCCAGGGGGCCCAGATCAGTGTCCGGATCGAAGGGATCGCCCACCTTGATCGCCTTGAACGCATCGGCGAGTTTGCCGACGACCTCGTCATATCGCTTGCGGGAGACCAGAATTCGGGTGAGTGCCACACACACCTGTCCGCAACCACCGATCGCGCCCGGCACCAGCGTCGCCAGCACCTCGTCGATGTCGACATCGTCGGCCAGGATCGCGGGCGACTTTCCGCCGAGCTCGAGTCCGGTGCGCGCCAGCCGATTCGAGGTCTCCCGCACGACCTCCTTCGCCACCGCGGTACCGCCGGTCATGTGCACCATGTCGATACCCGGATGGCCGACGAGGTACTTACTGGTCTCGAGTTCGGCGGCAAGGCCGCTGATGACGCCCGCCGGGAAACCGGCTGCCGCGGCGGCGTCCATGATCAGCCGCGAGGTCAGTTGGGACTCCGGCGCGAACTTGACCACGACGGTACACCCGGCGAGCAGCGCGGGGATGACCTTCATGCCCATCAGCGGGACCGGACCGTTGTAGGTCAGAATCGCGAGCACCGTTCCGATCGGCTGGTGCTGGACCAGCACTTCACTGGTGGCATTGGCCCGTGTCTGCTCCCACTCGAGGCCGGGTGCGATCTCGATGGCGTGACCCCAGATCGCCCGTCCGGCACCGGAGTTGATCATCTCGCTGTGCGCTCGCGTGTACCCGGACTCGAACATCCAGGCGCGGTTCAGCGCGTCCAGCCGGGATTCGAGCTCATCGGCGAACACGCGACAGATCTTCGCCCGCTGATCGGCGGTCATACGCGGCCACGGGCCGTCGTCGAACGCCGCCCGGGCGGCGTTCACAGCGGCGTCGGCGTCAGCCACGCCGGGCGAAGGCACCGTGGCCACGACCTGCTCGTTCGAGGGCATCACGACGTCGATGGTTCCGGTGCCGGCGGACGCGACCCACTCCCCCGCGATGAACACCTGCTGAAGTGCGGGGACGTCGACATCGAGCTTGTCCGCGGGCGCTGCGGTAGTTGACATATTGACCTCTCGAATTCGTTCTCCGTGTCACCACACTGTGACGGAGGCAACACTTTAATGAGGTATAACATAGTCATATTTTCAGCACAAGACAAGAGTCCGTAGGCAGCCGCGCAATCCGACCAGACGCACACGGCACCCGAGTCTCGACATCACCCAGATTCGACTGTAATGTGCATAACATACACATGTTTTACGCAACGTCGCCGAAGCAAGGAAACCTCCATGACCACCGCATATGCCGCCGAACGGACCGATGATCAGAGGACGAAACTCGCGATCATCGACTCCGATGTCCATCCGTATATGGAGAAGGGGCTGGCGACCCTGGTGCCCTACATGAGCAAGGCCTGGCAGCAGCGCCTGGGCATCGGGCTATCCGACGATTGGGCAGCGGGGTACGCGACATCGCAGTTCCACCTCCCGCTCGACTATCTCTACATCAACTCCTCCGGCGGCATGCGCGGCGACACCGCCCGTCCCGGAATGGCTCCGGCCACCGATCCCGCCTTCACCGCCGCACAGCTGCTCGACGGCCGCGGGATCGACCGGGCGATCCTGCTGTCGGGACACCTGCTGGGCCTCGGAGCCATGCCCGACCCGCAGGTGGCGGCCACCATCGCCGCCGCTTACAACGACTGGATGTGTGAGCGCTGGCTGCAGTTCGACCAGCGGTATCGGGGCGGTCTGGTCATCGCGCCACAGGATCCCGAGCTCGCGGTGAAGGAGATCGACAGGGTGGCCGACCGCCCCGGGATCGTCGAGATCTTCATGCCCCTGCACGACATCCTGATGGGCGAGAAGCACTACTACCCGATCTACGAAGCCGCGCAACGTCACGGGCTGCCCATCTGCGTCCATCCCAGCGGAACCGAGAATGTCTACGCTCGCGCACCCCGCATGGCCGGCACTCCGACCTACTACATCGAGTGGCACGCGCTGCTCGGTCAGATTCATCAAGCGAACACGGCAAGTCTGTTGTGCCACGGGGTATTCGAGCGATTCCCGGAGTTGAAGATCGTCATCGCCGAGGGGGGTATCGCCTGGATCGCGGAACTGACCTGGAAGCTCGACGCGGACTGGCACGGATTGCGCGACGAGATCCCCTGGGTCAAGCGCCATCCGAGCGACTATCTCAACAGCAATATGCGGTTCACGACGCAGCCGTTCGTCGAACCGCCCAAGCGCGAGCACCTGACCGCGCTGATGGACATGATCAATGCCGAGCAGGTGCTGATGTTCAGCTCGGACTACCCGCACTGGAACTACAACGATCCGGTCAACGCCCTGGCCGGGCTCCCGGAGGACCTCCAGCGCCGGATCAAGGTCGACACCCCGCGGGAGCTCTACGGTGACCGCATCAATTGAGCGAACCCCCTCGACGATGAGGAACCTGACGATGACAGCGAGCGATCCGGAAGTCGACCTCGACCTGGTGGTGAGCAACCGGCGGATGCTGACAGCCGACATAGTCGCGTTGGAGCTGACCTCCGAAACGGGTGCCGCACTGCCGTTCTGGGCGCCCGGAGCGCATGTGGAAATGAAACTCGGCAACGGATTGGCCAGGCAGTACTCGCTGTGCGGAGATCCCGCCGACCGCCATTGCTGGACCGTCGCGGTGCTGCGCGAGCCGAACAGCAGGGGAGGTTCGGACTACATCCACGACAAGCTCGACACCGGCGCCACCGTCGCCTGCCGCGGACCGCGCAACAATTTCCCGCTCGAGCCCGCCGGTGCGTACAAATTCGTCGCCGGCGGTATCGGCATCACACCGATGCTGCCCATGATCGCCGCGGCGGAAGCGTCGGAGGTCCCGTGGACTCTCCTGTACGGGGGGCGTTCACTCGACTCGATGGCCTTTCGTGACGAACTGGCCCGCTACGGCGACAAGGTGCGGATGCACCCGCAGGACACCGGCGGACTGCTCGATCTGGCCGCCGAGCTGGCGGTTCCCGAGCCCGATGTCGCCGTCTACTGCTGCGGCCCCGAGCCGCTGCTCGCCGCGATCGAGGGACACTGCGAAACCTATTGGCCGACAGGAGCTTTGCACGTCGAGCGGTTTCGGGCCGACCTTCCGGACCTGAGCGGCGCGCGGGCGATCGAAGTGGAACTCGCCCAGTCCGGCATCACCGTCATTGTGCCCGCGGACAAGAGCATCCTGGACGCCTTACTGGAGGCGGGCATCGATGTCGACGCGTCATGTGAGGAGGGCACCTGCGGGACCTGCGAGGTAGTGGTGCTCGAAGGCACTCCGGAACACCACGACGTGGTGTTGACCGAGAGTGAGCGCGCCGGCGGTGACTGCATGATGGTGTGCGTCTCCCGCGCGCAAGGCAGCTGCCTGAAGTTGGACCTGTGAATTTCATTCCAGAGTGCGCAACGCGTTCCGAATGCATCGGACGGAGCCGACCCGCGCCCGGGTAGACAAGGAAGACAATGGTTTTCGAACTGGATCAGAAATATCTCGATATTCGTGACGAGGCGATCGCCCTGGCGACCGCGGCCGAACCGTTGGCCGTGGAGGCCGACGCGATGAGTACGGTGCACGAAGGCGTGCACAAACTGCTGGCCGGCAGCGGCCTGTGGACGCTGATGGTCCCGGCCCGCTGGGGAGGACGCTTCGACGCCGTCGACCCGCTGGCCGTCAGCGTTGCGCGCGAGGTTCTCATGGGCACCTCCGCACACCTGGATTCTCTTTTCGCACTACAGGGGATCGGCAGTTTCGGATTGGCGCGAGCGGGCAGCGACGCCCTGCGCGACCACTGGCTGCCCAAGGTCGCCTCCGGGGAGGTCCTCGCCGGGCTCGGGCTCACCGAGCGGGACGCGGGCTCGGACCTGAAGAACATCGTCACCGAGGTTCGCCAGGATGGGCGTCGGCTCATGCTCAACGGCAACAAGTCCTTCATCTCCAACGGTGGCGCCGCGGGGTTCTACTGCGTGCTGGCCCGAGAAGGCCAGGGGCTGAGCCTGTTTCTCGTGCCCGCCGGGACCCCCGGGCTGGAGATCACCCCCACACCGGAGATCATCGCGCCGCACATCCTGGCCGATCTCGACTTCGACAACGTGGAGGTCGACGAGGCGAACCGGATCGGGGACATCGGCAAAGGCCTGGACCACGTGCTCGCGACGCTCGCCGTGTTCCGGGTATCGGTCGCGGGCGCCTCGATCGGCCTGGCCCAGGCCGCGCTGAACGAGGCGGCCCGGCATGCGGGGACACGGATCCAGTTCGGACGGCCGCTGGCCAGACTCGGAGCGGTCGCGGACATGCTCGGCGCCTCATGGGCCGAACTCGAGGCAGCACGACTGCTGACCTACAAGGCGGCCGACGCGGCCCGGGTCGACCCGGCCGCATCCCTGCATCTGAGCTCCATGGCGAAGCTGGTCGCCAGCGAGACCGCCGGCCGCATCACCGACCGAGCGGTACAGATCTCCGGCCGGTTCGGACTGGTCCGTGACTCCAAGCTCGAACGGCTGTACCGGCAGGCCCGCCCGATGCGGGTCTACGAGGGGTCGTCGGAAATTCTGCGGCTCGGCATCTCCAAAGCGCTCGTCAGCCAGGTCCTGGCCGACGATGGCAGCACGGCAGCCGGGCGAGTCACGCCATGAGGGCACCGGATACGGCTCAGGACGCGGTGATCGTCGATGCGGTGCGATCCCCCGTGGGACGAGGCCATGCCGAGAAGGGGGTGTTCCGCGATGTCCATCCCGCCGATCTGCTGGGGCAGTGCTACCAAGGCGTGCTGGCACGAGCTGGCGCCGATCCGCTCGCGATCGACAATGTGATCACCGGGTGCGCGAACCAGATCGCCGAGCAGTCCTCCGGTATCGCCCGCAGCGCCTGGCTGCAGAAGGGGCTACCCGCGACCACGGGCGCCACGACGGTCGACATCCGCTGCGGTTCCGGCCAGCAAGCCGCGCATTTCGCCACGTCGTCGATCCGGGCCGGAATCGACCGGGCGGTCATCGCCGCCGGCGTGGAACATATGGGCCGCAACGGATTCCGAGTCAATCAGGGCTCGCAGGAACAATGGGGCCGGGCATTCACCGCGGAGTTGCACTCCCGCTACGGATTGGTGTCCCAGGGCGAGGCCGCCGAACGGCTGGCCGACGCCTACCGGATCAGCCGCGCCGAGATGGACGAATTCTCCGCGCTGTCGCACCAGCGCGCGGCGGCGGCCGCTCGCGACGGGCATCTTGGTCGTGAGATTCACCCCATCGACGCCGACGGGGTGAAGGTCGACGCCGATCAGGGCATCCGGCCCGGGTCGACGCCCGAAGCTCTCGCGGCCCTGAAGCCGGTATTCGCCCGGGATGGAAAGGTCACCGCCGGCAATTCCTCGCAAATTTCCGATGGCGCCGCCGCCGTGCTGCTCACCAGCGCGCAGTTCGCGCGGGACACCGGTCTGCGCCCGCGGGCGCGCGTGGTGGACCAGGTGGTGCTCGGCGTCGACCCGGTCGAAATGCTGACCGGTCCTATCGCCGCGACCAGGCGCATCCTCGAGCGAAACGGCATGAGCATCAGTGACATCGATGCGATCGAGATCAACGAAGCCTTCGCGTCGGTGGTGCTCGCCTGGCAACGGGAATTCCGGCCGGACATGGACCGCGTCAACAGCTGGGGTGGCGCGATCGCGATCGGACATCCGTTGGGCGCCACCGGCGCCCGCCTGCTGACCACTGTGGTCAACCGGTTGGAGATCACCGATTCTCGCTTCGGCCTCGTGACGATCTGCTGCGGCGGGGGCCTCGGCACCGCCATGTTGATCGAGCGTCTCTGATACACCGCCGCGGCCGGCCCTCGCGCAAGCGCGCTTCCCCGAAAAGCAAGACTGGAGTAGGACATGACCCGCCATGTAATCGGCAAACTACAGGATTTTCCCGGCGACACGCGCCGGGTGTTGGATATCGAGGGCGTGGAGATCGCTGTGTTCAATGTCGACGGCTCCTTACACGCCATGCGTAATACCTGTCCGCACAAGGGTGCGCCGCTGTGCACTCACGCACCCACCGGAATGATGCTCGAGAGCGCGCCGGACACCTATGAATGGGGACGCGAGGGTGAGATCGTGCGGTGCCCGTGGCACGGGTTCGAATTCAACCTGTCGGACGGAAAGTCGGTGCTCGCACCGGCGTTGAAGCTGCGCGCCCGGGTGTACCAGATCGACGTCGAGGGTGACGACGTCGCCCTGTACATCTGAAATACCCTGTAAATCGACAAGATTCGCCGGCCGGACCCATCGTGTGCGATGGGTCCGGCCGGCGATTGCGCGGTGGGTGGGTCAGGGGTCGACGACCGGCTTCGCAGAACCGGATCAGAGCCCGTAGAGCTCCCAGGTCACCACCTTCCCCATGATGTCGGGGAACTTCCTCTCGTAATACCTCGCAGCCTCCGAAATATGCTGCGCCATAGCATTTCCCGCCTCGTCGGGCTTTCCCGCTTCGATGGCCTCGCAGATCACCTCGTGGACGGCGAGAACCGACCGGCGCGCACTCCTGGTGAACCGAACCCCCAGCGGCGCACCGTCGAGAACCCAATCCAGCGAATTCGAGATATAGGTAATCAACGGGTTGTGCGTGCCTTCGGCGACGAGACCGTGAAAGTTGTGGTTCTCGTCCAGAAACACGGTCTCTTCGTCCAGATTGGCCCGCATATTGGCCACCGAATTCTTCAGGCCGATGACGGTCTTCTCGTCGCGGTGTGCCGCGCACAACGATGCGGCGATGGGCTCGATATACCCCCGCATCTCCACAACCGAAGCGAAGGTGGTCTCGGAGAACTGCATCAGCAGCGCGAGGGTGCTCGCAAGGTGTCGCGAATTGGGGGCGGCGACCACCGGCCCGCCACCACGGCCCGCGCGGACCTCGATGACACCGAGGAGTTCGAGTATTCGCAGCGCCTCACGAAGCGTGCTGCGACCGACGCCGTAACCCGAACACATTTCCGGCTCCGCTGCGAGCGGATCCCCCGGACGCAGTCCCCGATGGCGGATCTCCTTGACGATCCGCTGCGCGATCACTTCGGATCGTTTCGGCGGCATCCGAGGTTCGTAGGCATGAGGTGTCATGTCCTTCGAATTCCCGGCATGCCCATTCCTGAGCCACATCGGCTGCTCCTGTCAGATTCCCGACCACAGGGGTGCGCGCTTCTCGGCGAAGGCCACCGCACCCTCCCGCGCGTCGGCCGAACGACGCACCGGATCGACGATGGCCTCCTGCCGCTCGAAAGCCTCGGCCGAGGCCCAGTCGCCGGACTCGACGATCACTCGCTTGGACGCCCGCACCGCGAGGGGTCCGTTGGCGCCGATCTCCTCGGCGAGCTCGACAGCCACCCGGCGGGCATGCCCGGCCGGGGCAATCCGATTGACCAGACCGCGATCGGCGCACCAGGCGGCGCTCAGGTGCCGCCCGGTCAGAACCGCCTCCATGGCCAGGTGATATGGGATTCGCGACGGCAGCCGCAGCAGCCCACCGCCCGCGGCGGTCAGCCCGCGCTTCACCTCGGGCAGCCCGAAGACGGCGTTCTCGGCGGCGACGACCAGGTCACACGCCAGCGCGATCTCGAATCCCCCGCCCACGGCCGCGCCCTCCACCGCGGCGATCAGCGGAGTGTTCGGGGGTTTGCGCACCAGACCGAACGCGCCACGTTTCGCGTCGACAGGTCGCTCGCCCGTCGCGCGGAACGCCTTCAAGTCCATACCCGCCGAAAAGTGCCCGCCCGCGCCGGTCAGGATTATCACACGGCATTCGGGATCATCGTCGAGCAGATCGAACGTGCGGCTGATCGCCCGCGCGGTGGCCAGATCGACCGCGTTGCGGGCCTGCGGCCGGTTGATCGCGAGAACGACGACGCCGTTGGGCAGTTCGTCGATCGCGAGTGCCAGGTCCGGTGCCGGGGCGCTCATCGTGCGGCCATCCGGATCGCGCCGTCGAGGCGGATCGTCTCTCCGTTGATCATGGGATTTTCCATGATGTGCACCGCGAGCGCCCCGAACTCCGCCGGGTCGCCCAGGCGGCTGGGATGCGGCACCGACTGTCCGAGCTTCTCGCGGACGGGCTCGGGGAGCCGGGCCAGCAGTGGCGTGTCGAAGATGCCGGGAGCGATCGTCGCCACCCGGATCTGGTAGCTCGCGAGATCGCGCGCGGCGACGATGGTCATGCCGACGACGCCCGCCTTGGACGAGGCGTAGGGGATCTGGCCGACCTGTCCCTCCCACGCGGCCACCGAGGCCGTCATCACGATCGCGCCGCGATCCCCGTCGAGTGGATCGTTGTGCACCATTCGAGCCGCGCTCAACCGCAGGACGTTGTATGAGCCGATGAGGTTGGTGTGGATGACGCCCGCATAGTTCTCGAGCGGGTTGGGCAGACCTTGTTTGTCCAGGATGCGTGTGGTGTGACTACGCCCGGCGCAGTGCACCACCGCGCGCAAGGGGCCGTGGGACTGCGCCAGGTCGAGTGCGGCCGCCACCGAAGCCTCGTCCGTGACATCCGCGGCAGCGAAGTCGGCGGATCCGTCGAAACTCCTGGCGATCTCGGCGCCGGCGGAGGTTGCCAGATCCAGAATCGTCACGTGCGCACCGCGTTTGGCGAGTGCCCTGGCACTGGCGAGGCCGAGGCCGGATGCACCACCGGTGACCAGCGCGGATGTTCCCTCGAGGTTCACGAACTTTCTCCTCACTTCTCGAATCGATTCACCCATCGCGTGGGAGAACACTGTCTTAATCTAACTAATATAATCATGTTTGAGAGCTGTCCCGTAAGCCCTGCGATCACAGCGGCCGCTGCGGAGACGGAGCCCTTCACCGCGGAAGCCTGGGGTGCGAACCCCTTCTCAAGCAGAGTTAAATATGATTATATTATTGCTAAATTCTGCCGCAGCATGATGCGCGGCACCGAAGTCGGCAAGGAGATGCGCAGTGGGAAACACCCTGCTCGAGCGTGAGAAGGACCACCCCCAAGAGGTCGTCTCGGAAAACAACGGACGCCGCATCGTCATCATGGACTCCGCCCGATGGGTGGACGAACGAAACACCGAGCGCGATGTCGTTCTGCCCGCGTCCTACATCGGAGTCCTGCCCGCGCGGATGTGTGCGATACACCGTCCACGAGGCGTCATCGGGCACGATGCGTGCGTCGGCAAGGACGGCGCGGGCATCGCCGGACTGTGGTACCTGGAGGCCCTCGGCATCCCCGCCGCCACTGCGGACGGAATGACCGTCGAGATGGGCAACGGCCGCGATCTGCACGACAGCGGAATCATCTCGCACGTGAATTACCACGCCGAGCGCCTCGGCGTTTCGGTCGGCATGGCGGTTCGGGCCGCCGCGGAACTCCTGCGCGACGGGGAGCCGGTCGACACCGCGGTCGGCAACAAGATTCGCCGGGAGATATACGAGGAGCTTCCGGACGGCCGTCGTGTCGTGGTCACCGATTCCATCGTCTGGGCGCTGCCCGAAGATGCCGGCCGCAGTGTCATGGTCACCGCGGGACACACCGGCCGCAGCGGTGCGAAATTCCTGATCGAGGCCCATCCGTGGGCCTTCATCTGCCACGACGGCGGAAAGTCCAAGAACGACTCGGGCATCGTGGGCTTGCGCACCGCCGAAGAGGCCGGGCTGGCCGGCGCGTGCATCGACGGGGAGACCGCGCCGATCGGAGATGCCTTTCGCGGCTACCGCGAGGGGCTGATCAGCGCCTGCAACGGTCCCGCGCGCGAACGTGGCGTGAGTGTCGGCATGCCGGTGGCGGTTGCGGCCCACTTCCTACTCGTCGGCGGGCGATGATGGCGCCTCGATTCGAGCGCCCGCTCCCGACTCCGGACGAGCTGACGGCCCCGTTCTGGGAAGCCGCCCGCGGACGTCGGCTCGTGCGTCCGGTGTGCCAGGACTGCGCACGCAGCTTCTTCACACCACAGCTGATCTGCCCGCACTGTCTGAGCGAGAAATGGCATTACCTGGACAGCAACGGGCGTGGATCGGTCTACAGCAGCACCCGCGTTCACCGATCACCGTCCCCGGCGTTGCCTGCCCCCTACGAGTTGGCGGTCGTCGAACTCGACGAGGGGTGGCACATGCTCACGAACATCGTCGCCACCGCCGATGTGCCGACCCCGATCGGCGCACGAGTCGAGGTCACCTGGTTGGAAATCGACGATCACTGGACATTCCCAGCATTCCGAACCCTCGATATGGAGGATCCGCGATGAATATCGGACTCGCATTCAGCAGAAATGCCCGCCGGAATCCCGGCGGGCTCGCGAGTTTCGGCGACTCCGGCTCCCGGACCTGGGCCGAAGTGAACGACCGGGCCTGCCGGCTGGCGAACCTGCTGATCGACCGCTACGGGGTCGAACGGGGCGACCGCGTCGCCGTTCTGGTCGCCAACCGCCCGGAGGTACTCGAACTGGTCGGTGGCTGCGCCAAGTCGGGAGCCGTCTACGTCGGGCTGAACTTCCGTCTGGGTGAACCCGAGTACGCCGACATCTTCGACAACTGCCGCCCGAAAGTTGTTCTCACCGACTCGGAGCTGGCACCGATGACGCGACGGCTCACCGAAGGCGGCGACTGCGTCGTCATCGATATCGATGATGCGGGTGAGTACGAATCGCAGCTGAGCACTGCCTCGGCCGCCGCTCCAGGGATCGAGCGGACGGTGGGCCCGGGCGACCACTTCTGCATCGTCTACTCGAGCGGCACCACCGGCCGGCCCAAAGGCATTCTGTTCAGCGTCGGCGCGACACTGCAACACGCCGCGGTGGCGGTGAGCGAATACGAATTGACGGCCGATTCGCGGTGGTTGATCGCCATCCCGCACAACTCGAGTATGCAGATCACGATCGCACCCCTCGCCCTGCTCGGCGGTGCGATCGGCTTCTCGGACTCGCGCGGATTCAAGCCCGGGCGATTCGCCGACGACGTGCGCGCGAACGAGGTCACGCACACATTCCTGGTACCCACCATGCTCATCCGGCTGCTCGAATCCGACATCGGCGTGGACTCGATCCCCACGCTGCGAACCATCGGATACGGCTCCGCGCCGATCGCCCCGGACCGGGTCGCGGCCTTGATCGAACGCTTCGGCCCCATCTTCGTCCAACTGTACGGGATGGCGGAGGTCGCCTCGATCGGGACGATGCTTCGCAAGAGCGATCACGCACTGGCGGCGGCCGGACACCCAGAACTGTTCTCCACCTGCGGCAAAGAGTCCTCGACGGTGATGGTTCGACTCGTCGACGAGGCGGGCGCCGACGTGGCGGCGGGACAGCCGGGCGAGATCGTGTTCGGGACCCCGCACACGATGGCCGGCTACTACCGCGAACCGGACCGGACCTCGGAAGTGCTCATCGACGGTTGGATGCACTCCGGTGACATCGGCCAGTGGACACCGGACGGTTATCTGAAAATCGTCGGCCGGAAGAAGGACCTCATCATCCGTGGCGGCTTCAATATCGCACCGACCGAGATCGAGAACATCCTGACGCTCCACGAGCGCGTGCGCGAGGCCGCCGTCGTCGGACTGGACGACTCCGAATGGGGCGAAGCCATCGCCGCGGTGATCGTAGCCAGCGGACCGCACGCTCCTGAGCCCGAGGAACTGAAGCTGTGGTGCCGCGAGCACGGACTTCCGAGCATCAAGGTGCCGGAACGAATCGAGATCTGGCCGGACCTGCCGCGCAACGCCGTCGGCAAGACCGTCAAAGCCGAGATCCGACACGTTCTGAGTGCGCCGGCCGCCATCTCATGAGCGCACATCCCTTCCACGACATCGCCATCGTCGGCGTGGGAATGACCGAGCAGGCTCGGCGACTGGAGATGAATTCACTGACCGCGAGCGTGCGCGCGGCCAAAGCAGCACTCGCCGACGCCGGAATCGATCGCACCGACGTCGATGGCATCTGCGCGCGATGGCCCGGCCCGGGCGGCACGGTGTTTCAACCCGGATCCGCCGATTGGGCAGGACTGCTGGGGATCCCAGTCCGGTGGATCGGCGACACCTACCCGCAGGGGGTTCCCGCCGTGCTCGACGCCGCCGCGGCGATCATCACCGGTCAATGCCACACGGTGTTGATCACCGGAGGACAAGCGGGCGTCCTGAGCGCCGAAGCCGGCCGGGTCGCCTCCTACACCCGCCCGGCCAACGAATTCGTCGAACCGTTCGGGTCCTTCACCACAGCCCAATTCGCGCTCGTAGCGCAGCGCTATGTACACCGGTATCCGCATGCGCGCGAGGCCATGGCCGCTGTCGCCGCCGCCATCCGCAGTACCGGGTCGGCCAATCCCGACGCGGTCATGGCCGGTCGTGGCCCGTACACGGCCGAGGACGTACTGGCCGCGCCCAGGCTCGTCGACCCGTTCACTAGATTGGAGGTGTGCCTGGCCAATGAGGGGGCTGCCGCGCTGGTCGTGACATCGATCGACCGGGCGCGAGACCTGAAATCCACACCGGTCCGGATCCTCGGCGGAGGCGCGGAATGGATGCGCCAGCAGTATGTGGACCCGCCGCTGTACGACGACGTGTGGATGATCGGGGCCGACGCGGCACGCCGGGCCTTCGCCACAGCCGGGCTCGGACCTCACGACCTCGACTTCGTGCAACTCTACGATGTCAACTCCGCCGAGGTTCTCCGGCAATACGAGGCCCTGGGTTTCTGCGCACAGGGCGATGGCGGACCGTTCGCCCTGGACGCCGGCATAGGCATCGATGGCGGACTTCCCACCTGCACCGACGGCGGTGTGCTTTCGTTCAGTCATATCGGCTGGGGCGCACCCACTTTGAAGATCATCGAGGCCGTCCGGCAGATCCGCGGGCAGAGCGGGGACAGGCAAGTGCCGAGCGCCCGGGCCGGCCTGGTCGCCGGAGCCGGCTCCGGTGCGCAGTACTACAACGTCCTGATTCTGGGCGCGCACTGAATCGAACCGAAAGAGCCACGATGTCAGATATCGAATACGACGTAGCCGATCACGTCGCCACCATCCGACTCAACCGTCCACACCGTAAGAACGCGTTCACCCTGGAGATGATCGCCGCGTGGGCCGACGCGCTCGTCGACGCCGAAAGCAATCCGGACGTGCGGGTCGTCGTCGTCACCGGCGCGGGCGGTTCGTTCTGTTCCGGAGTCGACCTCGCGGTCCTGCAACAGATCGAACAGACCCCGTTGGGCGCGAAGAACCTGCTGACCAAGCATGTGCACCGGGTCGCGCACGCCGCCGAGGCGCTGAGCAAGCCGTATCTGGCCGCGGTACCCGGCGATGCCTTCGGCGCGGGAATGGACATGGCTCTGCTCGCCGACATCCGGCTGGCCGGCGAGTCGGCGCGGTTTTCCCAGGCATACATCCGGGTCGGCTTGGTGCCGGGTGACGGCGGCTGCTACCTGTTGCCCCGCATCGTCGGCACTGCCCGCGCATTGCAGCTGATGTGGACCGGAGGAACCGTCGGCGCGCCGGAAGCGCTGGCCCTCGGCCTGGTCAGTGGCGTATATCCCGACGCGCAACTGGACGCGGCGATACTCGCCCTGGCATCGGAGATAGCGAGTCAGCCACCTGTGGCCGTACAGATGATCAAACGAAGTACGAGGCTCGGCGAACGGCACGATCTCAGAACCGCCCTGGACCTCATCTCCTCGCACCATGCGGTCGTCATGTCGACCGACGACTCATCCGAAGCACGACGCGCATTGGCGGAGAAGCGATCTCCGCGATTCACTGGGAGGTGAACGGTCGTGCCCGAATCGAATACGCTCTCGGCCGAGTGCCGCTATCCACCCGATCCCATGACCGTCGCGCAAGCGCGAGTCATGCTCCAACTCCACCAACTGTGCGATCAGAGCGTCTGTCTGCACCGCCGGGACGCCTACCGGGTAACGATCACCTCGATGCGTACGCCTCGGGATCATCGTCCGGCAGTCCCGGCCGCCTCCACGTACTACTCGGACCCAACCAGCTCCGAGTAGTACGGGCCGAAAATAAATATATGATGAATATATGCCTGGAAAGACTGCCGACGACGCAGGGCCCCGTTCTCCGCGATCCGATGGTCTCACCCGCCGTGGCGCCGAAGTCCGCGAGGAGGATGCCACCGAGATCATGCCTCTTTTCCGGGACGTCACGCCGCGGACACGCCCATCGGAGATGCCGCCCAAACGATCGGAGGTTCTTGCGCAGCGCATCGTCCGAATGATCCGTGACGACGGCCTTCGCACTGGGGATCCGTTGCCGATCGAAGCGGATATGAATGAATCCTTCGGTGTAGGACGAAGCACCGTGCGCGAGGCGTTGCGCATCCTCGAGCAGCAGGGCGTGATCAACATTCGGCCCGGCCGGGGTGGCGGTCCCACTGTCGGCCGCCCCGATTCCCGGCAACTCGCCAGCACGCTGGCGCTGTTGATGCAGTTCGCCGATACCCCGTTTCGATCGGTCCTGGAAGTCCGCGAGTACATCGAGCCAATCGCCGCCGCCCTGTGCGCGCGTAATGGCGACCAGCGCGTTTTGGACGGCATTCGGCAGTCTGTCGACGTCATGCGGGCAGAACTGGCCGACGAAGAGGTATTCCTGTACGAGAATCACCGTTTTCACGAGCTCATCGCCGAGGGCGCGAGCAATCCGCTGCTCACATATTTCCTGAACTCCTTGGACTGGATCATCGATGGCGTCCGCCTGGGTGTGGTCTACAGCCGAACCTCTCGTAAACATGTCGCCGAAATTCACGAGCAGATCTGCGAAGCCATCGAAGACTGCGACTCCGACAGGGCGCGGGATGTGATGACCCAGCACATGGCCGAGACCCGGGCGTTCTTCGAGCGAAAGTTCCCGAAGGTCATGGAACAGGCGCTGACCTGGGAGATGTACGGGGCCTGAGAGTTGGAGCCGGTCAACGCTGAATACCAGCGGGACGTCGGCGGGTGGTCTTCGTATTCGAGATCTGACCCCGGCCCTGCGCCCGCACCCACGCCGCGATTTCTTTTTTCGACCTGACCCCGAGCTTGGCCCGTATCCGGCCCAGATGCCGACGGGTGACGGCCGGCGAGATCGCCAATTCCGCAGCGATGTCATCGTTGCTCAGACCCCGCGCCACCAATTCACTGATCCGCCGCTCCAGGACGGTCAGCACGGTCCCGGGGGCAGCGGCTGAACTCGGCCGGGCGTCATGGTCGAGCGCGAGCGCTATGACCCGCTCGACCTCCATGCGCGAACCCCGGCGATAGGCGATTCGGTATTCGGAATCACCAAGGGCCTGTCGCGTCACGCGCTGACAATCGTCGTGGTGGCAACGCAGCTCGGGAAACAGGACCGAGGTGCTGCCGACGGCGGCGCACAGCGCATCGGCGGCACCCATGAACAGCGCGGCATCGCCCATGCGGCGCTCCTGCGCGGCGACCCAGGCGAGGGCCTCGACACAGACACCGGTCACCAACGGCTGGTCCACGATCCGGCACAACCGCAGGCATTGCCCCAACAACTCCGACGCCTGCTCCAACCCACCCTGCCGGAACACCGTGATTCCCAAGGCCCACAACGCATACGACCGATACACCGACTCCCCGGCCGCGGCGGTAATGGCAAGGACCTTCTCCTGGCAGGCAATGGCCTGGTCGGCACGCCCGTCCAGGTCGTACGCCAATCCGAGCATCATCAGAATCCACACCCGGGTGGCCTGGTCCTGCTGCGTGGTGAATACCGCGAGCGCGTCCTCGAGACGAGCGCAGGCATGTGCCACGTCACCGCTGTACAGAGCCAGCAACCCCGCGGCATGCGCCATCCTCGCCCTACTGACCGGGTGGTCCATCTTCGCCGCTATTGCCTCGCCGGCGGCGACGAGTTCGCGGCCCGTCGTGAACTCACCCTGTAACTCCGCCAAGACGCTGTCGGCGTACATGGCCTTCACGCGATGCACCGACGTGTCGGCGGACTCCTCGAGCAGCGCGCGATCCAGCCAATACCGGCCCTCGCTGAGCAGATTGCGGGACAACCAGAACGGGAACAAGCCCGCCGCGATCTGTAGCGCCGACTCCGCGTCCATGCCCACTTCGTCCGAGAGCGCGTACTCCATCGCCTCCCGCAGGTTGGCCTGTTCCCGTCCGAGCAGGGCGAGCCAGCTCAGCTGGTCGGCGCCGAGCCAGCGGGCATCGGCGTCGAGCACCAGCTGCCGGTACCACTCGTGGTGACGCCGCCGCAGCATCGCGTGAATTCCGCTGGACCGGGCCTTCTCACGGCCGAATTCGCGCAGCGTCTCGAGCATCCGGAAGCGGACCACTCCGTCGAGCTCTTCGCGGATCAGGATGGACTTGTCGACCAGGGAGGCGAGGCAGTCCAGCAGGTCGACCGACGCGTCCTGCTCCACGCAGACCGCCTCCACGGCGTCGAGTTCGGAGCTGCCCGCGAACACCGACAGCTGTGCCCACACCCGCTGCTCGGTCGAGGTGCACAGCTCATAACTCCATTCCACGCACAGCCGCAGGGTCTGTTGCCGAGTCGGAGCGGCACGGTTCGCATGCGTCAGCAACTTGTACCGGTCGGTCAGGCGCCGTGACAGCTGTGTCACCGACATCGCGCGCAACCGCGCGGTGGCGAGCTCGATCGCCAACGGCAGACCATCGAGGTCCCGGCAGATCTGCACGACCTCGGCGAGATTCTCATCGGTGATCTCGAATCCCGGGACGGCCGTGGCCGCGCGTTCCTCGAACAGCGTCACCGCGTCGTACGAGGGGGCCGCGATCACCGCGGCGCCCTCCCCCGGTTCGGGCAGAGCCAGCGGCGGCACCCGCAGCAGCATTTCGCCTTCGATATCCAGCGGCTCGCGGCTGGTGGCCAGCATGCTCAACGACCGGCAGGACCGCAGCAGCGTTTCGACCAACTGCGCCACCGCGGCGATCATGTGCTCGCAGTTGTCCAGCACCACCAGCGCACGGCGGGTAGCGAGGTACTCGACGACCACATCCCGCATCGGGGCAGCGGATTGGTTTCCCAAGCCCAACGAGGACGCGAGCGCGTCCGCTATCAGCGACTCGTCCTTCAGTTCGGCCAGTTCCACCAGCCAGACACCGTCGGGGTACTGCTTGCGCACGTCGGCGGCCAAGCGAAGCGCCAGCCGTGTCTTACCGACGCCCCCGACCCCGGCCAATGTGACCAGCCGCGCCTGCGCGAGTTTGTCACTCGCGGCCGCCAGCTCCCGCCTGCGTCCCACGAAACTGGTCAGCTCCGGGGGAAGGTTGCCCGCCGGACCGCGTCCTGATTGCGCGGGAATGCCAGTGGGCAGGGTCTCCCTGGACGCTCGGGGCGCCCGCGGT
This sequence comes from Nocardia miyunensis NBRC 108239, assembly GCF_001613065.1. GTDB lineage: Bacteria > Actinomycetota > Actinomycetes > Mycobacteriales > Mycobacteriaceae > Nocardia > Nocardia miyunensis. Next base: position 143,395 of record NZ_BDBQ01000001.1, read on the forward strand.
TCTTTCAGAACCTCGCCACCCTCGGTGAGCAGTGCCATTTCGTCGACGACGAACCCGCGGTCGGCTTCGATGGCGCGCAGGACATCGCCGAACTCGGCCGCTGTGCTCGGGCGGGCGTCGGGTCGCCCCGTCATCGCCCGTCCTATCGACATCGCCAAGTCTTCCGGTATGCCGCGCTCACGCAGGTCCGGGACATCGCCGGTGGTTATCCGCACGAATTGGGTCACCAACCGTTCGCCGGTCCGGCGTTCGAATGCGGCGTGACCGGTCAGCGCACAGAACAACGTCGCCGCGAGGCTGTAGACGTCGGACGCGGGACTGGGCGGCCGGCCCTCGAGTATCTCCGGCGCGGTGAACGCCGGAGACGCGATGACCGTGCCGGCCGTGGTTTCGAACCCGCCGGAAAAGTGGGCGATACCGAAATCGGTCAGCGCCGGTTCACCGTATTCGGTCAGGAGAATATTGCCCGGTTTGATGTCGCGATGCAGGATGCCGAGGCGGTGCGCGGTCTCCACCGCCCCAGCCAGTTTGACCCCCAGCCGCAAAACCTGCGGCACCGAGAGCACCCCGCCGCGGCGGATGACCGAGTCCAAGGACTCGCGCGCGTGGTACTGCATCACCAGGAACGGGTGCCCGCTCTCGGTGGCGCCGACCTGCAGCACGGTGACGATATTCGGGTGGCCGGTGAGCCTGCCCATGGCGCGTTGCTCCCGCAGGAAACGCGCCCGGTTCTCGTCATCGATACCCCGAGTGAGCACCTTGACCGCTACGACGCGGTCCAAAGCAGGCTGGGCGCATCGGTACACCGCACCAAATCCACCGTGACCGATCTCCACCGGATCCGCGAATCCGGCTGCCACCAGCTCCGACTCGAGTACGCGGGCCTCGTCGCACTGTGTCGGGGACCGATCGCCGCTCCCCATCGAATCCTTGTCGACCGTCACGAATCTACCGCCGCGACCGGCCCACCGGCCGCCCCCGGAGGCCCGCGCCGGCCAGATCTCGATACACACCCACGGCCGTAACCTACGGCACCACCTGCCTCGACCGCTCCCGTTTGCCCGACTGGAGGTCCCGATCTCGGCCTCCGGCTTCCGGCCGATCCACCGGGCAGGCCCCCGAACTCGTCGCGGCCGCTGCCATCGTCGGGCCTCGAGCCACGACCGTCCGACGTCGCAGCATGCCCGGCGCGGTGTGGCGCCCGGACCGGTTGCCCGGTTTAAATCTATTAACTATATTCATATTATCCAGGCTTTATCCAGACGTTCTACAGACAGGAGGCGGCTGTGCGTGCCGTCCAGTACTCCGGTGTCCAGGATGTATCTCTCGCCGAAATCGACCGGCCCCAGCTCGAACCCGGTCATGCGCTGCTGCGAGTCGTCGCCGCCGGTGTGTGCCAAACCGACATTCACATGCGGGCCTCGAGTGAGCCGATGGTGCCCGCGGGCACCGTGCTCGGGCACGAAATCTGCGGGCAGATCGTCGAGCTCGCAGATGACGTTCGCAGCAACGCCCTCGGCGATCAGGTTGTCGTGCATCCCGTCTGGTCGTGCGGGAGGTGCCGGCAATGCATCGCCGGACGGGACAACGCGTGCGTGAACACGGGCGGTCGGATGTTTCCCGCACCGACGCCCGGCGTTTCGATCAACGGGGGTATGGCGGAGTTCGTGGCGGTACCCGCCGCCGCGCTCATCCCCGCGGCGGGCCTGGACCCCGCCTTCGCCGCGATCCTGACCGATGCCGGACTGGTGCCCTATCACTCGATCAACGCGGCACGAGACCTGTTGCGGCCGGGGGCGTCCGCCGTCGTCATCGGCATCGGCGGACTCGGCCAGATGGCCATCGAAATACTGCGGACACTGACCGGAGTGCAGATAGTAGCCCTGGACATCAAGGACGCGGCGCTGAATGCCGTGCGCGACAAGGTCGATCACGCATTCCGCAGCAACCTGGCCGGAGTGCGCGCGGACGTACTGTCCGCAACGGGAGAATACGGAGCCGACTTCGTGCTGGATCTGGTCGGCAACTCCGAAACCCTGGCCCTGGCCGCCGCCGTGGTGTCGCCGTACGGGGCGATCCGGGCACCCGGCCTCAGCGACGGCGTATTCGAATTCGAGACCTCACAGCTGGCGACGTCCCTGCCTTGGGGCGCGTCGATCACTCGCCCCTACAGCGGCACCCGTCAGGATCTGACCGACCTCGTGGCACTGGCACAAGCAGGCCGGATCAGCGCAAACGTGACGCGATATCGATTCGACGATGCGCTGCAGGCCTTCGACGATCTCGACGCCGGGAAGATCAATGGCCGAGCCGTGATCGTCATGGACTGATCAGGCCGTCCCGAATCCGCCGAGACCAACCCCGCGATCACCGGCCGAGCCGCCCCGGTTGCGACATAATATGAATATAGTTACTATATTTTTCAGCGCGTGACGCGCACCACTTCCCGCATCCAACCCAGCACAGGACCGCATCGCGGCGACGTTCGTGGTCCCGATTTGGAGGTCAAAGATGACAACCGTGACGGGTTTCGATCCGCTTTCCCCGATCGTTCAGCAGAATCCCTACCCCTACTACGAGCAGTTGCGTGCGACTGCTCCCGTGCACTACATCGAGTCGGTCGGAGCATGGGGGATCTTCCGATACTCCGATGTCGAGAACGCGTTCAAGCACCCGGAGATCTTCTCCGCGAAGGACTTCATCGCCAACGCGTTCGGTGAGTTCGATCCGGTACCGGAGGTGAAGTCGATCATCGCCACCGACCCGCCCGAACATTCCCGCATCCGCAGGCTTGCCAACGCCGGCTTCCGGCCGGGCGCGATCAAAGCGATGGAGCCGAAAGTCGAGGCGGTGGTGAATCGGCTCCTCGACAATCTCGAGCCCGTGCGCTCCGAGTTCGATCTCGTCGCCGACTATGCCGCCTACGTACCGGTCAACGTCACCGCGGACCTGCTCGGGGTCGACGACCCGGACGTGCGCGAGGATTTCAAACGCTGGACGATGGATCTGCTCAAATCGCCGAATCGCGGTGTGCTGCCGCAGGAAGAACTCGACCGGATCCACCGCAGCGTGGCCGAGCTGCGCGCCTACTTCACCGATCAGATCGAATACCGGCGCAAGAATCCCGGCAACGATCTGGTCTCCGATCTGGTGCGCGCGGAAGAGGAGTCCCAAACCCTCACGGCCACTGAGATATTGAGCCTGGTCACGTTGATGCAGTTCGGTGGCTCCGAGACTCCGTCTCATCTGATCAGCTCGACGGTTTACAACCTTTTCACCCACCCGGAGATCCTGGACGAGGTCCGGCGCGATCCGAGCCGGGCGATGGCCGCCGTGCAGGAAACCCTCCGGCAGAACTCACCGGTGCAGATGGTGTTCCAGACATCCACACAGGACGTCGAGGTCGCCGGTGTCACGATTCCCGCGGACGCGATGGTGTTCTCCTACATCAGTTCCGCGAACCACGACGACACGGTGTTCAACGATCCCGACAGCTTCATCCTCGATCGTCCGAACCTCAACAAGCACCTGTCCTTCGCGACCGGAGCCCACCATTGCATCGGCGCGCCCCTGGGCCGCATGATGTGCGCCAAGGCAGTCGGTTCACTACTGACCCGGTACCCGGATCTGCAGCCGCTCGAATCAGCCCCCGAGTGGATGCCGTCGTACTGGGTACGTGGGCTGGCCCGGTACCGGTTCACCGCCTGAGCGACCGTCGAGACTCCGGCTCTCGGCGTACATCCCGGTGGTCGAGGCTATCGCGTCAGCGATAGCCTCGACCACCGGATTCGCGAAACACCCACCACTGCAGAATTATTCACATCGTACGTACAGCCCGACGAACTCGACCAGTACGACATCCACCCCAGCATGCGTCATCAGATCGACGACTACCTGTCCAGCACTTATCCCCACCTCGGGTGAGCGCCGGGGAGCGCAGTTGTGCCGCCAGGATCTGAAGACTGAAAACGTGACGGTTGCATGTGGCGGATATAGACGATCTACAGCTGAATAGCGCGGCAGCGGCGGTCTGGCGGTATGCCGAAGTGGGAACGTCGACGACGTGCTGCTGTAGTTTGTCGAGCGCAGTCTGATCGTCCTCGACTGCAGTCTCTTGGTCGTCGGTGAGCTGGATGTGGCCAACATGCGCTGCCAATTCGATTTCGTCTGCAGCAATCGACTTTTGCTTGACCTTCGCACGTGCACAAGCCGTTCGGTGCGGGCATTGCCCGAAGGGTCCTGTCGCACTGCGGTGTTAGGCAAACCAGCTGCCGCGCGCACACTCGCACGAACACCAGTCAGCCGGCCAGCGACAGATCCGTAGCTGTGGCCTGCATCGTCTCCGCGCCACAACGCGCGCACAGTCCGAAACCGCAGGTTGTTCGCGCCGGATCGTAATCCGTGCCCCCTCGTCGAAGATGACGTCGATCACCAACGGCGGCAGTCCTGAAAATGACAGCCCAACAGCAACATTCACCTCCCCCACGCACAAGGCATCTTGTCTTCAACCGTCAGTGTGCACCGTTGGCTGTGCACCAGAGCCGTCACTTGGGCAGACCCGTCCGTTCAGGTTTGGTAGCTCCATGATCGGCCGGTCTGCCGGTATTCGCCGACTGGTATGGGTGTGAGGCCTGGTCGCATGCGCTGGGTGTAGAGGATCCCGTCGAGGTGATCGAGCTCGTGGTGGATGAGTCGCGCGATGCCTTCGCGGTATTCGGTTGTGATCAGTTCCCCTGCAAAAGTGTGTGTTTCCACGGTGATTCGTAACGGTCGGGGTACGAGTCCGCGGACGTCGAAGAACGACAGGCATCCTTCGTACTGCTCGTCCTGCTCCGAGGAGGAATCCACGATGCGTGGATTGAGCAGGATGATCGGTTCGGCATCAGGTTCGGGCGGTTGCACGACTGCGACGCGGCGTGCGAGGCCGATCTGCGGCGCGGCAATACCCATTCCCTTGGCGAACGGATGCACGCCGCCGACACGGCGCATCGCCTCTTTCAGTTCGTCGACTGCGGTACGGGCCATCGATGCCTCGGCAGGCAGGTCGAACGGCTCGGCGTGTTGCGCCAGCAGGGGTGCGCCGGCCTGGACGATCCCGAGTTCGCGCATGGTGTGGCTGGGTTGGGTTTCGATCACCGTGTTTCCTTCCCTACGAGGTGGATTCATCTCTCGCTACGAAGCGCCATTCGAGGCGGTAGCGGGCGTGTAGCGGTGGGTGCAGGGTGAACCGTCACGGGTAAGGGACCGGCTTCGGTGTTAGACCAGCGCCGGTCGGCGTGGTGGTTGTTGAGAGTAGTACGCGGCTTCGTATTCGGTCGGGGTCAGGTAGTCCAGCCGGGAATGCAGGCGGGCGTTGTTGTACCAGTCGACCCATTCCATGAGGGCGAATTCGACCTCGCCGAGGGTGCGGAACGGGCCGTGCCTGCCCACGACCTCGGTCTTGAACAGTCCGATGATCGATTCCGCTAGCGCGTTGTCGTAGGCATCCCCAACCGAACCTATGGATGCCGAGAGACCTTGTAGTGCAAGTGATTCAGTGAACATCACCGATGTGTACTGCGACCCGGCGTCGGAGTGGTGGATCAGTCCTGGCTCGATCGGATGCCCGTAATGATCACGCCGCCACACGGCCATGTTGAGCGCCTCGGACACCAACGCGGTCGTTCTGGTCGCCGCGGCGGTCCAGCCGACGATCGCACGGGAGTAGGCGTCGAACACGAACGCCATTCTGTACGCCCACCCGGTCCACGTCGAGACGTAGGTGAAATCCGCGACCCACACACGGTTCGGTGCCTCGGCGGTGAAATCGCGGTTGAGCTTGTCCGCGGCTCGCACGCCGTCCTTGCCCGCAATCGTCGTGCGTTGCTTGCGGCCCCGCACGACACCGTTCATTCCGAGCTCGCGCATGATCCGGTCGACGGTGCAGAACGCCACCCCGTAGCCTTGGCGGCGCAGATAACGGGTCATCTTGCGGCGCCCGTACATCTGCTCGGGCTTGCCGACGAGATCTCGTAATGCGTTCTCCACGTACGCATCTGAGACATCACGAGTCGAGGGTGGCCGGCGGCGGGCTTTGCGGTAGGTCCTGGGCGCGATCTGCACCCCGTGCGCAGTGAGCGCACGGCAGATCGACTCGACGCCGTAGACCTTTCGGTATTCATCGATGAAACCGACGATCAGGGGTGTCGCGGGTCGAGTTCCCGGATGCTCCTATGTCAAGCCGCCTGCAGCACGGCCGGTTTCATCGGTGCATCGGCTGGCTGAGCAACGGCTCGTTCATCGAGGATCAAGGCGCGGTAGACGACATCGGATAGGCGCCGACGCAGCAGGCGCATGGCTTCGACGCGGGTCTTGCCACGTCCGGTGAGCTTGTCGAGGTAGTCCTTGCCGGGCCCGAGGCCACGGGTTTGGGTAAGCGCGATCATATGCAGGGCGCAGTTGATCCAGCGATTACCACCGCGGTTGAGCCTGACCTTGCCAGAGGTGCTACCTGACCACACCGGGATCGGCGCAGTGCCGGTGAACCGCGCATAGGCATCCTTGCTCCGGAATCGTTGTGCCCCAGCAGTTTCGCCGATGATCACCGCGGCCGAGAGCACCCCGCATCCGGGAACGGCCAGCAGGCTCGGCGCCAGCCGCCGGACCCGTTCACGCAACTGCCGTTCCAGATCGTTGATCTGCCTGGTCAGCTCGCGGCAGCGAGTGGTCATCTCCCGCGCAAGCTGGGCGACCAGGCCCTCGAAACCGGTGAGGCGTTCGGCGAGGTCGTCGATGACGCAATAGCGGCGCAGTCCGCGGGCGGGAATCTCCAGCCCGGGGTCGAGTTCGTGAAGGTGCCAGCGCAGCCGATTGATGAGCTCGGTTCGTTCGGTGACCAGGACATGGCGATAGTCGGACAACAGCTTCACCTCCCGCGCTGGACCATCCAGGCGGGCGGTCGGCAGGTCCGGCTCACGCAGTGCCGCATGAGCGACAGCCAACGCGTCGATCGGGTCGGACTTGCCCTTTTCCCGGCTGCCACGTCGTGCCGCGGCCATCAGATGAGTCGGCACTCGCACCACCTCGAAACCTGCTGCGAGAAGGTCTCGTTCGAGTCGTCGGGTGACGTGGCGGCAGTCTTCCAGGGCGAACTTCGCGCCCGGCCACTGCGCCGTCCACTCCACCGCCTTCAAATGGTCTTCGCTGGTCGTTCCGATCTTCTTTTCCGCGAGCCGGCGCCCAACCATGTCGGCAGCCACCAGAGTATGGCTGCGCTTATGGGCATCCACGCCAATAACGACCAGGTTCAACGGGTTTCATCCTCTCCAACGGCACCGACACTTCCCAGTCGAGTGAGGACGGGCACGCGTTAATCGGGCATACAGCGCGCTCCTATCAGGCCACGAACCCCACCGGCTGGAACCCGGCGGGGCCGCACATCGTGACAAGCCACCAGCATTGAAGCCGGGGCAGCGAAGAAAAGAGCGAACCCCGCCGGGTTTGATCATCTTTACATTGACGCGAAGAAAGCCGAGGCCAGCTTCAGAATCTCGTTGGCCTGCTTGAGATCTCGGACCTCTTTCCGCAACTTCTGCAACTCGTCACGCTCGGCCGGCGACAGGCTCGAGGCTGCTTGCTTGCCCGGCCGGGCACCCTCGGCCAGGGCCTACTTGATCCAAATCCGCAGCGTCTCGAAATGCACATCGACCAACGGTGCAAGAGCCTGCGCGGCAGCATACGGAGTTCCGTACTCATCCAGACGCTCGAGAGCCAGACGCACAGCCTTCTCACGAACCTCGGGCGGATAACGCTTCGACATGATGGGAACCATCTTCCACTAGAAAGAAGCGGCCCCCAACCCGTAACGGTTCAATTTCGGCGTGCGCTCGCACTGAGGTGGCCGCCGACGGCTGCCTGCGGAGGGCGCGACAGCCACCGTACTATCAGCGCGAATATGGGACCGTCCGCCAGCTCGCGACGGCCTACCACCGCTGAACTGACTGAGCGAGAAGGGATTTCGCGTGGCGAAAGAAGGCACTCAGATCATTGTGTTTCACCCCGTCCGCAGGGCGGTGGGGGCTCACCTCGAGACTCTAACTGTAGCGGTACAAGGCAGCTATATGCGTTGAGCGTATAGCGCGCTAAATTCAAGTGATCTAGCCTCCGGTAACCACGTCAACCCAGGACCAGCGCCGCTGGGTGCACTGGTCACGGTGACCGCGTTGGCCGGAGACCCGCTGGCACTGCGAGTCCGCCTACGGCGCAGGGGACTCCACCGCTGCCTCGGAACACGCGGCCTCCGCGGCGAACATCAAGCGGTCCACCGGTCACCCGCGCGGGGTGACTTTCGGTTTCGTGAGATCCCCTTCATGAGGAAAGCGGCCACCATCACGCGAGCTCCTGGTGTCGGGAAAGCCTGCGCGCGCCCGGAACTCGCCGCCGCACCTCGGGCGGTCCGAGAAGCGCTCCGCACCTGCACCTTTGCGCCTGCGTGCGTTGAGGCTGAGGAGCAGGGCCGCCGCGACCGCGACGACAAGAGCGAAGATTCCCTCCCACGCTGCTGCGGCATAACCGTTTTCGGTCGGTATGTTCGAACCATCGGGGGTGTGCACCACAAGCAGGGTCGCACTCAGAGCGCTGCCGACAGAGTAGCCGACATATCGCAGAACCTGGTAGAAGCTGTTGGCGCTGCCGGTCTCCTGCGGCGGCACTCCCCGGTGGATCTGGGCCGGGTTGACGGCGAATACGACACCGATGCCGAACCCGGCCAACCCCATACACACCAGCAGCGGCACGAGATGCGCACGAGTGGTGAGGAACAACGCCATCGCGGCGATGAGAACCACGCTACTGGCGGCAGTGAGTGCTTCCAGCGAGAATCGACGCATGGCTCGCACCGCCAGCCGACTCGCAACGAAGCTCCCCACCGAATACGGCACAAGCATCACACCGGCGAGAGCGGCCGAGTAACCATAGCCGTAACCGGCGTTCGGCGAGGTTTGGGCATAGCGGACCACGAGCGACAGCAGCGGATAGATTCCGGCTCCCACGAGCACGACCATGACGTCGGCTGCGAGTACGGAAGGATGCCGGAGCAGTCTGACATCGACCAAAGGGGCTCGGTGACGAAGCTCCCACCACATCCAGGCGCATGTGACCAGAACGGCGACCACAACCGCCGACACCAATGCCGGTGACGTCCAACCCCACTGCGGGCCTTGTGAACACGCCAGCAAAAGGGCCACGATGGCCACCGTGAGCAGTGCGAGGCCGACGGCATCCAGGCGACGCGGCCGGCGGTCCGGATTGGGTGGCAGCACCCAGGCGGCAATCCCGATAGTGACCACGGTCAGCGCGGCACCGAACCAGAACGCCGCCGCCAGCCCGCCGTAAGCGGTGATCAGCCCCGCGACAGGGTATCCGACCCCCAGCCCGGCCGCGGTCGTGACGCCGATCAGCGCAATACCCGAGCCCTGCTTTCGTTCCGGCAGACCGTCACGGGCGGCCGTGATCGCGAGCGGAACCAGCCCGAGCCCCACACCCTGCAGGGCGCGACCGGCCAGCAGCCACTCGAAACCCAATGGCAGAGCGGACAATACGCAGCCCAAGGCAACAACGGCCAACGCGCAGAGAATCGTCTCGCGGCGCCGACGCCCATCACCGAGTCGTCCCAGCAGCGGCGCCGCCACTGCACCGGCGATCAGTGAAATGGTCAGTGCCCATTGCGATGTCGCCAGCGACACGTGCAGGTCGGCGACGATCGTCGGCAAAAGAGGTGCACCCAAGCTGCCTACCGCGGTCGAGACCACCCCCAGCAACACCAGCGCGGGCAGCAGCACCGCCTGCCGAACATTCGCGTTCACGCGAGTCATGACGCACAACCTCGTTTCATCGGCACTTCGCCCCAACTAATATACAAGTGTGAAATAATTCGGGAGTGTGAGGTGCGCCTCTCGTAGGCTGGCAGCCATGGAACGCAGGCCAGGGCGCGACCGCCGGGCAGACCCGCGAGCGGTACGAAGCCGGGCCGCACTGTCGCGGGCGATCTTGGAGGTGGCGGCGGAACAGCCCATAGACCGGGTGACGATCACAGCGCTGTGCGAGCGAGCCGGCGTAACGCGCCGGACGTTCTACAACCACGCCGGATCACCTGTGGACCTGTTGAAGCAAGTCCTGACCACAGAGCTGGACGAGATCGGTGCACAGATGCGCGCCGAGAGCACCCGATCCGACATCGACCTCTCCGTGGCGGTACGGCACAGCCTCGGGGCGATACTCGAACACGCCCACCGTAATCGGTCGATCTACCGCGACGCGGCCACCGGCCGCCTACACCCAGAACTCTACGTGCTGCTCAGCGACCACTTCTTCGACGCGATCCGACACTCCATCCTGACCTCCGTGCGTCAGATCCCCGAAATCGATGGCGTCCGTGCGGGATCCGCACGCTACCCAGCGTCAGTAGAGCTACACGCCTCCTTCGTCGCCCACGCCTACGCCGGTGTCATCGAGCGCTCACTCGGCAATCCGGTGGCCTCCAACGACTTCGTACTCGACATCGTCCTCGCGACACTGCCCGACTGGATGCTCGACAAGCATTGAGCTTGACTCTGTCGGTGATCTTGTAAATCGCAAGATCAGCTGGTGACTGCCCGCCAGGACCGTAGTCGGGGAATTCCGTTGTGGTCCAGGTGGTTTTGGAAGGCCGTTGGCGGCCGGGCCGGGGATAGCTCGTCGGGTAGCAGTCCTACGCTGAGTCGTTCGACGTTCACGGCGATGGCGGTGAGCACGTGCTGGACGTGAGCTTTGCGATGGCCGTGGTAGCGGCATTGCCGCATGCCGTGCCCGTGCGCGAATTCGTTGACGGTGCCCTCGATTCCCGAACGCACCGCATACCTCCGCTGCCAGGCGGGGCTCTGCTGCTCGGCTCGGGCCTGGGCTTGCAGGTCGAGGAGTTTTCGCGGGGGAAATCCCACGTTCCGGGCGCTGTCGCGGGAGGTGGTGCACTGGTTGCGGACCAGGCACGGCTGGCACTGGGCTTTGGTGAATCGTGCCACGATCAGCGGGGCCGCGGTGGGCGATGACGTCGGGTAGGGGCCGTGCCAGCCTTTGCTGATCTGGCCTTGGGGGCAGGTCACCTGCTGGCGGTCGAAGTCGATGTGGAAGTCGTCTCTGCCGAAGCCCTGGTTCTCGCGGTGCTGGCGGGTGAGATTGCCCGGCAGCGGCCCGGTGACCGTGACTTGGTGTTCGCTGGCTGCCTGTGCCACGTGGACCAGGGAGGTGTAGCCGCCATCGACCAGGTGCTCGGCAGGAAGCAACCTGCGACGCTGCAGGCGGGTGTGGATTCCGGGAAGGGCCTGGGCATCGTTGGTGGTGGCCGGGGTGGTGGCCACGTCGGTGATCACGTTGGTGCCCTCGTCTGCACAGCTCTCGGTCAGGTGGACCAGAAACCCCTTCCACCTGGTGACCTGTCCCCGGCGCGCATAGCGGGCCTGGACATCGTAGGGAGAAATGATCGCCACGGACGACGGTGGCAGACCGCCACCGTCGGCGGTACGCCAGCGCAGGCGCCCCTTCTCGTCACGGTAATAGTTCTGCAGAACGATCTGCCGCAGAGCCTGGACCTGGGGGCCGGACAGGTAGTCCGGGCCGTGCCCTCGCAGATGCTCCAGCAGTCGGCAGGCGTCCTCACCGGCGGTGAGGATCCTGGTCTTGGGCCGGGTGGGATTCTTGCCAAGGCGCACCGGGCGGCCATACCGGCGCCCCACTCCTCATCGACCACATCGGTCACCATGTGCGGGGCGCAACGGGCGAGTTCTTCGAGTGCGGCGCGGACGGCCTCGGTGACCAGCTCGAGCCGGGTCAGGCCGCGCACCGCGGCCAGCACGTGGGTGGAGTCGGTGCGCTGGGTGGTGCGCTCGCGCACCAGTCCGGCATCGGTGAGCCGGGCCAGAGCAAGATCGAGCAGCCGGTCGGCGCGGCCGGGTTCGGCGAGCCGGTCACGGAAATCGCTGAGCACGCTGTGGTGGAAGCCAGGGTCGTCCAGCTCCAGGCCCAGGGCGTACTTGAAATCGATACGACAGCGGACGGCCTCGGCCGCCTGCCGATCGGACAGGTCCAGCACGTACTGCAGCACGCACACGGTGGCCAGCTGGGCCGGGGACAGACCGGGCCGCCCATCGCGCGGATACCAGTCGGCGAAATCCTTGTTGCTCCACAGACTTTCGAGCCGGTCGCGGATCCACATCGCCGTGGTACCGCGGGGATTACTGGCGCGGGCCACCCGCGCCGTAAGCGGCGGGACCGTCTTAGCCGGACCGGGTCCGAGTGACATTCACCTGTTCCTTCAAGGGACGCAGCAGTATTCGCGCCTCGAAGTGTTGCAGCCCGCCAGCCGCTACACACAGCGAATTACAAGATCACCGACAGAGTCAAGTTGAGCGCCTGCCGAGTTCCCCGACACCACCGACCGACGGCACACGTCGCTCCGGCCGATCTACCCACCGTGCCGGATGTCGGCGGCTCCGGATACCTCGGCCAACATCTCCGGCAGTGCGGCGCGATGAAAACCGTTGTACGGCTGGTTGTTCCGCACCGGCTGCAACTCCCACCAGCCCTGCCGCGCATTCGGTGCACCCCATCGACGCGGAGGCAGGATCCGGTGATGAAGCTCGCCGCGGACGACAGCAGGAAAACGATCGCGCTCGCCACTTCGGATTCGGTGCCGAACCGCTGCAAGGGAATACCAGTGACGACCTCGTTCTGGATGAACGAGGTGTCCTTGGCATAATAAGTGTCCGGACCGCTCGACGCGATCGCCCCCGGAGCTACCGCATTCACGCGGACACCCGTATTCATTAAGTGATAATATGTCCAACCGCCGCAGCCGGAACCCGCCGTCGTCCCAGCTACCCGACCAAGCTGGCCGAAACACTTGCGACGCAACGAATGTGAGGACCTCGGCCATGGCCTTGGTAGTGACATAAAGATGCAGTCGCGGAAATGCTCTACATCGATCCCGCAGACCTGTATCGACCGCGGAGCGTGCGCCGATGCGTGTCCGGTCGAGGCTATCTATGCGGAAGACGAGTTGCCCGGCGGCCTCGAGCGCTTCACAGGTACCAATGCCGTCTCGAACGCCATCCCCTCGACGCGAGGGCATTTTGACGACAGAGCGTCGAAAAGCCGGGTACCGCCCCTGTGGCGCCGGGAACGTCGCGCCGGCGCCACACCAGGCTCAGCGGGTGACCATGAGTTTGCGGACGCCGTAGTTGGTGCCGGTGAAGTCCATCGGGACCTCTTCGAGTGGGGTGGCCAGGCGCAGATTCGGGAAGCGCTGGAAGAGCTTGGGCAGGACCGTCTTCAATTCGGCGCGGGCGACGTTCTGGCCGAGGCAGGCATGGACGCCGTAGCCGAAGCCCATGTGGCGGACCATCTTACGGTCGATGTCGAGGGTGTCGGGATCCTGGAAGGCCCGCGGGTCACGGTTGGCGGCATTCATGGCAACAACGACCAGGTCGCCCTTCTTGATCTGAGCGTCACCGATCTCGAGATCTTCCTTGGCCACCCGGCCGAGGCCGAACTGGACGATGGTCAGGTAGCGCATCAGCTCCTCGACCGTGCTGCCGATCTTCTCCGGATGCTCGATCAGATCCTTGCGCTGCTGATCGTGGGTGAGCAAAGTGAGCGTGGACAGGCCCATCATGGCGGCCGTGGTGTCATGCCCGGCGAACAGCAGCAGCACACCCAAGCCGATCAGCTGGCGTTCGGTCAGCACCGCGTCCTCGCCCTCGGCCTTGTCGATCAGCTCCGCGAGAATGCCGTCGGTGGCACCGGTGCGGCGCTTGTCGGCGATCAGCGCGGTGATGTAGTCGATCAGCCAGTGAGCGCCCTTGTCGCGCACCTCACGAGGCTTGCCCATATCCATCAGATCCACGGTCGCTTCGTGGAAGCCGTCGCGATCCGCATAGGGAACTCCGAGCAGCTCGCAGATCACCAGGCACGGGATGGGCAACGACATGGCCTCGACGAAGTCGAAGGTCTCGGGGCCCTCGGCGATCGCGTCGAGGTGCTCGTCGACAATCTTGTCGATATAGGGCTGGAGCTTGGCCTGGACTGCCTTGGGGGTGAAGCGTGCGGTGAGCAACCGCCGATAGGCGCCGTGGTCGGGCTCGTCCATTTGGACGAATCCGGCGTCGAACGGCGAGTCCTCGCCGGCCTCGGCGACCTCGCCTTCGGGGGTGTCGTGCCGGGGGCGCAGCGCGGTCAGGCGGGGATCGGTGAAGACCTGGCTGCCTTCCTCGAACCGGGTGACCATCCAGCCGGTCAGGCCGTTGGGAAAGCGCACCTTGACGATCGGCTGGTCCTCGCGCAGCCGGGTGTACTCCGCGGGCGGGTCCAGGGGATTGCCGGGGTCACGGGTGACGGGTTGGTCGATGAGGTTCTCGGTCATTTCTGCTCCTTCGCGGTGTGGGAATCGATAGCGGCGGTGATGCCGGCATGTGTCGCGGTGGCTTTGCACCAGCCTGTGTAGGTGGCCAGGTGGAGCGCGGCCTCACGCAGCTGGTCGGGGGTCAGCTCACTGTTGACCAGGCCGCCGCCGGCGATTATCTGGATGAGTTCGGGACGGCCGACGGTGGCGGCGACGCCGAGAGTAAGCAGCCTGCGGTCCCGGACCGACAGGCCGGGCCGGGCCCAGACCTGAGCGAAAAGGTAGTCGACGGTCTGGTCCAGGAACGGGTCGCTGCTCCCCTGAACGCCCTCGCTGAACCCGGGACCGTAGACCTGGTCCATCATCTGAAGGCCGAATTCGTGCAGGTCCTCCGGCTCGGCCGGGGCCGTCTCCTGGTCCAGCTGCAGAGTCTGCCGGGCCCGGGTGTGGGCAACCTCGACCAACGGAACTTCGACACCGAGGGTGGCGGCCAGATCGCGGGCCGCTGCCAGATCCTTGGTCATCAGCGGCTCGATCTTGCGGCCCATCGCTTCGGGCAGGGCCCCGTCGGAATCCTGCGAGCGCAGCAGTTGAAGCAGAGTGCGCCCTTCAGGGTCGGCGGTGTCGATGACCTCGGCGAGCCGCGCGGTGTCCACACTCGCCGCGCGGGCCAGGGAAGCCGCCTCGGCAACGGTGCGCCAACTGCCGTAGGTGATGACATTGCGGGCGATCTTCGTGGCCATGCCGGCACCGACCGGGCCGCAATGCACGACCTTCTTGGCCCAATCGTCCAGCACCGGTCGCGCCGCATCCACGGTGGCCCGGTCACCGCCGATTATGGCGACCATACCGTTCTCGGCCGCCTTGTCGCCGGGAGTCACCCCGCAATCCAGGAAGCCGACGCCGCTAGCGGCGCACAAGGCGGCCAGCTCGTGCACGACCGGCAGCGCGACGGTGGCTTGCAGAACGATCGTCAGCGCCGGGTGGGCGGCGGACAGCAACCCGTTCTCGCCGCCGATGACCTCGCGAGCCTGGTCCGCGTTGACGACCGCGACCATCACCACGTCGCTTTCCTTGGCCACCTCCGCGGGTGAGCCCAGCGGGTCGGGGACGGCGGACAGATCCGCCGAGGCGTCCGGGCGGACGTCGTACACTGCCGGGACGCGACCGCGGCGGGCCAGGCTGACAGCTACCCCGCCACCGATCATGCCCAGACCGACCACACCGGCCCGGAGATTCATTTGGTTCGTCATGCCGCACTCGCTTCTTCGAAAGGGTTTGCTTCCGCGACCGCATTCCGGTAGGCGCGGGTCGCGCGGGGAAGGTTCACGCCGACGACGCCGCATACTCGGCCGTCCCTGCCGTAGAGCGCGACGAGCTTGCGATCGTCGAGACTGCCCTCGACGATCCGCATCTGGTCGGCGCCCCGAGTCCGGCCGTATATCTGAACCTTCAGATCGTACTGGTCGGACCAGACATACGGCACCGAGTCGAAGGCGGTCGCGCGGTCGGGCCCGGCGAGGATGTTGCGGGCGACAGCCAGGCCCTGCTCGGCGGCATTGGTTCGGTGCTCGATCCGCCTGCGCTCACCCGTGTGCGGGTGCGGCCAGGAGGCGACATCGCCGGCCGCCCACACCCCCGAACCGGCGTACAGGGTCGCGTCACACTCCACCCCGTTGCCGACCGGGACGCTACTGCCGGTGAGCCACTCCACATTCGGCTGAGCACCGATGCCGACCAGCACCGCGCCCGCGGCGATGATGCGGCCGTCGGCGAGACGGACTCCGTTGGCTCGCCGGCCGGCTGTAAGAACCTGGTCGACCAGGACACCGGTCTCGATGCGTACGCCGTGTTCACCGTGCACAGCGCCGAGCATGGCCCCCAACTCCTCCCCGAGGGCGTCGCTCATGGGCTGGACTGTGTCGGTGACGAGAGTGACCTCGCAGCCCAGGCCGCGGGCCACGGCGGCGGCCTCGGCGCCGACGAACCCACCACCGACCACCAGCAGGTGCGGTTTCGCGGCCAGATCCTCGCGCAGGGCGAGGGTGTCCTCCAGGGTGCGCAGGACATGCACTCCGGCGACGCCCTCGGTACCGCGCAGATGGCGGGCCCGGGTTCCGGTGGCCACCACCAGGGCGTCATAGCCGACCCGGCTGCCGTCGGCCAGGCTGATCTGGCCGGCGTCGGTATCCACGGCGACGGCCGCGCTGCCGAGTCGCAGATCCAGGTCGAGTGCCGTGATGGCCCTGGGGGCGCGCAGTAATAGGCGCTCGGTGTCCCACTCGCCGGCCAGCAGCTGCTTGGACAGCGGCGGCCGGTCGTAAGGGAGATGCTGTTCCTCGCCGATGAGGGTCAGCCGCCCGGTGTAGCCCGCGCGCCGCAATCCCTCCACGACGCTCAGACCGGCTGCCGACGCGCCCACGACGGCGATCCGCGACGGGGCGCTCATTCGTGGACCGTGATCGCGGCCGCTGGGCAGACCGCGGCGGCTTGGCGTACGTTCTCGTACTGTTCCGCGGCCGGGTTCTCCTCCAGCAGGACGACGATGCCGTCCTCATCGCGCTGATCGAAGACCTCGGGGGCGACCAGCACGCACTGGCCGGCACCGCAGCACCTGTCGAATTCGATATCAATTTTCACAGCAATACCTCCTGTCATGCCACTTCAAGGGCAGGTTGGACTGGCGACACGGGCGCCGAAGCTGGGCGTCCACATCGCCGCAATTAATTAACGGCGTTCACCCGGGGGAGGCTCACTGAACCGCGCCACCCGGTAGCGCCGCGTCAGGGGTGCACGAGGATCTTGACGTGGGCGTCACCATGGTTGAGCAGTTCCTCGTACCCCTGCTGCTGCGCATCCTCGAGGGAGACGCGGCTGGTAACCATGGCATCGGGCCGGATGCGGCCGTCACGGATGGCCTCGATGACGCCGGGGAAGTCCGGGGCGTTGTATCCGAAACTGCCGGTGTAGTTGATCTCGGTGGTCATCAAGGCGTTCGGGTCGAACTCGAGCGGACGCCCGGATGCCACGGTGATCGCGGTTCCCCCTTTAGCCAGGACACCCAGCAGCGCCTGGACGGCCGGATCGCCTGCGCCGGATGCCTCGAAGGAGGCGCGAACGCCCCCGGGGACGGCCTCGCGCACCTGGGCCACCACATCGTCGCGGGTCGGGTCGAAGACCGCGTCCGCCCCGAATTCCGCCGCGAGGCGTTTTCGAGCGGCGCTGACCTCACTGACGGCGACGAAGCCCGCGCCCTGCGCTTTGGCAGCCATCAACAGGCCGAGGCCGATCGGGCCGGCGCCGATGACAACAGCAGCGTCGCCGGGCCGGAGGCCTGAGCGGCGCACAGCGTGCCAGGCGACGGACAGCGGCTCGATGAGCGCGGCAGCCTCGGCAGAGATCCCCTCGGGCATCAGATGGACCCGATGACCGGGAACGACAACGTATTCGGACATCCCGCCGCCACCACCCATGATGCCGACGAATCCGAAATTCTCGCAGAGGTTGTACTCGCCGCGCAGACAGGCGGGACAGGTCCCGTCGGACATCAACGGCTCCACCGCGACCAGCGCGCCCACCGGCAGATTGCGGACGTCGTCCGCGACAGCGGTGATTCGGCCGGAGAATTCGTGGCCCTGCACATGCGGGCCGTGCTCGCCGAACAGCGGGTGGATGTAGTCGTCCGGGACCATCGGATGGGTGTAGTTGTGCAGGTCGGTGCCACAGATTCCGGCCCACTCGACCTTGATCTCGACGGCGCCCGGGCGCAGTTCGGGCTCGGGAACCTCCTCCAGGCGCAGATCCCTGGCGCCATGGAGCCGGAGTGCACGCATGTCAGCTCCTTCCGTGCGGTGGGGCGGTCTGCCCCGACGGATAGAACAGTACCATTTATGGCGTCCAGTGACAATAATGTCGCATAGAGTCATAAAAGGTAAACTGGAGATGTCGACGACAGCGAGGCACCAGACATGGACGATGGGTATGTGACGACAGCTGGGCACGCAGACATGGACGATGGCGACACCGCGCCCGCGACATCCGTTCGCGGACACCGTCCGGGGCCCGGTCGCCCACGGCTCAGCGAACGCCGTCGACGCGCGACCCAGTTGGAGATCGCCTACGAGGCGGTGCGCCTGTTCTCGCGCAAGGGCGTCGCGGCGACTTCCGCCGACGAGATCGCCGACGCTGCCGGCATGTCCACCCGGAGCCTGTGGCGCTACTTCCCGACCAAAGAACAGTGCGTCCAGCCACTACTCACCGCCGGCATCGAGGAACTGGTCACTCGCCTGCGCGAGTGGCCCAACGACCGGCCATTACTGGAGGCTCTGCACACGGGCGCGACCCGCATCTTCTCCGTCCCCGATGGACAAGAATCGCTGCGGGGACTGATCCGTCTGACGCGGACCGAGCCGGGACTGCGCGCGGTCTGGCTGCGGGGAAACGACGAGGCGACGCGAGAACTCATTCAGATCCTCGCCGCCCGTACCGGTCAGGACCCCGAGAGCCTGCCGATGGTGGTCCAGGGATCGGTGCTCAACGCCGCGCTGACCGCCGGGGTGGAGTACTGGGCCTGGAACGAATCCGAGGTGGCAGGCCAGCCCGCCGACGGGGCTATTCGCGAGGCCCTGCGCATCGTCGCCGGGGCGCTGACCGAGAATGTGGCCTGACCACCTGCGAACGAGGCGATCCGTTCAGGGGCGAACCAAGACTTTGCGCTGACCAGAGTTGGCTGACAGCGCTGCGAAGGCGTCGCCGATCCCGTCGAGCGTGACCCGGTCGGTGATGAACGGCGCCGGATCGATCTGCCCGCGCGCCAGCGCATCCAGGGCATGGGCGAACTCGCGACGGTGGTAGAACGCTACGAAACGCATCGTCAACTCCTTGAGCAGCGCGACAAGGGGCATGAACGGGTCGGGTTCCATGCACACGCCGGTAACGACGACCGTGCCGTGGGTTCGGGCGGCGGCCACGCACACGTCGATCATGCCGGGGATGCCGACGCACTCGAAGACGACATCGAAAGTACCGGGCAGCAATTGCGATGTGGGATCGATCGCGTCGGTGGCGCCGAACGCGCCCGCGGCCTCGCGGCGCGGCGACGCAAGATCGGACACCACGATCTCCCCCGCGCCGAGCAGCCGGGCCCACGACACAACGGCCAGGCCCACCGGCCCCGCGCCGATCACCGCCACGCGCGCGCCGGGTTCGAGCCGGGCGATATTGACGGCGTGCAGGCCGACCGCCAACGGCTCGACGAGTGCGGCGGCGTCATCGGCCGGCAGGTCCGGCACGTGGAATGCCTCCCGGCCGCTGACCCGGACGTACTGGGCGAAGGCGCCTGCACTCCCGCCGACGCCGATGAGATCGACTGTGTCGCACCGCGCCACGTCGCCGGTCAGGCATGCCGCGCATCGGCCGCACCCGATCACCGGGAGTGCTGTCGCGCGCTGCCCCTCCCGCCACTCCCCGGCGAGGTTGCGGCCGACGGCCGCAACCTCGCCGCAGAACTCATGGCCCATGATCGTCCCGCCGGGCAGGCTGTGCACGGCCTTCAGATCGCTGCCGCAGATGCCACACGCGGTCACCTGGAGCACCAGATCGTCGGATCCCACAGCGGGATCGGGTGTTTCGACGATCTGGAGGTTATGCGCGTCATCAACGACGGCCGCTTTCATCGGATCGGCTCCCCTGCTCGTTCGGCGGTGGCGGTCATCGAGTCACGCCTCCCCCGGCGGGATCGTCTCGTAGTAGGGAACCTGGGTGTGGCCCTCGGGCACCTGCTGCAGCATTTGCTGCATTACCGGGTGAACGATCTCGGGCGCGATGGCCAGGTCGAGCAACGCGGGTCCGCCCGTGGCCCGGGCGCGTCGCAGGGCGGCGCCGATCTCCTCGGGCTTGTCGATCCGCTCGCCGTAGAGGCCGAACGACTCGGCGATCCGGTCGTAGCGGGTATCGGGCAGGTCGACGAGCACGCGGGTCGCTTCGCCATAGAGCGATTGCTGCCCGTGCAGCGACATGCCCCAGCCCATGTTGTTGAACACGACCACGGTGATCGGTAGATGGTGCCGCACCATCGTGTCGAGCTCCTGGATGTGGAAGCCGATGGCGCCGTCGCCGCTCATGAGCACGACGCGGGCGCCGGGGCGAGCAGTGGCGGCGCCGATCGCCATGCCGGGCCCGACCCCGAGGCCGCCCATCGCGCCCAGACCGAACCACGAGCCGGCCCGGTGGCCGGTGGCGAACATCGATACCCAGCAGGCCACCTCGCCGCCGTCGAAGATGCCGACGCTCTCCACGTCCAGGGCGCCGGTGACTTCGCGCGCCGCGATCCACGGGTGTATGCGTCCGGAGACGGTGATCGGCTCGGCATCGGCGTACACCAGCTCGTGCGCTCCCCGCGCGGCTTTGGCGCGCATGTTCCACTCGGACCAGTCGCCCGCGATCTTCGCGGCGGACAGCCGCCGGACGAACTCCGTGGCGTCCGAACGGACCGCCAGATCGACCGATCCGACGCGGCCCGGCTCGATGCCGTCGACGTCGACCTGCACGACGGTGGCCGACGCGGGAATGGACGACGTCGTCCGGCCTCCCATCTCCACGCCCCGTCGCTTGCCGATCACCAGCACCAGGTCGGGTGCCTCGACCAGCAGCGGCAACGCGATCAGCTCACCGGGACCGCCGAGCAGGCACGGGTGCTCCGGGGGCAGCGTGCCCGGCGACCAGGACGCCGCGATGACCGGGATCGATGTCCGGTCGAGGAATCTCGTCAGCTCCTCGGTCATCCCCGGTGACGACGCTGCGCCGCCGCCGAGCACGATGACCGGGCGCTGTGCGGCGGCCAGCAATTCGACGGTGCGGTCGATGGCATGCACAGAAGGACTCGGCGGCTCGGGCGTATGTAAGGATGCCACGCTCACCGCCTCGTCCGCGACCGGCCGGAACATGATGTCGATGGGAAGCTCGAGCACCACCGGGCCGGGCACCCCGCACGTCGCGTGGCGGATGGCCAGAGCCACCAGATCCGGTACCCGTGACGCCGTCGTGACACGGTGGGCGAAGCGGGTAATCGGCGTGGCGGCCGCTATCTGGTCGATGGCGCCCTGCAGGACATTGAGCTCGGACTCCCGCAACGGCGGCGAGCTCGTCAGCACCAGCAGCGGAATGCGGTCAGCGTGCGCATTGGCGATGGCGGCGAGAATGTTGGTGAAACCGGGGCCCGCGGTGGCGAATGCCACGCCGAGCCCGCCGGTCACCCTGGCATAGCCCTCGGCGGCGTTGCCTGCGGCCGCCTCGTGCCGGGTGTCTACCAGCGTGATTCCCAACCGGACCATCTCGACCAGCATCGCGTCCAAGTGGCCGCCGTGAATCCCGAAGGCGTGGCGCACGCCCGCGGCGGCGAGAGTGCGTGCGACGAGTTCGCCGCCGTTGGTTGTCATGTCGTGTGCTCCTTGGGTTCACCGGCCGCGCCCGGAATCGAGGCGAAAAGGTTGGGGTAACGGTTGAGATGGCAGCCGCCGTCGATCAGTTGCAGCGTGCCGGTGATGAACGACGCGTCATCGGACACGAGGAAGGCGACCACGCCCGCGATCTCGCTGGGCTCGGACCATCGCCCGAGCGGCGCGTTGTCGAGGTGCTGGTCGACGAGCCCCGGCATCAGCCACATGGGATCGGTCAAGGTGGTTCTGACCAGTCCCGGGGCGATGGCGTTGACACGGACACCCGCCTCGCCGAGTTCGAGCGCGGTCACCTCGGTCAGCATCTTCACTCCGCCCTTCGCCGCGCAGTACGCCGCCATGCCGCGCCCAGCCTGCACGGCATTCAGGCTGGCCATGGCGACCAGCGACCCGCCGCCACGCACCGTGATAGCGCGGCCCGCGTGCTTGTAGGTCAGGAACACGCCCGTGAGGGAGATGTCGATGACGCGTTGCCAGTCCGACAGTTCGTGGTCGAGTACCTTGGTCGCCCACCCGACGCCCGCGTTGGCCACGCCGATGTCCAGCCCGCCGAAGCGGTCACCGGCCAGCCGCACCAGCGCTGCCTGGTCGGCCTCGCTCGTGACGTCGCATCGGGACACCGCGACACGCTCGCTGGCCAGCGATGCGAGCCCGTCCTCGTCGATGTCGCCGACCACCACGGAGGCGCCCTCCGCGACGAAACGCTCGACGATGGCGCGGCCGATGCCCGCGGCACCGCCGGTGACGAGCGCGACCTTCCCGCCGAGTCGACTCACGCGCTCCTCCTGCGCGCGACCAACCGCACCGGGAGTTCCTCGTGGCGGCGCACCATAAGGCTGTTGACCCACCTGGGCGCGTGATCCGGATCGAGGGTGATCCTGCAGGTGCGCTCGAGGAGAACGGTGAGCACGCTGCGCGCCTCGATGCGGGCCAGCGGAGCCCCGACGCAATGATGAATGCCGCGTCCGAACCCCAAATGCAGGCGCGCCGTGTGCCGATCGAGATCGAACTCGTCGGGGTGCTCGAACTTGGCCGGGTCACGGTTGCCGGCGCCCCACAACAGCAGGACGTTGGCACCGGCGGGGATGTCGACGCCGCCCAGCGTGGTATCGGCGATGAGGGAACGCATGTGATATCGGAACGGCGACTCGAGACGCAGCACCTCCTCCACGAACGCCGGAATACGGTTCGGGTTCCGGCGCAGATCTTCCTGAAGATCGGGATGCTCGGCCAGGATGCGCACCGCGTTGCCGAGCAGGCTCGTGGTGGACTCGCCGCCGGCGCTCAACAGGGTGTGCAGCATGCCCGTGGCCTCGAAGTTGCCGAACACTCCCCCGGTCACACCGCGGGCGACCGCGCCGAGAAGATTCTCGCCGGGCGTCTTCACGGCCGTGTCGAGCTGAGCGGCGAGCCACGTCTGAATCTCGCCCGTACGCGCAATAAGCTGCATCAACTCGTCGTAGGACAGCGTGCAACCCAGCATCGACGTGGAGTCGAACGCCGCGCACAACAGCTGATCCGGATCGCTGTCATGGAAGCCGATCAATCGGCTGATCATGGTGATCGGGACGACATTGCCGATCTCGGACATGAACTCGACGGTCTCGCTGTCCAGCGCCCTGGTCACGAGTTGATCGGCGATATCGAGAATGTCGGGTTCCAGTTCGTTCATGCGTCTGGAGACCAACTCGGGGAATACCGTCTTGCGGTGCACAGTGTGCAGGGGCGGATCGGCTGTCGCGAGCATCCCTACTCCGATGTCCCCGAATGACAGGCTGCGAGGCAGACCGGTGTCGTCGCGGTAGAGCAGACAGCGCAGGTTCGACGAGAAGTCCCCGACCCGACCGGCCGCTTCGGCCAACAGCTCATATGTGCTCACCGCGAACACTCCGGTGCCGGGAACCTCCCACACCGGAGCTTCGGCGCGAAGCCTGCCGTAGAAGGGATAGGGGTCATCGATCACCTCCGGATCGAGCAGCAACGTTCCGGCTAGTGCGCCGCTCATGCGACGTCTTCCTCACAGGCGACAATCTGCGAGGGCGACCGCCCCTCAGATTTAGAAGAAGACTTACATTTTCTGCAAGTGCTCCTGTACCCATAAGAGCATGAGAGTGATCTATGCCAGTGAATCGAACACACGTAATCCGAGTAGTCCATTGTCCAAAAGTAACTCTTGCAGTACCGTCCAGACAAGTGTCCATGTGATGCGGGTCATGACCGAGCCCTCCGAAGGGAGTCCGAGTGACCGAAGACGCGGCGCCGCCTACCAACTCGCGGCCGCTGTTTCTGCTGCGCCGGGATGCGAGGCGGCAGCGCTGGGCATGTCGGCGTCGTGGCACATCCTGATCCGCGACCTCATGTCGCGCTCGTGGATTCCGGTCTCCGTCGGCTTCATCGGAGCCGGAACGGGCGTGTCGACCGTGTGCGGCCCGTTGTTCAGCGGTGCACTGACCGAACACTACAGCTGACGGTCGAGTACACGATTGCCGCTCACGTCCAATGAGAAGAAGACTTTCGGATCTTGCACATCGACCTATCCGAAATGCGCAAGGCGGCATACTATACTTGTGTCCGTCCACATGAGCGGACAGATGTCCATTTCAGGTGGACGTGGAGGGTTTCCCCGGACCACCTTCGTGCGCGGGGAGCCCGCTCTGCACGCCAGTCGTATCAGGAGACATTCACGTGCGAAATCCCCCAGCAGCGCAACGGTCGATCATCCTCCGCTACGGCCGATCAGCCGGAGCGGCGGTCCTACCAAATGATTAGGAAAACAGGTCGATGATCGTATTTGTGCATGGTGTGCCCGAGACCGCCGCCATATGGGACGAGATCCGCGCGAAGATCGCACGCCCGTCGGTCGCTGTCGCTCTTCCCGGTTTCGCGTGCTCGCGACCGGCGGGTTTCGGTGGGACGAAGGATGACTACGTGTTGTGGCTTGTTGCGGAGATCGACCGTGTCGCCGCAGGTGAGCGTGTCGATCTCGTTGGCCACGACTGGGGGGCGCAACTGACATACCGGGTCGCCACTGCGTACGGTGATCGGCTGCGGTCGTGGGTAGCGGATGTGGGCAACTCTGTCCATCCGGACTTCGTCTGGCACGACTTCGCCCGGGTGATGCAGACACCTGGAGAAGGGGAGGAGTTGATGGCCGCCTATCTGGCGACGTCGGCGACCGATCGTGTGGCGGTCTTCGAATCCATGGGAGTGCCGAGTGATTGCGCTCGTCGGATGGCGGAAGCTGCCGACGAGCAGATGGCTGCGAGCATGCTTGGTCTCTACCGGTCGGCTGTCCCCAATCCGTATGCCGATTGGGGTCCCTTGTCGCCGACCATGTCACCCGGATTGATCATCGACCCGGTTGATGACGCGTTCAGCGAGGAGCGCCTGGTCCGCGAGGTCGCCACGATCCTCGGCGCACGGTTCGAACGATTCGAAGGCGCGGGCCACTTCTGGGCTTACCAAGCGTCGGACAAGGCCGCAGCCCTACTGGAGAAATTCTGGTCATCGCTGGACAACCGGTAGCCATCGCGCCCACCGCGTCTGGTCGAGCAATACGCCCGCGTCGGCTTCTCATGCCCCGTTGCTGTCTGGAGCCGACGCGATGGCCTATGCCGTGACTCCCCACAACCGGATGGTCCGCGCGCAGCAGGTGTGCGGACCACTCACGATCCGCCTCGGTGGATCCGGGCCGAGAGGGGCCGATCGATAGCCGGATCATCAGGTCCAGCCTCTGACTCATTCGCCGTAGGCGGCACGCAGGCTGTCGCATTGGTCGTCGAAGAACGACCGCGAAATCGGTGCGCCGGGCAGGATTTCGTCGAAGCCGTGGAACGCGCCCGGCACGACGACCGTCTGGCATGCCACGCCTGCGTTAGTGAGATGCAGTGCGTAGGCGAGATCTTCGTCGTGGAACAGGTCCAGGGTTCCCACTCCGATCCAGGCCGGGGCCACACCAGCCAGGTCGGCGCGGCGAGCGGGGACCGCCAGCGCCGGATCGGCGTCGCCCAGATAAGCGGACCAGCCGAAACGGTTGGCGGCCCGGTTCCACAACCGGAAGAACCGATCGTCGGGATGAGCATTCACGCCGGACCGATCGTCGAGCATCGGGTACACGAGTAACTGCAGGACCGGCGCCACCACGCCACGATCGCGGGCCATCAGCGCCAGCGCCGCAGCCAGCCCGCCGCCCGCGCTGGCGCCGCCGATCGCGACCCGCGCCGGGTCGACGTCGACTCGGCTCACCAACCGGCACAGGGCGCTATAGCAGTCCTCGACCGCCGCTGGGTACGGATGCTCCGGAGCCAGGCGGATAGTCCACGGCCGCGACGACGATCCCGAGCCGCGCGGCGAAACGCGCACACAAGGCATCGTCCTGCTGTGCCTGCCCGATCACGTATCCACCGCCGTGGATCCACAGCAGTGCCGGGGATTTCTCACGCTGGTTCGCGGGCCGATGCACCCGGATCCGGACGCCCGGCCCGAGGTCCACAACCTCTACATCACCGCGATCGCGGCGAGCGGTCAGCGCGATCGAGCGCCGGATCGGCCGCACCGTCGCCGGAGCGACGGCCTGTCGTGGCAACAGCAGTGCGGCCAGGCGCAGGTCGGGATGAAACGGATCCTCCGGTAAGGACCTGTTCATCGTTCCCGCGACCGACCGCAGCGCCCCCGTGAGCCCTTGCCCCCGCGGGCTGAGGTATCGAATCATACTGTGCTGCACCGTACTACGAAGCCGTGCGGCGCTGCGCCCGAATACGAACCGTACTGTCATGAGGCTTTCGGCGCTTCCGGCATCCGTAGTTCGCTGGTTCGGAATATCTCGACGGTTCCCGCCGTATCGCCGGGAGCCGCTGCCGCCGCCAGCGCCTCGGCCTTGAACGCCTGCGCAGCAGCGCTGGAGCGGTATTGCCTCGATGCCAGCCGGCCATCGACCTCGGCAGGGAACCCGTCACCCCACAGAATGACGGTGGTACCGCCCTCGTCGAGGATTTCGTTCAGCGTCCGCCGTATCTCCGGGTCCATCGCATAGAGACTTGCGGCGACTGCCAGCGCCTGAGGTCTCGGCCGACGCACGGAGGCGGCCATCGCCGCACAAGCGTCGACAGCGCAGACCCCGAGGATGTGCAACGGCCGGGAATCAGCGGGATCCGAGACCAGCGCGGCGGTATCCCACCCTGCCATCGCCTGGTCGAAGAGCCAGGCTCCCACATACCGCACGACCTCGACCACTTTCGGGGCGACCACGACCAACCGATGCCGCTGAAGTGTCCATTGTGGGGCGGCCGCCAGCTGCCGCCGGCGCACGCGTCCGTCGATGCGCCCGATAGATCGAACAGTCATGGAGTCTCCATCCAAAAAAAGAGAAGTGCATTCCAATACAAAGATATCCCGCATCACGCAAAATGTTGATAGAACTCACCAGAGTTCGACATAGGACGCTACGGTCGGCCGCAATAGCAAGCTCCAGCTACCAGCCGGGAGCTCTGCGGCCCCGCGCATCACGGAGGTATCGGCGCAGTGGGAAACCAGTGGAGCTACGACAGCATGTTCATCGACGGGACATGGACGTCCGAGGGGGCGGAGGGAGTCATCGAAGTCATCGATCCCGCGACGGAGGGCATCATCGGAACCGTCCCCGACGCCGGGCTCAAGGCCGCCGACGCCGCGATCCAAGCCGCTCGGCGGGCCTTCGACAGCGGGCCGTGGCCGCGCACCTCGGTGCGCGAACGAGCCGCAGTACTTCGCCGCTTCGCAGCGATCCTCGATGAGCGTCATGATGCGCTGAAGGAGCTCGTGGTGGCCGAGTCGGGTTCGGTCGGGTTCCTCGCCGATATGATCCAGGTTCGCGGCACGATCAACATCGCCCAGTGGATCGGTGAGGCGATGGAACGTGCGGTGCAATGGACGGAGACCTCCCCGCCGGTCGGCGGCCCGACCGGGATGGCCGGGTATGCGGTCGTGCGCGAGCCGGTGGGCGTGGTCGCGGCGATCACGCCATTCAACTTCCCGTTCTTCCTCAATATCGTGAAGGTGCTGCCCGCCCTTGCCGCCGGCTGCACGGTGGTGCTCAAACCCCATCAGTGGACCCCGCTCGATGCGTACGAGATCGCGAAGGCGGCCCAGGACGCCGAGCTGCCCGCCGGTGTCCTCAATGTCATCAGCGGCGGCGCGGAGATCGGGGCCGAGATGACCAGTCACCCGATGGTCGACATGGTGACATTCACCGGGTCGACGCCCACGGGACGCGCGATCATGGCCGCCGCCGCTCCGACGGTCAAGCGGCTGCAACTGGAGCTCGGCGGCAAAAGTGCCTCGATCGTTCTGGACGATGTGCCGGAAGAGCACGTCGCCGACATGGGGATGCTGACCTCGATGATCCACGCGGGGCAGGGCTGCGCGTTGAACACCCGGCTGCTGCTGCCCGCCCACCTGCTCGACGCCTATGTCGAGGGAGCGAGGAAGTCGCTGACGTGGCTGAAAGTCGGCGATCCCAGAGAGCCCGACTCGCTGATCGGGCCGCTCATTCGCGAGCAACAGCGGCTGCGCGTGGAGGATTATGTCCGAGCCGGGATCGCCGAGGGCGCCGAGCTGGTCTTCGGCGGCAAACGGCCCGCGCATCTGGCGAAGGGGTTCTTCTACGAGCCGACGTTGTTCATCAACGCCCGCAACGATATGCGCATCGCCCAGGAGGAGATCTTCGGTCCGGTGCTCACAGTCATCACCTACCACACCGAGGAGGAGGCGATCGCCATCGCCAACGATTCGATCTACGGCCTCGGCGGCGGAGTGGTCACCGGCAACACCGCCCGTGGATTCAACGTTGCCCGCCAGATACGCGCCGGCAACGTGCAAGTTCAAACTGTAGACACCGCGGTGAGCAATTACGAGCGGATCGGCGGCGCGGGGCCGGGCTGGTCTGCGGAGGAGCCGACCGGCGTGGGAATCACCGGTGTTTTCGGAGGATTCAAGCAAAGCGGCGTCGGCCGCGAATGGGGCCATCACGGCATCGAGGAATTCACCCAGCTCAAAACGCTGACCTGGGGCTGAGTTATCACGCGGTCGAGGACGAGGGAGCGGTCCTCGACCGCGTTGTGCCGTGCACTGCGCTTCGCCTTCGAACCAGCCTTCCCGGCTCACCCATGTTGTGCACCGAGATAGCTGCGGCGCAGTAGATTCGGGTCCGCCGCGAGTTCGGCCGCCGTACCTCGCAGTGTCACGGCTCCGTGCGTCAGCACAACCGCACGATCGGCCACCTCGAGCGAAAGTGTGACGTGCTGCTCGACCAATACGACAGCCACGCCGGATTCGGTCGCGATGCGGCGTAGACCACGCAGCAGTGATTCGACGACCGTGGGTGCCAGCCCCATGCTCATCTCGTCGAGCAGCAGAACCTTCGGCCGTTGGATGAGCGCACGTCCTACGGCAAGCATCTGCTGCTCGCCACCGGACAACATGCCCGCCTTGACGTCGAGGCGCTCGCGCAGTGCGGGAAAGTGCGTCAGCACCTCCTGGATGTCCATCCCGCCCCGGCGGCGCGCGAGTTGCAGATTCTCCAGGCTCGTCAGGGTCGTGAAAAGGGCCCGATCGTCGGGAACGAGGACCATGCCGAGCCTGCTCACCGTGGTCGGCCGCCCGCCGTGCAGGGCACGGCCCAGCAGCGAGACCTCGCCGCCGAGCCGGGGGATCAGGCCCGCCAGGGACAGCAGGACCGTCGTCTTCCCGGCGCCGTTGGGTCCGAGCAGCGCGACGACCTCGCCCGCACCGACATCGAGGTCGAAATCTCGCACCACGGAGTGGCCCGCATAGCCGGCATCCAGCCCGCGGCAATCCAGGACGGTGTTCATCACGCCTCCAACGGGGTGGCTGCCGGGGACGCAGAGCGGTGTGGACCACCCAGGTAGGCATCGGTGACTCGGGCGTCGGCGCGAATGTCGTCCGCCGATCCGGAGGCGATCACGGCACCGAAGTCCAGTACGTATATCGGGTGGCAGAGGTTGAGTATCAGATCCATGTCGTGGTCGACGAGCAGAATGGTCAAGCCGGTGTCGCGGAGTGCGGCCAGGCGTTCGGCGAGCCATGCGCTCTCGGTACTGTCGAGGCCCGCCGCGGGCTCGTCCAGCAGGACCAGCGACGGGCGACCGGCGACACAGCGGGCGACCGATACCAGCTGTCTTTGCCCTTGGGATAATTCGGCTACGGGGCGGTGGCGTACCTCGTCCAGCCCGAGCAGCCCGAAGAGATCATCCAAGCTCCGGCGCGACCGGTCGCCGACCCGGATGTTCTCCTCCGCAGTCAGGTCCTCATAGAGTTCGATGCCCTGAAATGTTCGTCCGAGCCCGTGCCGGACACGCCGGTGCGGCGCGAGACCGGCGAGCGGCTTGCCTGCCAAGGTGATATGACCGCGCATCGGGGTGAAACCACTGATCGCATCCATGAGCGTCGTCTTCCCCGCACCATTGGGACCGATCAGACCGACGATGGCGCCGGAGTGGACCTCGAGGTCGACATTGTCGACGGCCGTCACGCCGCCGTAGGTGACGGTCGCACCTTTGACGCTCAGCAAAGTTCGGCGGTCGTCTGCCCGGGTCGGTTCCCCGCGCGCGAGAATCGAAACGGAGCCCTTGTCCGGCCTGTGCGCACCGGTACCGGCGCGCATGACGAATCCGCTGTGCCAGCGCTCACCGAGCCGATGAATTCCGCGGGCCAGCCCCTCCGGGTTGAGGATGACCGTCAGGATCAGGGCGAGACCGGTCAGGACGTCGTACCACGAGCCGAGATCGACAGCCTTGTTCAGCAGGACCGACGGCAGGCCGCCTGCCGCGAGGATTCCGGCCAGGATGCCGCCGGACACCGAGGTCATGCCGGCCAGATACACCACCGCGAACAGGCCGACACCACCGATGGCGGTGAACGTGGGAGCCGACACGATCGTCTGCTGGTAGGCCAGCAGGCTCCCGCCCAGCCCCGCGATGAACGCGCCGATGCCGAAAGCGAGCAGCTTCACCAGGCGGACATCGATACCCGCGGCCGCTGCCGACCTCTCGTTCGCACGCACGGCGAGCATGGCGCCGCCCAGCCTGCTGCGCCGGAGAACGGCGACCCCAACCGCCACCGCGACCAGCACGGCGACACACAGCACTCCGAACGCGACCCGCTGCACACCCACCCCGACACCGAGATCGACACCGAACAGCCACGGTTGTTCGATTCGCGCGCCGCCGACACCTCCGTTGAGGGCGGAATTGTCGAACCAGAAGGCCTCGAGAGCGACGGCCAGCGCCAGTGAGACCACTGCCACCCCCATCCCCCGGGCTCGCAGTGTCGCCAGACCTATGACAACGCCCAGTACCATCGTCGCCAGCGCGGCCAGCAGCGGCGCCACCGGAAAGGGCAGGTGCCACGACGTCGTCAGACCGCTGAGAAAATATGCCCCGGCACCGGCGAGTGTCAGCTGGGCGAGCGAGATCTGCCCGGTGTAGCCGGTGACGACGACCATCGACAACGAGATGACACCGATGATCACGCTGGTAATCAGGGCGGCCCGGTATTGGCCCTGAACGGCCGGGATGAGCACCACGGCGACGGCGCCGAAGATGACGGCCGGGACCGCGATCGTCCGTGGGCGTGGCGCCCGCCCGAGCGAATGCGTGATCAACATTCCGCGGGTGGGCATCGCGCGTCCGCGCACGATCAGCAGGAAGAAGATCAATACCAGTGGTATCAGCTCCGGCAATCCGGTTTGCGGGAGGCCGGGGTGATCAACCTGCAGGAAGGTGACCTCGGACTGAACCATGCCGATCACCAGCCCGCCCACCACGGCCGGGACGATGGCGCTGAACTGTCCGACCAGTGCCGCAGCAAGCGCCGGAACGATGAACAGCGTGTAGGCCACCGGCCGAAGCGGCACGATCGGCGCGATCAGAATCCCCGCCCCTCCGGCGATCAATGAACTCAGCGCCCAGTTCGCCAGCGCGATCCGGTTGGGCGACAGGCCCGTCACCACAGCACCCTCCTCGGTCTCGGCGGCAGCGCGGGTAGCCAGCCCGAATCGGGTGTACCGCATGGCAAGAACCAGAACCAGGGCGAGAACCAGGACTGTTGCCGCCATATAAAGGCGATCGCGTTGGACCAGAGCACCGCCGATCCGAACCGGACTGGCCGGAAAAATCGCGGCGACGCCGATAACCTGACTGCCCAGCCGCTGCGCTATCGCGCCCTGAATCATCACCATGAGTCCGACGGCGGCCACCGCACGCGCCGCCGCAGGAGCCTGCCGCAGCGGCCGGAAGATCAGCAGGTAGCTCGCTATCCCGAGCGCCACCGCTGCTGCCAGCGCAATCGCCAACGCGGGTGCAACCTCCAGGTCGGCACCCAAGTCGACAGTGCTGGGCGGTCCGGGGATCGGAATGAACAGCTGCCCGTGGCGCAGGAATGCGTAGGTGTACGCCGAATACAGAGCCACCGCGCCGGTAGCGAAATTGAGGACGCCCGAGCTTCGGTATGTCAGCACCAGGGCCAGCGCGAGAGCCGCGAACACCGCCCCATTGCCGAGCCCGAGCAGCAGATGCGCCGCGACCTGCGTCATGTTCCCACCTTCGGTGTATCCACTTCTCGCCGTGGCGACTCACCACTGTGTGAGCAGATAGCCATTCTTCGTGCTTTGCATTACATCGCTCGCCTGTCGGACTAGCGATTTACTAGAATGAGCTGATCGTACAGCGAGAAGCCTACTAGTCAACGCCGATGAGTGTTGCGCTTGAAATCAGCAGAGAGACTGATAGAAACTTGTCCTATGGAGGGAGTCAGGTTGTTGACCATGGGGAATCATGAGTGAGAAGGCGCTCACGCCGGAGGCGCTGAGCTATGAACACGACGGGCTGAGTCTCGGATACTCCGCCGTCGGTGAAGGTGAGCCAGTGCTTTTCGTACACGGCGCTACCGGCACCGGTGAGTTCGAATGGGGGGAGATGGCGGCCCGGCTCTCTCATCGTTTTCGCTGTCTCATGCCCGATCTCCGCGGTCACGGCCGATCGGAATTCCGCCGATCCGGCTACACGGGTGCGGCGATCTGCGCAGACCTCCGCCGGCTGATCGAGCATCTGGGAGTCGACCAGCCACACGTCGTCGGGTTTTCCTACGGATCGGAGATTTCGCTGATGCTCGAGCTGGAAAAGCCCGGGACCGTTCGGTCATTGACGCTGGTCAGCCCGGGCACCGGGCGGCCCGAGCATCGTCGCCTGCCGAGCATCGACTATCTGCATCGCACCTGGCCGCCGACATTGCGGCGCCTGCACGACGCACACCACGGGCCCGAACACTGGCGATCGCTGGTCACCACCCTGGTCGAGGACGCGGCAACCCGGAAGGAGCTGCCGCCGGAGAAGTTGTCGGCCATCGACTGTCGCGTACTACTGCTGGCCGGCGATCACGACGACCGGATACGGCGGACCCAGGCAGCGCATTTCGCCCAGGTGAATCAGCGAGCGCGGTTCGTAGAAGTCGAGGGGGCCGCGCATGCGGCCCATCTCGAACGCCCCGATAGAATCATCCAGGTCGTCGGTGACTTCCTGGCCGAAGTTGACCTCGAGAGAAGGAGCGGACGGCATGGCGCGACGAGAGGAGCTGAAGGTGAAAGCTCCCGAGCAGCAGGACACCTATGAGCCGGTCTGGCAGCAACGCAGCGTGGATCGTTCGCTGCAGAACGCCCGGTTGCGGGCCAAAGAACGCAGCGACCGGTTCGTCGCCGCTGCAGTAGAAATCCTCGCCGAACACGATGAGAGCGAGGTGACGATCCAGGACGTGGTCGATCGCTCCGGGATGTCACTGCGTACGTATTACGGATTCTTCGACGGCAGGGAAAGCCTGCTGCTGGCTGCCTACGAAACCATCCTCAGCCAGACGGCGATGCCGATGTTGCGCGAGCGTTGCGAGCAAGTCGCGGATCCGGTGGAGCGGATCAAGGCGCTGATGCAGGCGATGGTAGAGCTGGGCTTGGCGCCGGGAAAACTGTCCCGAGCTCTCAGCACGATCCACTTACGGCTTGCCGAGGCCCGGCCGGACGACCTGAAGAAGGCTCTGGAGCCGCTGCGATCGTTCATCGTCGAACTGCTCAACGGCGTAGCGGAAGCGGGTCGACTACGCAGTGACCTGGATCTCGACACCCAGGCGGCGTTATTGCAAGAGTTGCTGCTTGCCACCACCCATTCCACGGTATTGGGCGGAGGTTCCGCAACGAGCGCGGAAGATCTGTGGGCCTTCTGTTCTGCCGCCATCCTGCGCCCCGCGGTACGCAAGCGATCCTCCGCCGGACCTTCCGACGAGCAGTAGACACTCTCCGGGCGCGGGTGCTACCGATACTGCGGTCGCACCCGCGTCCGGTTGGCCTAGGTGACGCTGCCGGCAATCTTGAGAGTGAGCATCTCGTCGTCGGATTTACCCAGCTCGCGCAGGATCTCGTCGGTATGTTCGGCGAACTGCGGCGCGCGTTGGATGCGCGCCGGCTCCTGGTCGAACTGCACCGGACTCGCGACGAGTTGACGAGTTGCTCCATCGACGTCGGTTACCTCGGCGATCAGACCGTTCGCGCGCACTGCCGGATCTTGACTCACCTCCCAGGCATCCTGTGCGATGGCCCATTGGCCCTCCATATCCGCGAATCTGGACGTCCAGTCGGCGAGTGTCCGGGCTGCAATCACCTCCTGAACGATCTTCGCCGCCTCGGCCGCATTCCCCATCAGCGCCTCGACCGTGGCGAACCGCTCGTCGGTGACCAGCTCTTCACGACCGATCCGTGCACAGAACTCCGGCCAGTAGCGGCCCGGCTGTAGCATCGCGAGCACCAGCCACCGATCATCAGCGGTCCGGTAATTCCCGACCAGCGGGTTCGTCCGGCCTGTCTTGGAGCTTGCGGGCTTCGGCAAGGGCCCGCCGGCCAGCATGGCAAAACCGACCGACAGCGCGTTGGCCCACGCACCGACACCGAGCAACGACACGTCGACGACTGCCGACTCGCCTGTTCGCTCCCTGGCGAACAGCGCTCCGGCGATACCGCCCGCGATGGTCATACCGCCCAGCGAATCGCCGTATGCGCCTGCGGGCATTCCGCACAGGCCGTCGTAATCGGACGGTGTCGTGCCCGTCGCACTGCCACCCCTGGCCCAGAAAGCGGTGCTGTCGTAACCGCCCTTGTCGCTGTCCGGCCCGGCGGCACCGAAGCCCGAACCACGCACGTAGATGATGTTCGGATTGATCTTGCGAATGTCCTCCAACTCGATGCCGAGCCGACGGCGAGCGCCCGGAAGGAAGTTCGTCAAGAACACATCGCTGCTACGCACCAGCTCATACAGCACCTCCAGCGCCTCGGGCCGTTCCAGCGCGAGACCGATGCTGCGTTTGCCGCGGTTGGGGTGCTCCATGAGCGGGGCGAAGGCGCCACTTCCGACGGGCATCCCCATCAGCCGGCTCAGGCCGCGTTGTGCGTCGCCGGTCTCGGCGTGTTCGACCTTGATCACATCGGCGCCCCAGTCGGCGAGGACGGCCCCCGCGGCCGGAACAAAGGTGAACTGTGCCACCTCCAAGATGCGAACCCCATCCATCGGTCTGATCACAATGGTCTCCTTCTTGTCTCAGCCGCCCATGAGGTTGGCGGCGTGCAGTTTGGCGATCGTGGTCGGATTGCCCCCGGCATCCAGGCGGGCAATGAAGACAGTGTCCGAACAGGGCGCGGGGAAGGGCGGGATCTGCTTGCCGTCGCAGGCGAAGGTGACGTCGTCCGCGATGGGTAGCGGCACACCCTTGGCCGCTCGCATGGCGGCGGCAACGGCGGCAGGGGTGACCTCGCCGGTGACTGTGTGGACGGCCCGGATCGTGCCCAGCGCCATCGTGTAGCCGAGATACGCCAGCCCGTTGGGATCCGTACCCGGGGCGTAGGCATCGAGTACGCCCCGATACAGACGAGCCTCCGTGTTGTCACCCAGCGGATTCGCATACGCGGGCCCGACAGCGCCGGAGAGCGAGACCACGTCCGTCACCTGCGACCCGGTGCATTGGCCGATCAGTCCCACCTGCGCGGTGCTTCCCGAGGCCCGGTAGGCGCGCATGAACGACAGACACAGGCCGGCGTCGCCGAGCATCCAGACCGCATCAGGGTGGTGGCTCAGGGCCGAGGTCATCTGCGGAGTGACGTCGGCAGTACCCGGCGCGACCGTGATGACGGTGGTGTTGATACCCAGTTTGCGCAGGAAGTTCGCCGACATCTGATAGAGCGACATCCCTCCCGGCGCATCCTCGGCGAACAGCGTGGACGAGTGGTAGTGCTGCTGCGCCATCCATTGCCCCAGGGCCGCGGCGAAAGCGAAAGCGCCGCCGCTGAAGGAGAAGGAGAGGCTACCGGCCATCTCCTGGGCGCTGGCGGGCGCGGTCGAGATCACCGGGATGCCGGCGTTCATGAGGGTCTGAGCCGTGGTGCCCGAGTCGGTCTCCGGACCGTGCAACACCCCGACCACTCGGTCGGCGATCATTTGGCTGGCGCATGCGGCCGCCGACGCCGAATTGCTCTTGCTGTCGCAACTGTCCAGGACAACCGGGCGGCCCGCGATCCCGCCCAGGTAGTCATTGACATAGCCGAAGGCCGCCTGAACCCCCGTCCGAACCTCGGGCATGCTCGCCCCGGCGCCGCTGTCGTCGTTGACGAGACCGATTCTGATCGGCGCACCGGAAGCGACGTGCTTACCACCTGCGGGAGTCAGCAGAGCGGCGTCGACTTTGGCCTTCGGGGCCGTGTGATTGGACGTACAGGACGAGAGCATCAGTACGGCTGCGACCGCCGCCGCCATCGCCGCCGACCACTTCCGAGTACGCATCAGGGCTCCTTTGGCAGATGGGTCCGGGTGGGTCGATGTTCGTGGATGTCGCTGTCGCGACATGTTCGACGAAAGTCGGCCTTTCTTTTTTCTAGAACGCTCAGATCGTACAGCGAGAGTGTTACTAGAATCTAGAAGTCGATCAAGTTTGCGTCAGCTGCTGCTCCTGGTAGTGGACAGCGGCGACAACTCATCACTCGCACCCGCCGCGGGCAGCCCGTTGTGGAACAGCGCGGCCAACGCGGCGACCGGGCCCGGCTCGTCGGTGCGCATCACATGAACCGTCCGCCGGTGACTTCCAGTACCGTCCCGGTCATATAGGAGGAGAGGTCCGAGGCCAGGAACAACGCCACGGATGCGACCTCGTCGATTTCACCGGCGCGGCCCATCGGGATCTCGGCCATCTTCTGGTCCCACGCCTTCTCGGGCATGGCCTCGGTCATCGCGGTCCGGATCAGTCCGGGCGCTATCGCGTTCACACGTACCCCGTGGTGCGCCAACTCCTTCGCGGCGGCCTTGGTGAGCCCGATGATTCCGGCCTTGGCCGCGGAGTAGTTGGTCTGCCCGACCATGCCGACCTTGCCGGACAACGAGGAGATGTTGACGATCGCGCCGCCGGACTTACGTTCCCGCATGAGCGCGGCGGCTTTGCGGACGCCGTTCCAGGTGCCCTTCAGATGAACGGCGATGACCTGGTCGAACTGATCCTCGGTCATCGTGCGCAGCGTCGCGTCCCGCGTGATTCCGGCGTTGTTCACCAGGATGTCCACGTTCGGAACGACGGCGAGCAATGTGTCCACATCCGACGCATCGGTGACGTCGCAGGCGATGCCGAGGCCACCGAGTTCATCCGCGGCACGCGCGGCGGCGTCGCCGTTCAGGTCGCCGATGATCACCTCGGCGCCCTCGGCGGCGAACCGTTGCGCGATGGCGAACCCGATGCCCTGGGCGCCACCGGTGACGACCGCGGTTCGGCCTGTCAGCAGAGACATGACTGCTCCTTCTCGGATCTTGTTGCGGTTGATGAGCTGGCCAGCGATGACGTCGCAGGACGACCTGCATCGCCATTTCGGAGGCGAACAGTCGGTGAGCGTCGTCGCCCATCCCTTCTGCTCACCTGAGGATGCGCGCGGCACGCTCCATGACCTGGCGTGTTCACTAAAAGTCCTCGTATCGCGCTTCATTCAATATCTCGGCAGGTCCCGCATTCGCTTCAACCGCACGCGGGCCTTGTCGACGACACCGGTACGGGCGGTTGCGACCCGTGTGGGGGATACCCGTCGGATCCGGCGGGCGACGGACCGTAAACTTCAACTCATCGCTACCTCGGACCCGACCTCGCCCCGTGCTCCGCGCACCCGCGGTCGGCCTCGGCTGCTCACCGAGAGCGACGTCGTCACCGCGGCCTTGCGTCTGACGCGCACCGTGGGGCTCGACGAACTGTCGATGCGGGCACTGGCACGAGAACTCGACGTACCGCCGATGACCGTCTACAACTACATGCCCAACAAGGAAGCTCTCCAGGACGCCGTCATCAACCGCCTGCTGCGGGATCTGCGAATTCCCGGGCCGGAAGACGGTACCTGGGAGCAGCGTCTCCGACGCCTACTGCTGGATGCGCGACGGGTGTTCACGCAGAACCCGGGTGTAGCCGTCCGTATCAGCGACGGAGGCCCTCCCGAGGCCACTCGGCTCGCCGAAGGAGTCCTGGCGATCTTGAGCGAAGGCGGCTTCGGTCCACAGGACGCTGTCCTGTGCTTCGCAACCCTGTTCACGTTCATGACCGGTCAAATCGACCTGGACGCGATGGCCGAAACGATCACCAGCGCGACCCTGGAGGGCGTGACCCGCTCAGAGCGGTTCTCCCGTGACGAGCTCTTCGAATTCGGCTTCGACGCGATCCTCGACGGCCTGAAAGTCAGACTGCTGAAACAGCATTGAGGCGCATCACGCACGAACCGCCAACTTCGTATAGCGGCCACCGAGGAGCCATTCGGCCACATAGAGATTCCCCGCCGCGTCGACAGCCACCGCATGCGGCGAGTTGAACCGCCCCTCGGACGGCACGCCCGGCACCCGGGCGTGCCCATCCTCGGCCAGAGCATTGGGCCAGCCCGGACGGTCCGGCCAGCCCCGGTCCGCCGGGGCGGGCGAATCGTCACCGATATAACCGACGAAGTTGTCCCGGCCGTCGAACAAGGCCAGCCGCTCATAAAGCTCGGCCACAACGAGCAGCTGCCCCCACTGCGCGAAACCGCTCGGGCTACTCAACCGCTGCTCGCCGAAGGTCCGCAGGAAACGACCCTCTAGGTCGTATACCTGGACGCGCTTGTTCTCGCGATCGGCGATATAGAGTTCGGGTTCCTTACCGCCTCGGCGGTCGATGAAAACCGCGTGCGGGCACGCGAATCGCCCACCGCCCTCCTCGCCGGTCAGCGCGGCCAGATGACGACGGTTGCGATCGAACCGATGGACCACACCGGAGCCGTATCCGTCCGCGACCCAGATATCGCCACTGCCGCCGAAACGCTGCTCGTCCACCGCGGTGCCACACGGGCAGTAGGCGCCCATCATGCTCGGCGGCCATGCCGGATCCCGCGGCGGCACCGGCAATTCGGCGACGACCTCGCCGGCGAGGTTCACTTCGACCACCCGTGGCTCCCGCGTACTGTGGCGAATCCCCTTGCCGAACAAGGGCGCCCACGCTTCATCCCCGTCGCCGCCATCACATGTGAAGACGAAGCCCGGATCGCTGATCCACAAGAACTCGTCCTCGCCTTCACGCACTGCCGTGATGCCGTGTCCCTCGGTGAGCCCGGTTTCGGCCGCGCGCACGACCCGACCACCGCTATCGAAGAACACCAGCTGCCCGGCATGGAATCCGACCAGCTCGCCACTGCCTGTCACGGCGAGCCCGTGATGCGCCCAGGACGCGTGGGCGATCGGCACCTCGGAAAGATCCGCCCATTCGCCCTGGACCCGATACTCCGGCACCTGTTGCTCGAAGTAGACCTCGTTCATTCGCTCAACCTCTTCCCTACGGCTCGGAAAAATTTTAGTGTGGTGTACGAAAAATAAGCAAGGCTCCACGAATGCCAACCGCACGGCTGGTTCGGCCTGCGGTTTCCCGATCTGAAGGACTGCGGATGACTCATGAGATCCCGGGAACACTGCTGCTCGATCCCGACGTGATCGACAACCCCTACCCCCTGTACCGCCGACTGCACACCGAAGCACCGGTCTGGGAGATCCCCGGTACCGGAATATTCACTGTCAGCACGTTCGGACTCCTGGCTGAGGCAGTGAGTCGAGTGGACGACTTCTCCTCGAATATCGAATGCCTGCTCTACCGCGATGATTCGGGCTTGCCGGCCCGACTTACCTTCGGCGGCGGCACCGACGGTCAGGTACTCGCTACCGCGGACCCCCCGCTGCATCCTGTGCACCGCAATGCGGTCTTTCCCGAACTTGTCGCCAAACGGATGCGGGAACTCGAACCGGCTGTAGCCGCGCTCGCCGGCGAACTCGTCACCTCCGCGCTCGAGCACGGGGACGTCGAGTTCATGACCGCCATCGGCAATCTCGTGCCCATCACCGTGATCAGCCGCCTCATCGGCTTCCGCGACAGTAACCTCGACGATCTGTGGAGTTCCGCTGTCAACGGGACCCGGCTGTTGGCCTCGACCCGGGGCCTCTCGGCACTGACCGACGTCACCTCCAGCGGCGACAACGTGATGGCATGGATCGCCCAGCAACTCTCGGCCGCATTGAGCGATCCCGGTGAGGATCTGCTCGGCGCCGTCGCGCGCGCGGTCAACGACGACGTGCTGAACGAGCACGAAGGCGTCGGAATGCTGATGACCCTGCTGAGCGCGGGCGGCGAAACGACTACCAGCCTGCTCGGAAATGCCGTGCGGATGCTGGCCGAAAACCCCGATCTGCAGGAACACCTCCGCGGCAATCCCGATCAGATTCCGACATTCGCCGAGGAAGCACTGCGTTTGGAATCGCCGTTCCGGTATTTGATGCGTTCGGTGCCGCGGGATTGCACGCTCGGTTCGGTCGCCATCCCGGGCGGGTCGACAGTCCTGTTGCTGTGGGGCGCCGCCAACCGTGACCCCGCCGAGTTCGAACGCCCCGACGAGATCGATCTCGGTCGGCGTGTGCCACGACGACATGTCGCGTTCGGGCGTGGTATCCATACCTGCGTTGGCGCACCACTGGCTCGTATCGAGGCGCGCGTAGTCCTCACCACACTCATCGAACGTACGAAAAGCATTGCACTGCAGCCGGATCACCCGCCGCGCTGGGTCAACAGCCTGCTGGTCCGGCGCCACGAGGAGCTCCCGGTCCGACTGAAAGCCCGCTGACCACTTCCCGGTCCGGGGCCGGATGTACGGTGCCGGACCGGGGACAACCGACCCGCAACGATCGGTCCGAGCTGCTGGCGTATGTGGCATCACTACTCCACGGCGTCGACGAGGCCTCAGCACAGCGCCGTCGCCGCATCGATCCGAGCACCGGTCACAGCAACCCATAGCGTGCGCTGCCGGCCGATTCGCCAGGGAAGACCGGCGGTGCCGCCCGCCCCCGGGATGCGGCCCATGCCGATTTCCGGCAACCCGAACAAGGTGCGCGGCGCGGCGCCCCCCGGCAATTCGGCTCCCGCACCGATGCGGGCTCCATACACCCGACACCCGGTCGTGCAGCACATGAAGCAGGTGACCGACGCCAGCTGCCACCCGAATCAGATGGGACGCAACAGAATCGGGTGCGGATCCGAACTCATCGAAATCGCCGCCCGCCGAGAAGACTGGGCCACGGGCGATGATCTCCACCGACAGATCAGAGTTGTGCACAGCAATGGTCAGCGCATCGCGCACGGCGGCATCGACGGCACGACGCTTGACGGCGGGACCTGCCGGACTCATCGATCTCGCGATCCAGGCCGAGAGGTCCGGGTGTCCGGACCCCGCTCATATCCTCTCGATCACCGTCGCCGAGCCCATGCCGCCGCCGGCACACATGGCCACCACGCCGAAGCGAGCGTCGCGGCGAGCGAGCTCGTGAACCATCGACACCACCATCCGCGCGCCGGTCGCGGCAATCGGGTGCCCGAGGCTCACCCCGCTTCCGTTCACATTGACGATCGATTCGTCCAAGCCGAGCCGCTCGGTGCAGGCGACCGCCATGGTGGCGAACGCTTCGTTGATCTCGAAGAGGTCGATCTGCCCGAGGGTGAGGTGTGCCCGACGCAACGCCTTCGGAATCGCGGCTACCGGTGCGAGTCCGGTCTCGGCCACATCCACTCCGACCGTCGCCCAGCCGAGGATCCTCGCCAACGGAGTCAGACCGTTTGCCCGCGCGAAGTTGCTGCTGCCGAGCACGAGTGCGGCGGCGGCATCGTTCACTCCGGCGGAGTTTCCCGCCGTGACCACCGCTCCTGAGAGCTCGGGATGCAGCAGCTTCAGTGTGGCCAGCACTTCCGCGGTGGCATCGGCGCGGGGATGCTCATCCACAGCGAAAACGTCCCCTGCGGACGAGAGCGGAACCGCGACGATCTCGTCCTCGAAATATCCCTTGGCGATGGCATTGGCCGCGCGCTGGTGCGAGCGTGCCGACCAGGCATCGGCCTGCTCGCGGGTGATGGCGCACAATCTGGCCGTGTTCTCACCGATCGTGACGGACATATCGAACGGCGGGACGCCGGGAGCGTCGGGGTGGCTCTCCGGCGCCCACCGGACCGGTTCAGCGGCACCGGGTAACAC
The DNA here is from genome assembly GCF_001613065.1 of Nocardia miyunensis NBRC 108239. GTDB lineage: Bacteria > Actinomycetota > Actinomycetes > Mycobacteriales > Mycobacteriaceae > Nocardia > Nocardia miyunensis. The sequence continues at coordinate 185,891 of NZ_BDBQ01000001.1, forward strand.
CTTCGTCAACCTGGGCATCGTGCTCGCACTCTCGGTGCCGCCCGCGACGATGGCATCACCCATACCGGAGAGAATCGTCGCTGCGGCGAATTGCACGGCCGTGGCACCCGAGGCACAGTGGCGGTTGACCGCCACACCCGGCAGACCGGACATCCCCAGTCGCACCGCGACATTGCGCCCGATGACCCCGCCGCCCTGCAGCGACTCCGCCATGACCAGGTCGTCCACCGTCTCGACCGGGATCCCTGCACGCCCAATGGCCGCGCTCACCGCCACCTCCGCGAGCTGGTAGGCATCTATCGCGGTGAGCGAGCCCTTACGGGCCCGCCCGATCGGTGTCCGGGCGGCGGACAGAATCAGGGCTTCAGGCATCAGAGCCTCCCTCTTGTCGGTGTGGTACGGCACTGGGCTCCGCGGTCAGGTCGGCCTGCACCTCACGCCGCAAAATCTTACCGGTCGGGGTCTGCGGCAATGTGTCTCGAAAAACGATGTGCGCGGGCGTCTTCGAGCTCCGCAACCGCAATCGCACCCAGCTGCGGAGCTCGTCCGCCTCGACCCGGTGCCCGGCGCGCAGCACGATCGCCGCAGCGATTTCGTGGCCCCACTGCTCGTCCGGCACACCGACGACCGCCGCCTCGGCCACGGCCGGATGCTCGAGCAACGCATCTTCGATCTCTGCCGGCGCGATATTCTCACCGCCACGAATGATGGTGTCGTCACTGCGGCCTTCGACGAACAGAAAACCATCCGCATCCACCCAGCCTCGGTCCCGGGTGGGGAACCAACCGGCAGCGTCCAGCGCAGTCCCGATGCCGCGGTACTCCCCCGAAACCTGCGGGCCACGGACGTGGATTTCGCCGGATCTTCCCGCCGCCAGCTCGCCGCCGGGGCCGCGGATCTGAACCTCGATGCCGGGCAGCACGCGTCCGACCGAGCCGAGCCGCAAGCGCGCGACGGGATCCCCGTTCAGTGCGGCCCGGTGATCCTCCGGCCCGAGCACGGCAATCGTGGAACTGGTCTCGGTCAGACCGTAGGCATTGACGAAGTCGACATTGGGAAACAGGCGAACCGCGCGCTCGAGGATGGGCAGTGGCATCTTGGCACCGCCGTAGGCCAGCGATCGCAGGCTGGGAACATCGGCGTGCGCGGCGTCGGCGAGGTATTCGGTGATCTTGGCGAGCATCGTGGGCACCAGCAGCGCATGGGTGATCCGTTCAGTGCGAACGCGATCGAGCCAAGCTCGGGCGTCGAAGGATTCCAGATACACGATGCGTCTGCCCGCGTAGATATTGCTGAGCAGATTGGTGACACCGGCGATGTGGTACGGCGGGACACTGACGAGGACGGCCTCCTCTTCGCCCGCTCCGCCGAATTCGACGGTGCCGAGCAGGTACGAGGTCATATGCCGATGCCGGAGCACAGCTGCCTTGGGCGCGGAGGTGGTACCGCTGGTATAGATCAGGACCGCCGCGGCGTTGGCGTCGTCGACCCATGGATGTGGAGGTGGTGACGGCGTATCGCATCGCTCCCGCCACTGCGCGGTAGCCATGACATGAGCGTCCGTCGGCGGGTCCGAGTCGGAGATGACCAGGGCTTTCGGGTGCTGGGCCAGCAGTTGCGCCAGCGGTTGTCTGCCGAGGCGATAGTTCAACGGCACCAAGGGGATTTCCGCCGCCGCGGCCGCGAACATTGCCACCGGGAAGTCCTCACCGTTCACCCCCAGGTAGACGACTTCCTCGACCGCCAGATCGCGCAGGACCGCCGCACCGGCCTGCACTCGATCGAACAGCAGCCGGTAGGTGATCCCGCCCTGTATCCGGCTGCCGAGCGCGATCCGATCGGTCATCCCCGCGACCGCCATATCCAGCAATGTCAGCACGTTCATCGCGGCCGCCTCAATCCGACGCCGGCAGCGCCTTGGGCGCTTTGATCGTCAGTTCCCGACCGTCCACGACCAAGGGACCGATCCCAGCCCTGGTGCAAAGCACTTCGAGCCCGGTCGAGTCGTCGACATAACGCTTGCCGAGCACGATTCCGGGACCGGCGCCCACGGTCGCGGCATCGACGCGCGCGTCGGGGGCGGTCATCGGATAGCCCCCGCACCAGAGCTCGACCGGTGTTCCCGGTGGGCGCACCACGATGATTTCTCCGCCGCACACCGCACTGCGGAGGCGCTGGCCCACTGAAAAGTCCTTCATACTTCCCCTTTCGTTGCCGCCGCCGTCGCGCCGGACGGTTCGGCCCGGCCCGAGACAGCCGCGTTCTGCTGACGCGGACGCCAGCACAGACCGAGCAGAATCGCTGCTCCGCCGATCCCGATGACCAGACACGCCGCCAATCCTGTTGCGGCACTGAGCCGGAAACCCACGGCGTAGTCGACGCAGGCCCGGCCGCCGCCGCCGATCGCCGTGGCGGCCAGCACCACAGCGATCATCAGCACGTATTCGTAACCGTTGCGGAAAACGAAGAATCCATGGCTCCGATGCTCGATCACACCGGCCACGACCATGGTGCCGAACAGACCACCCGCCGCCAGGGGCGTCAGGAAGCCGACGGTAAGCGCTGCGCCGCAGCCGATTTCGGTCACGACACTGGCCCACGCGTGGACCCTGCCGGGACGCAGCCCGAGACCGGCGAACCAGCCCGCAGTCCCCGCGATCCGGCCCCCGCCGAATGCGTGGTTCCAGCCGTGGATCACCATGGTGCCGCCGACGATCACGCGAACGATCAGCAGATAAACATCCGTCGCCTGCACGTTCGGCGCCTCATCCCTCGAAATGGAACAGCGACCGAGCGTTGAGCTCGACGATCTTGCGCGCCTCGTCGTCGGGAACATCGAGCAGTTGCTCCGCGAGGAGTTTGCGGGTGTGTGGCCAGTTGGAATCCGAATGCGGATAGTCGCTTTCGAACATGATGTTGTCGATGCCGATGCGGTGGCGCTGCTCGATGCCGGACCGGTCGGAGATGAAGCAGCCGTAGATGTGCTCACGGAACAGTTCCGATGGCAGCTTGTCCGCATTGATGTTGCACCAGTACTTGTGTCGGCCCCAGGAGTAGTCCGTCCGCTCCAGCAGGTACGGCATCCACCCGATACCCCCCTCGGACAGCGCCACCTTCAGTCCCGGGAACTTGTAGAAGACGTCGGACATGAGCAGGTCGACGGTAGCCATCATCGAATTCAGCCCGAACAGCGCTATACCGATGAACAGGTCCCCGTCCGGCGCCAAGCCCTGCGGCATCCCCCCGGAACCGAAATGCATCGACAACGGCAGCTGAGCTTCCTCGCAGAGACGGAAAATCGGGTCCCAGTGATCGGTGTGATATGAGGGCAGCCCGAGCTTGTGGGGCGCCTCGAGGAAGCTCACGGATTTCGCACCCTTGGCGGCGGTTCGTTCGATCTCCGCGACCGCGGCGTCGATATCCCAGAACGGCGCCATCACCAACGGGATCTGACGATTCGGAGCGTAGGCGCACCACTCGTCGAGGATGAAGTCGTTGTAGGCGCTGATGCACAGCTTCGCGAGATCCTTGTCCTTCGCGGCGAAGAACGTGCTGCCGGCGAATCCACCGAAGTTGGGGAAGCACAGCTGGGCCCACACCCCCTCGACATCCATGTCCTTGATCCGGTCTTCGATGCTGTAGCAGCCCGGCAGCATGTCGTCATAGCTGCGCGGATCCATACCGAAGTCGCGAGGATGCTTGCCGGCCACGGCGTTGAGGGCGAAATTTCCCGACTGCTTGCCTTCATAGAGCCAGGTGTCGTTGCCGTCCGGAAGCTTCAAATTCCGGGGAGCCACCTCGTGGTATTTGGCGGGAAGCCGATCCAGCCACACGCGAGGGTGCTCGATGACATGGTCGTCGACGGAGATGATCTTTGCGTCGTCGGGCAGCATGCCGGTTACCTCCTGGAGTCATCGGAACGATGAGTAGCTATGTCATTCAAAGCTATCTCACTATCCAAATAGTAGAATCCTGTTTACATCAGATGCAATGCTGGTTTCATCAAGCGCAGAAGACGCCAACGACAGTCCTGGTACAGGCCGTATCGGCTACGGACTGCACCGCTGAAGCAGGCGAGCGATCGACAGCGGAGGAGCCGGATGCCCACCATAGATCCTGGTCGCCGCAGCCCTGACACAACTCAGCATGCTCATCGCCCCGGCAGCACGAACCGTCCCTACTGTCCCGATTCCATGACGCGCAGCGCCTGCTTCGGACAGGAGGCCACGGCGAACCGCACTGCCCTTTCCTGCTCGGATGGTGGCACGGGCCGGGCTATGCGAAGGACGTCCTCATCGAGTTCGAAGACGTGCGGAGCAGCCTCGACGCAGAGCGCATTCGCTTCGCACAGCGTGTGATCGACAACAACCTTCATGCAATAAGTAAAACACGCTGGCCGTCTTACGACAATCCAATTCTATTTTTCTGCACTGCAGTATTGCAAACAGTGGTATACATGCTTCATCACTGTGATCGGCCCGATCGCCACCTCGTTGGAGAACGTCATGAACCATCGCAACGCCATCGCTGCCCTTGCGCTGACCGCCACCTTCGGCCTTGCGGCAGCAGGATGTAGCAGTACGTCGAGCTTGCCCACCGCCTCGTCCGCACGCAGTTCTGCCACGACGACATCCACCTCACAGGCGGTCACACCGAGATTGCCGGACGCGGACTGCGAGGTTGTGCGACCCATCGCCGCCGGAGCACTCGGCCGGTTGATGCCGCTGCAGACCCTCCCACCGGACCAAGCCCAGAACGCCAGAAGCGCATACCTCGGGGAGCTGCGAACCGCACAGGGAAAACTCACGTCGACAACGGCGAAAACCGACCTCGGCGCACTGATCACCGGCCTCGAGGGCGCCTCGTCACCGGACGCCGGCACGGCAATCATGGCGGCGGTGACCAAGCTCGGCGCGGACTGCCCGTGATCCAGCTGCCGCGACGCGGCCCCGAGCGACGGCCTTCACGCACCTACCTCAGTCGCTCCATGGCAGCCACTCAGCTCGGCGCTGCCATGGACCTGGCCGCGACGACGGTCCGCAACGCAATGTCGCAGTAGCGTTCGGCGACCACCTCCGCGGCCGCAGGCCCATCCGGGCGATACCAGCGAACGACGGACTGGAACATGCCGGCGAGCGCCCGGACGGTGTCCTCGGGATAGTTCACCTCGAAGACGCCCTGTTCGACACCGTCCTGGATGATTTCGCGGAACAGTTCCTCGAGTCGTTTGCGCGATCGGGCATAGCGCTCCCGGTTGCCCGGCTCCAGATACCGCAACTCGGAATCGAGTGCCGCGATGCTCACCCGCCGGGTCACATACAGGACGGTGGCCTCGACCAGGTTCGTGAACCTTTGCCGCGGGCTGCCGTCACTGTCGGCGACAGCCTGCTCGGCGTGGTCGAGCAACTCCTGCATCGAACTCTCGAGCAACGCGATCAGCAGGCCCTGCTTACTCCCGTAGTGGTAGTACAGAGTAGGGACGGTGACCCCCACCCGGACCGCGATCTCGCGCACCGACGCACCGTGGTAGCCGGATTCGTGAAACGACTGGACCGCACCCGCAAGGATTGGCGTGAGCTCCATCGGCCCGATCTCTCGCCAGTCCGAGCGGTCCGCACCGGCCGTCACAGCCGCTCGATGACGGTCGCATTCGCCATCCCGCCACCCTCGCACATTGTCTGCAGGCCATAGCGTCCACCTATCTCCTCCAGATGGTTCAGCAGCGTTCCCAGCAGGCGAGTGCCCGACGAGCCCAGCGCGTGCCCCAGAGCGATCGCGCCACCGCGCGGATTGAGCTTTGCCGGATCGGCGTTCAATTCGTGCGCCCACGCCAACGGCACCGACGCGAACGCCTCGTTGACCTCGTAAGCGTCTATGTCGTTCAAGGTCAGGTCGCCACGCGAGAGTGCCTGCGTGGTGGCAGGTATGGGCGCGGTGAGCATGTACAGCGGATCATCGCCGATCACCGCGAAGGAATGGAATCGTGCCCGGGGACGCAGCCCCAGGCCCAGCGCGCGCTGCTCACTCATGATCAGTGCGGCGGAGGCTCCGTCGGTGAGGGGGGAGGAATTGCCCGGCGTGATCCGCCAGTCGATATCCGGAAAACGTGCGGTCGTCTCGGCGGAGTAGAACGACGGGCGCAGCCCGCTCAACGCCTCGAGTGTCGTCGTGGGACGCACCGTTTCATCGACGGTGTGCAGGGCGAGGTCGCCGGATTCGCTCGTGACCGGCATGGCGACGATTTCAGCGGTGAAGAATCCGGAGTCCGCGGCGGCGGCCGCGCGCTGATGAGAGGTGAGCGCGTATTCGTCCAGCGCCTCGCGGTCGAGCTTCCATCGGGCCGCGACCCGCTCGGCGGCGACGCCCTGCTTGACCAGGCCCTCGGGATAGCGTGCGGCAACGCTCGGACCGAAAGTGTCGGCCCCTGCCGATGCGGTACCCATCGGTACGCGGCTCATCGACTCCACACCGCACGCGATCACGATGTCGTAAGCGCCGGCCAACACCCCCTGGGCCGCGAAGTGCACTGCCTGCTGGCTGGAACCACACTGCCGGTCGACGGTCGTCGCCGGAACGGTTTCCGGGAAACCGGCAGCCAGCACGGCGCTACGCGCGATGTTGAAGCTCTGTTCACCGACCTGTTCGACGCATCCGGCGATGACGTCGTCGACTTCGGCAGGGTCGACATCGTTGCGTGACATCAGCTCCGACAGCACCACCCGCAGCAGTTCCACGGGGTGCGAGCGTGCCAGAGCACCACCGGGCTTGCCCTTTCCAGAGGCCAGACGGACGACATCGACGATGACAGCGTTGTTCATTCTGTTCCCCAAACGTTCCGGTTCGACCCCGATACGGTGCCGATCCAGTTATTCTAGCGAGCGATAGATAGAATCGGTGCCTATCGAGGAGAAGATAGATGTCGGACGATGACGTCCTGGTGATCACCGGCGGCGCGGGTGCCATGGGAATCGCTTGCGCATGGGCGTTGGCGGATAGAGGACACCTGCTGCTACTCGATCTGGACACCGAACAGCTCGAACTGGCCCGCGCCCCGCTCGCCGCCGCAGGAGCCAGTGTCGACACGCTGATCTCCGGGTGGACGGCGGACTGATCGGGGTGGGAAAGCACATGGGCGGGGCGTAATCGACCCGCATCGGCAGTCCACGGCTGCCGGTTATTCCAGTGCCGCCGTCAACCGCTCGTAGTGCAGCGAAGGATCACCGAACAGCACTTGATTGGCCCTGGCCCGGCGGTGGTACAGGTGCAAGTCGTGTTCCCAGGTGAAGCCGATCCCCCCGTGCAGTTGCAAGGCCTCGCTCGTCAGATCAGCGATCGCCGACGACGTGTATGCCTTGGCGATGCCTGTGGCCTCCTCCGCGTCCTCGGCGTCGGCGGCGACCGCCATCGCCGCGTAATAGGTAGCAGCTTGTGACGCCTGAAGCCACATCCGCATTCTTGCGCACCGATGTTTGACCGCTTGAAAGCTTCCGATCGGACGACCGAACTGAGCTCGCAGTTTGGCGTATTCGATCGACATCTCCAGCACCCGTGCGCCGATACCGAGACTGTCGGCACAGACCAGCACCGCTCCGTACCGTAGCTGGCGGGCCAGGGCCGCGTCATCGACGACGAGCACCGACGCCCCTGGGACCAGCACATCCGCCAGGCGAACCTCCGCGAAGCGCCGCGTGAGGTCGAGGGTGCGCTGGCGGCGCACGATCACGCCGTTCGTTCTCGGATCGACGAGACAGTGCACGAACCGATTGTTCAGGCGTGCGGTGACCAGGATCAACTGGGCCGCGTCCGCGTCCTGCACGGCGGTCTTGACCCCGTTGAGCCGGAAGCCACCCGAATTCTGGTCGACCTCGGCATGGACGCCATCGGGTTCCCAGCTCTCACGCGGTTCGGCGAACGCCCAGGTAGCTACGAATTCACCGCTCGCCAACGATGGAAGCACCGCTGATCGCAGATCGTCATAGCCCGATTCGGTGATCGCGATGGCCACCAACGCGTGACTCGCAAGCGGGCCGGGCTGCGCGGATCGGCCGTGTTCCTCGGTGATCAGGGCGAGATCGATGAGGTCGCGCCCCAGCCCGCCGAATTCCTCCGGAATCGGTAGCGCAGGCCAGCCGAGCGCGCTCCCGCGCTCCCATACGTCCGGATCGAACCCGGGTCCGTCGCCTTCGGCCAGGGCCCGTACGCCGGCGATCGGGGACTGGCGGGCGAGCATCTGCCGGGTGCTCTCTACGAGCATCCGCTGTTCGTCTGTCAGGCTGAAGTCCACTGTGGTTCTCCGAAATGAAGGGAGGGGAATCGAGATTTCCTAGACGCCACGAGGTTCCTTGGGCAGCCCCAGCGCCCGCTCGGCGATGAGGTTGCGCAGGACATCGTTGGTTCCTCCGGCGATGGTGAAGGCACGGGCATACAGGAAGGCGTCCTGCCACCAGCCCTCGGCGATCGCATCCGGATCGTCCTCAGTCAGCAGGGATTCGGTCCCCTGCAGAGCAAGCCCCAGGTCGACCAGCGCGAGATTGGTCTCGCTGTAGAAGATCTTGGCCAGCGGCGCATCCGCGGCGTCGGCGGTTCCGTCCAATGCCCGCGACAGATGAAATTGGCCGAGTCGCATGCTGATCCGTGCCGCCGCGTACAGTCGGCCCAGTTCCTGTCGCAGTGCGCCATCGGATAGCGCCGGGCGACCCCGTCGTCGCAGTGATGCTGCCAGCGCGACCGCATCACCGACCGCACGTAGCATTGTGATTCCCCCAGCGCCCGCGCCCGAGCGCTCGTGCACGAGGCTCATCGTCGCCACCTCCCACCCGCGGTTGACCTCAGCGATGACGTTGCCGACCGGTATTCGAACCCCGTCGAAGAACACTTCGTTGAAGTCACTGGTACCGGTGATCTCCCGCAGGGGGCGCACCACGACCCCGGGACTCGTCATATCGAGCACGAATGCCGAGATACCCGCATGCCTGGGGGCACCGGAATCGGTTCGCGCCAGCAGAAACCCGAGCTGGGCGTGCTGTCCGTTGGTAGTCCAGACCTTCTGCCCGTCGACAACGAAATAGCCGCCGTCGCGCTGGGCACGAGTGGTCAGACTGGCCAGATCACTGCCGGCGCCCGGCTCACTGAACAGCTGACACCAGATCTCTCGCCCGCTGCGTATTCCAGGCAGGTAGCGCTGCTTCTGTTCCTGCGTTCCGAAGTGGATCAGTGCCGCGGCCGCCAGCAGACCGGTCCCCAGAGGAGACGGCACTCGGGAACGAGCCATCTCTTCGGCGACCACGGTGGCTCGTACCGGGTCGGCCCGGCCGGTGCCGCCCCATTCGGTGGGCCAGTCACTGCCGAGATATCCGGCCTCGAACAGCTGCGCCGTCCATTTCCGCAGTGCGGGTATGTCTTCCGGATCCGGGGCGCGCACACCGCTGCGGTGCTGCGTCTTCACGGCGGGACGATGACCTTCGAGAAATCGGCGGACCTCCGCGCGGAACCACTCGGTCTCCGGATCATGGTCGAGTCTCATGGCGTCCTCTCGTTGCTCAGTCGGCTCGCCGCAACAGCAGTGCCCCACCAGGTGTGCCACCCCCGGTCGTGACGACCGCGACGCGCGCATCCGCCACCTGTCGACCGGTCGCCTCGCCGCGCAATTGCGCGATGGCCTCTTGTAGGAAGCCGAATCCATGGGTCCGCCCGGCGGACAGCTGTCCACCGTGAGTGTTGAGCGGTAGCGGGCCGTCGAGCCCGATCGTCTTGCCACCCGCGAGGAAATCCGCCGCCTCCCCAGGTCCGCAGAATCCGAGTGCCTCGAGCCAGGACACCGCGTTGAAGGTGAACCCGTCGTACAGCTCGGCGACGTCGACGTCATCGGGCCGCAGATTCGTGCGCGACCACAAATGCGCCGCCGGGCCCAGCACCTGTGGCTCGTGCGTAAGAGTGCCCTGGTCCCAGGAGATCCGCTCGATCACCTGAGTACCCACCGCTTCGACGAGCACAGCCGGTTTGGGACGGTCGGCCACCGTCTCGATCGCGGACACGACGATCGCAATCGCGCCGTCGCACGGCACATCGCAGTCGTAGAGGCCGAAAGGCGAACTGATCATCCGCGCGGCCCGGTACTCGTCCAGGGTCAGTGGATCTCGATAGATCGCGTCGGGATTGCGTGCGGCGTGAGCCCGTGCGGTGAGCGCGATGGGTGCGAGTGTCGATTCCCGGTCACCGCCGTAGCGCCAGAAGTAGTGCGACGCATTGACACCTATCCAGTTCGCGGCGGACATGGCGCCGAACGGTGATCGCCACTCGAACATGCCCGTGGCTCGGCCGCCGCCCGTAGCGATCTTCCCCGTCCGGACCAGGTGGGTGTGGGTCGACTCCCATACAGTCCGGAAGCACAGCACGTGCCGGCACAGACCTGCCGCGACGGCCAGCATGGCAGCCACGACGCTACCACTCGGTCCGGGGAAGTCTCCACCACCGCTGATCCATGTGGGCCGGATGCGCAGCGCCTCTTCGACAGGGGTGATGCCGCCCTCGGACAGACCGCCGGCGTGGCCTCCCGGATAGGTGGCCAGACCATCGATGTCCGCGACAGTGAGTCCAGCATCCTCGACCGCGCGCAAGCAGGCCGACACGGTCAGCGACAACGGATCCACCAGCAACCGCCGGCCGATCGCCGAGCTGCCGACTCCGGTCAGCGCGACCTTGTCCTCGAACTTCGAGGCCGACACCATCGGGCGCACCGATACGCTCGCCCGGTCCGGCTCCGGCACGACACCAGGGTCGGAGGAGGCGTCCGGATCGGGTTCGAACAGCGGCAGCCAGTAGTCCCGCTGTTGCTCGAACCGGACCCGCACCCGCATCCCGATGGCGACCTCGGCCGGATCGCAGCCGACGATATTGGTCGTCAGCCGCACCGTGACATCCTCTTCCAGCGCGACCACCGCAACCACGTACGGCGGCGGGAAGTCCGGCAGCCACTGCTGATGATCGACCGTGAATCCGGCGACGGTGGCGCGGCCGGACACCGGAGCCGGCGCCACATCGCCGCTGCGGCAGTAAGGACAGATCGGCTGCGGCGGATGGTGCCGCCGACCGCACGCCGCGCACTGGGCGATCCGGAGCTTTCCGTCGGCACCACTGGTCCAGAACGGCTCACTACTGACCGTCGGCTGCGGCAGGGGCCGCCGGGCCGGGGATTCCGTCATCACACCTCCTGGCAGAGCGAGCTGCCTGCTCGACAGTGCACTACTGTTAACAAAATAATAGAACTATGCACTACGCTATGGGAGAGTATCACTCTCATTACCTGAGATGTTCAATTCTGAAAGGGCGTGCGTATGAGAGTCAAGGACAAGGCGGCCGTGGTCGTCGGCGGGGCCTCGGGCATGGGAAAGGCCACAGCCGAGTTACTGATCGAACTCGGCGCGAAGGTCGCGATCCTCGACCTGGAGCGGTTCGACGGCGCCGCGGTCGCCGAGGAACTCGGTGCGCGATCGTCGTTCCATCCATGTGACATCACCAACGCGGACAGCGCGGAGCAGGCACTGAACGCGGCGGCCGAGACCTGGGGCGGACTGCACATCGCGGTCAACACCGCCGGCGGCGGGGTCTCGGTGCGCACCCTGTCCAAGAGCGGGCCGCACCCATTGGACGTGTTCCGCTCGGTGATCGAGCTGAACCTGATCGGCACGTTCAACCTCAACCGACTGCAGGCCTGGCACATGAGCCGCAACGAGCCCGTCGACGGTGAACGCGGGGTCATCGTCAACACCTCCTCGATCGCGGCGTTCGAAGGCCAGATCGGGCAGGTCGCCTACACGGCCGCCAAGGCAGGCATCGCGGGAATGGCCCTGACAATGGCGCGCGACCTCGGCACCCTGGGCATCCGCGCCACGGCCATCGCGCCGAGCCTGTTCGCCACCGGGGTCACGGCACGGATCCCGGACGACATGGCCACGACTCTGACCCGTGATGCGGCGTTTCCACGTCGGATGGGCCGACCGGAGGAATATGCCGCGCTGGCGGCGGCCGTCATCGAGAACCAGATGCTCAACGGCAGCACGATCCGGCTGGACGCCGGGCAACGTTTCGCTCCGAAGTGATCCGGACAGCATCTCGGAAGGCGGTCGACCATGGATCTCGGATTCACCGGCGCGAGCGCGGTGGTCGTCGGTGGAACCCGCGGTATCGGGTACGCCACGGCGGTCTGCCTGGCACGTGAGGGCTGTCGGCTCGGCATAGTCGGACGGGACGAGTCCCGGGTGTCCGAGACGGCCCGCGCTCTGCGGGCCGCCGGCAGCCCCGACGTGCTCGAACTCGCGGCCGATACCACCTCCGCCGCTGCCGTCGACGCGGTGTTCGATCAGGTTCGGGGGCGTTGGGGTGCGCTCAATGCGCTCATCAACACCGTCGGCCCGGCCGGCGCCGGCCGACTGGAGGATCTGACCGACGCGGCTTGGGCGACGACGGTCGACCAGGCCGCGATCTCGGCGATCCGCTGTGTCCGGGCGGCGCTGCCGCTGCTGCGGCATGCGGAATGGGCCCGGATCGTCCACGTCACCGCAATGTCGGTCCAGCGTCAGTCGCCAGGGCTGATCGCATACACGGCAGCCAAGAGCGCGCTGCTCAGTGCGACCAAGAACTTGGCTCGCACGCTTGCTCCGGACGGCATCCTGGTCAATGCCGTCGCGCCCGGCCCGATCCTCACCGATTGGGCGCGCCCGGTACTCGCTTCTGCGGGCATCGCCGAGCAGGACCCGGCGGCGGCATTCCAACTACTGCAGAAGGGGCATGGGATGTCGGTCGATCTGGGCCGCTTCGGGCTGCCCGAAGAGGTGGCCACCGTCATCGCCTTCTGCGCATCGCACGCCAACAGTTTCATGACCGGTGCCCACCTCAACGTCGACGGTGGCAGCGACTTCCTCTGAGCCGGTTACCGATTCGCCGCCCGCGGGATTATCGCCGCGGGCGGCTGCGTGGCAGCCCCAGCCGCTGCTCGACGATCAGGCTGCGCAGCACCTCGCTGGATCCGCCGTAGATGGTCGTGGCGACCGCACTACGGTAATGGGCAGCGAGCGCGCCGTCGATCGGCGCCTCCGGATCGGTCCAGTCGAGCATTCCGACCGTACCGGCGATATCGAGGGCGGCGGCAGATGCCCGCACATAGCTCTCCGGACCCCACAGCGCCGCCACCGGTCCGGGCTTGTCTCCTTCCGAGTCCAGGAAGGCCACCCGCAGGTTGAGCAGATCGGCAACCTCGGCCTCGATAGCCATGCGGGCCAGGCGTTCTCGGACCACGGGTTCGGCGATGAGTTCGGCGCCGTCGGGCCCCTGGTGGGTCCGCGCGAACTCCAGCGCATCGGCGGCAACCTGGCCGGTCCGCGAGGTGGGTGCGACATTCTGCTCGGCCTCCAACGCCACCCGCATCACGGTGAACCCTTGGTCGGCCTCGCCGACGCGGTTCGCGTCCGGCACCCGCACCTCGTTGTAGAACACGATGTTGGTGCGCTCGTGGCCGATAGTGTGCACCGGCCTGATCTCGATACCGGGCGAGTCGAGTGGTACCAAGAGCATCGTCAATCCGCGCGTACCCACCGATCCGGGCTGCGTGCGGGTGAGCAGAAAGCAGTAGTCGGCGACGTGCGCGAAGGTGGTGAAGATCTTCTGACCGGTCACGACCCAGTCGTCACCGTCACGGACAGCCCTGGTGGCGCAGGCGAAAACGTCGGAGCCGCCCGCGGGTTCGGTGTAGCCCAGGCAGATCAGAATTTCCCCCGCCGCGACGCCCGGCAGGATTCGTTGCTTCAGTTCCGCGGAGCCGAGTGCCCTGATCGCGTTGGCCGGCAGCATGGTCGTGCCGTGACCTGTCGTGGGGACACCACCGCGTCGTAGCGTGTCCGACAGCACTCCGGCTTCGAACAGATCCAGCCCAGCACCGCCCTCCGCCTGCGGCCAGGTCGGAGCCACCCAGCCACGCTCGCCGAGCTTACGGGTCAGTTCCCGCGCGACGCCGTCGCCGGTGCGGCGTTCCATCTCGATCATGTCCCGGGTGACCTGGCGTTCGACGAAATCCCCTGCCGCGCTGCGAATTTGCGACCAGTTGGATGGTTCGGTGAAGTCCATGGTCCTACTCCTGTCCTGCGGGAAGGCGGCGACGAGCGGGCTCGAAGCGGCGATCGGCCACAGTCAGCAGTTCGCGCCGCGGATCGGCGAACGCGGTAGCCCAGGCTTTGGCCCGCCGGTAGTAGAGCTGGATGTCGTATTCCTCCATGAATCCGTACCCGCCATGCACGTGCAGACTGTGTGCGGCGGCGTCGTATGCCGTCTCGGCGGCGAAGACGAAGGCCATGGCGGCCAGCTCCGGCCCGTCGTGTCGTCCTGAATCCAGCGCCCAGCAGGCCTTCCAGACCAACAGCCGGGCACCGTCGACAGCGGCGACCGCATCGGCGAAAGGATGGGAGACGGCCTGATACATCCCGATCGCCTGACCGAAGGCCTGGCGAACGGATGCATAGCGCGCTCCGATCCCGACGGACTCTTCCGCCAACCCGACCAGGGCCGCTGCGGTCAATATCCGAGTTTCGTCGAGGGCGACAGCAAACAGCCGCTCGGCTTCCGGTCCTGTCGCGAGTGTCGTGCTGACGCCGGTGGCGGTCCAGTGCGCCATCGGGAGGCTACCGACGTTCGGCCGCAGAACCGCTCGCTGTTCCGGGGGGCGGGCGAGGTGACAGAGGTATCCGTCGTCCAGCGTCAGCACCGCATCCGCCACCGCTCCGTCGACGAGCAATTGCCGAGCCACCGAGCCGGGATGGGTGGCCACCGAGACCAGGTGTGTCCCGTCCAGCACCGTCGCCAGCAGTTCTTTCGCTCCCACCCGTCCGAGCAATCGGGCAGCTACGGCCGGCCTGACGACCGGAATCGGAACAACTCGTCGGCCGGCTTCCTCGGCGACCAGCGCCAGCTCCAACAGGCCCCCGTCGCCACCGCCCAGGCTGGAGGGCACGCCGATTTCCAACGCCCCCAGTTCGGTGTACCGGCGCCAGAACTCGGCGTCCCAGCCGGTTCGCTCGGCTTCTCGGACACGCCGCGGGGTTGCCTCGCGTTGGAACAAGGCCGCGAAGGTATCGCGAACAGCCGCTTGTTCGTCGGTCAAGCGCAGATCCACCCTAGCCCTCCTGAACTGATGATCGAGAACGATATTACCCAGCAGAGCGTATACGGCTACACATCTGACGGTAAGTGTATTCTCATAGAATGTATTAACTGTTACAGTGATTCGTACAAACAGCTGTACTTCGCGGGCGAAGTAGCAGATAGGAGGAGGATTCCGATGGCGCACTCAGTGGGATTTCCGGTCTTCGACGGTGACAATCACCTGTATGAGACCCGTGATGCCCTGACGAAGTTTCTGCCGCCCGAATACGAGGGCGCGATCCGATACGTCGAGGTGGACGGGCGGACGAAGATCGCCACCCTTGGGCAGATCAGTGATTACATCCCCAACCCGACCTTCGATCGGGTGGCCGCGCCGGGCGCTCAAGAGGAGTTCTTCAGCAAGGGCAACCCCGACGGCAAGACCCTTCGCGAAATTCTCGGTAAGGCGATCCCGTCGATCGACGCGTTCCGCGAGCCGGGGCCCCGGCTGGCGCTGCTGGACGAGCAGGGCATCGACAAGTCGATGATGTACCCGACGCTGGCAAGCCTGGTGGAAGAACGCTTCCGCGCGTATCCCGAAGCAACGCATGCGATCATCCACGCCCTGAACCAGTGGCTGCACGAGACATGGTCTTTCGACTACAAGGGCCGGATCTTCACCGCACCGATCGTCACCCTGCCGATCGTCGAGCAGGCCATCGACGAATTGAACTGGGTGGTGGAACGCGGCGCCCGCGCAATTCTGGTGCGCCCCGCGCCGGCTTCCGGACTGCACGGCTCGCGGTCCTTCGCCCTTCCCGAATTCGACCCGTTCTGGAAGCGGGTGTGCGAGACCGGCGTTCTCGTCGTCATGCACGCATCCGACAGCGGCTATTCCCGGTACTCCAACGAATGGGAGGGCGACCGCGAATTCCTGCCGTTCCAGCCTGCCCCGTTCCGGTCCTACTACGGCCTGGCTCGCAACCCGGCCGAGGACGCCGTGGCCGCCTTCGCCTGCCATGGTGCCCTGACCCGCTTCCCCGATCTGCGCGTCGCCATGGTGGAGAACGGAACAAACTGGGTACCAAGGCTTTTCGAGACTCTGTCGGAGACGCACAAGAAGATGCCGCAGCTCTACGGCGAACATCCCCTGGATGCGATCCGGCGTTGTGTCTACTTCAATCCCTTCTGGGAGGAGGACGTACGTGAACTCGCCGAACTCGTCCCGCTCGATCACATCTTCTACGGATCGGACTATCCGCACCCCGAGGGCCTGGCCGACCCTCTGAGCTACGTGGACCGCCAGCGCGAACTCCCGCAAGAGGATCTGGCCCGGGTCATGGGCGGCACGCTGTCGGAGCTGATGCGGGTCGGCGCCTGAGATGCCTGTGAACGACGACTTGCCGGCGACGGCGCTGCCCGAAGGGAGTACCTCGGTGGAGTTCGACCCGTACTCGGATGTGTTCTTCGACAATCCGTACGAGACCTACCGCTGGATGCGCGACGAAGCGCCCGTGTACTACAACGACAAATGGAACTTCCATGCACTGTCGCGACACGACGATGTCGTTGCCGCACATCGGGATTGGGAAACCTTCAGCAGCGCTTACGGCGTCACCCTGGACGCATTGTCACTGCGTGCTCGCTACAGCACGAACATGTTGATCATCATGGACCCGCCGGAACATGATTGGCTGCGCAAGCTGGTCCGCCCGGTGTTCACGCGGGCCGCGATCACCGAGTTGGAACCACTCGTGGTCGAGGTCGTCACGGCCTACCTGGATCAGCTGGCGGGCAAGGACGACTTCGATATCGTGGCCGACTTCGCGGCGCTGTTCCCGGTCGAGATCATCTCCTCGATGCTCGGCGTGCCCGAGGGGGAACGCCAGCAGATCCGGCTGTGGACCGACGATTTCCTGCACCGCGAGCCGAACAATCCGAACGTCACCGAGACCGGGCTCAACGCCTCGCTCGCGATGCACGAATACATGCTCGAGCTGACCCGGGTGAAACGGTCCTCCCCCGACGAGCTGATCATCAGCCGGCTGATCGCGGCGACTTACGAAGACGACGAAGGTACGACCCACCGGCTCACCAACGACGACATCGCCACCTTCGCGGTACTGGTGGCGGCGGCGGGCAGTGAGACCGTCACCAAGCTGATCGGCAACGGCGTCGTCGCGTTTCATGATCACCCCGACCAGTGGGAGCTGCTGCTTGCCGATCCCGAACTCATTCCGGCGGCGATCGAGGAGACCCTGCGGTTACATCCGCCGTCGCAGTATCAGGGGCGATTCACAACCCGCGATGTGGAGGTCGCCGGCACCACGATTCCGGAGGGCTCACCGACGCTGCTGGTCACGGGTGCGGCATGCCGGGACCCCCGCGCCTACGACCAGCCCGACCGCTTCGACATCACACGCGGCCGCAACACCACGGTCGCATTCGGGTACGGCGCGCACAGCTGCCTGGGATCCTGGCTGGCCCGCCTGGAAAGCCGTGTCGCCTTCGAACAACTCCGGCGGCGATGGCCTCGTTTCGAGATCGACAGGGACGGCATACGGCGGGTCACAATGTCCAATGTGGCCGGCTACTCGCACGTCCCGATGCACGTCGGCTGATGGCTGCCCCGAATACTGCCGTGCCGGAGGGCGTCCCGGGAAGCATCCCGGAACTGCTGGCGGCCCGGCGCGCCGATCGAGACGGTGAGTTCCTGGTGACAGACCAGCAGCGACTGACCTTCGCGACGGCCGACCGCGATTCCCTGGAACTCGCCGAGGCATTGCTGGCCTCGGGTGTCGGAAAGGGCACCCGAGTCGGGATCCTGTTCCCCAACTGCACCGAATGGCTGGTGGCCTGGCTGGCGGCGGCCCGTATCGGCGCGCTCACGGTGCCGCTGTCGACCTTCGCGCCCGGCGCGGAACTGGCCCGCCTGCTCCGGCACACCGACACCCAGGTGCTGCTGACCGGGCAAGCGATCGCCGGACGCAACCTGGTCGAACGGTTGCAGGACGCGTTACCCGGCCTGGCCGACGGCGGCCCCTCGATCGCCGTGCCGCAGACACCGTATCTCCGCCGCATCCATGTGTGGCCCTCGAGCGACCGGCCGTGGGCATCGGCGTGGCCGCACGCCACGAAAGCACATGCCTCCCTGGTTGATTCGGCCGAGAGGGAAGTCCGGCCGGCCGACGATCTGGTACTGGTGACCACCTCCGGGACGACGGCGTTGCCCAAGTCCATCGTGCACACCCACGCCGGCCTGGTGCGACACGCCTACCTGCTGGCCCGGCATCGCGGGGTGTCGGCGACGGATCGGATCTACTCGCCCATGCCCTTCTTCTGGGTGGGCGGCCTGACCATGGTCGTCTTGCAGGCCCTGTCGACCGGCGCCACCATTCTCGCCCAGGACGTCTTCGAGGCGGGCAAGACACTCGAACTGCTGGAACGCGAACGCGCGACGTTCATTTCGTGCTGGCCGCAGGCCAGCAAGGCGATGGCCGACCATCCCGATTTCGACACCCTCGATCTGTCGAGCGTCCGCGGGGGCACACTCCTGGAGGCGCTCCCACCACAGCGGCGTCCTGCCGAACCGGACCTCATGCCCAACATGCTGGGTATGACCGAGACGGGCGGCCCGCACACGATGGCGGAGGTTCCCGACACCCCGCTCCCCCCGGAGCTACGCGGCTCGTTCGGCATACCACTGCCCGGCGTCGAGCATCGCATCGTCGACCCGGACGGTGGTGTACTCCCGTCCGGCGAGGAAGGCGAGATCCACGTTCGCGGTCTGGTATTGATGGACCGGATCTACAAGCGCGAACGACATGAGGTCCTCACCGCCGACGGCTGGTATCCGACGGGCGATCGCGGCTGGTTCGACCAGCGGGGCCACCTGCACTTCACAGGACGTGCGAGCGCGCTCATCAAGACCGCGGGGTCGAACGTCTCGCCCGCCGAGGTCGAATCCGTGCTGGACGCGATGGACCAGGTCCTGCACAGCTTCGTGGTGGATCTACCGCATCCGGTGCGCGGACAGGTGGTGGCCGCCGTCGTCGTGCCCAGCCACGGTGCGGAACTCTCGGTCGATGCCGTCATTGCCTACGCACGGCGGAACCTGTCGTCGTTCAAGGTCCCCACCGTCGTGCGCGTACTCGGCGAGGAAGATCTGCCCATGCTCCCTACCGGGAAAGTCGACCGGCAGGCGCTGGTCCGCATTCTGAACGCCGGATGATCCCGAATCCGTACCGTCATCCCAATTGCACTGTCCCCCAGGTTAATAAAATCCCTGGGGGACAGGGTAATTCGCGTGCCCGAAAGGTCACTGCCGATAACGCACGAAATCGTTGATTCACGTCTGGTCGATGGTCACCCAATCACTGACACCGGGGGTGCGTCCGACGTACTCGGACAACTCGGCCGGCGAGTCGAAGACGCTCACCGGCCCGCCCGGCCGGCTGCCTTCATCCGTTCCAGATCCGCCATGACGACGGTCTCCCCGGCGGTAGCCGCCAGCGCCCTGGTGTGGCCGAGATGGTGTATATCGAAACATGCGGCGATCGCGGTCGAGAAGCCTTGGGTGTCGAGCGTCTGGTTCACCGCGCGCTTGGCCATCCGCAGCGCCCAGGGATCGGTCTGCGCCACCCGGTGTGCCAGCGCAATGGTGAACTCCCGCAGCTGTTCCAGCGGAACGACATGATTGACCATACCGCTGCGAAGCGCCTCCTCGGCACTGACCGAGCCCGCAGTGAACAGCATCTCCTTGGCCTTGCGTGCCCCCAGTTCCCAGGTATGCGCGTGATACTCCACACCCATGATGCCCAGCAGGCCGACCGGGTCGGAGAACTGCGCGTTCTCTGCCGCCACGATCAGATCGCAAGGCCAGCACAGCATCAGCCCGGCCGCGATACATTTGCCCTGGACCGCGGCGATGCTCGGCTTCGGAATGTCACGCCAGCGTCTGGCATAGCCGAGATACCCCCTGGTCTCCCAGTCGTAGTAGTCTTCGGCCACGAGCTTGCCGTCTACTCGCCGCGGGGCGAGGCTGCGCTCGTCGGTGGAGGGATCGTTTCCGGACATGTCGTGCCCGGCGGAGAAATGCTTCCCGGTAGTCGTCAGGACGATGACTCGAACTACCGGATCGTCCTCGGCGCGGCGCCACGCGTCATCCAGGTCGGCCAGGATGCCGGGAGTTTGGGCATTGGCGGCGCCTGGCCGGTCCAGGGTGATCACCGCCACCCGGTCGTCGACCTCGTACCGGACGAAATGCTCTGCGGTCATTGCTGTCTCCTCACACGGTGGATTCTCTGATGACGCTCTCCTGGGCGAAGGACGCCACCAGCGTCCCCGCCTCGGTGTAGACCGCGCCGGTGCCGAAGCCACGACCACCGACCAGGCGCTGCCCGCAAACCTGCACCCGCAACCACCGGGATACATCGAACGGTTGATGGAACCAGATCGAGTGCGTGACCACACCGGTCTCGACTCGGCGATGGGCATCGACCTGGCTGACTCCGGTCACAGGCTTGAGCAGGGTGCCGATCAATGGCCAGTCCGAAACGTAGGCGACGACGGGTTTCGCCAGCACTTCGTCGGTGAAGTCCGCACACCGCATCCAGAAGGCAAACTCGGCGGGCGCGGTTCTCGCGTCGTAGAGTCCCGTCTCGCTGATGATCCGAGCCTCCCCCGGCACCACGGGGATGTCGGTCGGTGTGGCGGCCGCCGGGTCGCCGACAGCAGCCGGGTCGAATTGATGGTCGTAACCTTCGTCGGGGTGATCCAGGAGGATCGAGGCAGTCACCGCGACCCGGCGGCCACCGGGATCGTCCTGCCAGACCACCGCGCGCCGGTGGCCGAGCGAGCGGCCGTCGTGGGTGGCCTCCATGTCCAGGAACAGCGGGCGTATCCCGCGGGCCGCACGGGGAAATGCCACGTGCAGCGACTTCACAGTCTTGCCGGAATCCCTCTGTGTGGCGGTTATCAGCTGAGCGAGCAGTTGTCCGCCGAAGACGCGTTCGGCATCCCGATCGAGCACTGGCAACACCACGCGCCCGGAATCGTCGCGTCCGATGTCGAGCATGGTGCGAAAACGAGTGAGGTTCATCCGGCCCTTCCCGTGCCGTCCACTATTCGGACGAGTTCGAATTTCTTGACCTTGCCCGATGGGGTCATCGGCAGCTGATCGATGAAATGCCAAGCGACCGGACTCTTCTGGACAGCCAGACCGGCGAGACGCAGGTGCCGGGCGAGGTCGTCGACGGAGACTCGGACCGCGGCTGACAGCACCACGAACGCGACGGGGACTTCACCGAAGCGCGCGTCGCGTCCTGGCACGATCGCTGCTTGACTCACCCCCGGATGCGCCGCCAGCAGGTCCTCGATTTCACGTGCCGAAAACTTCTCGCCACCACGGTTGATGACATCCTTCACACGCCCGGTGATGGTGACCAGACCCCGGCTGTCGATAACGCCGATATCCCCGGTCCGGAACCAGCCCGCCGCGTTGAGCGCCGAGCGATTCGCCTGCGGGTCGAGGTAACCGAGCATCCGCTCGGGGCCGCGCACCAGCAGCTCGCCTTCGCGGACGAGACGGCCGGAGGGGGGATCGTCATCGACCACCCGTACTTCCACGCCCGGCGCCAGAGCGCCGTCGGTTTCAGCACGGAAATCGAACCGATGTCCCCGATTCATCACCGTCACCGTGGGCAACTCGGTCATGCCGTAGACCCGTGCGGCCGGGATACCTTGTGCCTCACTGCGTTCCATGACAGTGCGCGGCACCGGGGCGCCGCCGCAGGCGAACATCCGCAAGGGCAGGTGGATTCCGGCATTGCACGCGGCGTCGGTCAATTCCTGCAGGAAGACCGTCGCGCCGGCAGAGTAGGTCACGCGGTGACGCATCATGTCCTGCACTGCTTGTTCGGCGTCCCATCGGTCGGAGAGCACCGTACGTGCGCCCACGAGCAGTGGAATCGTCATCGCGTTCAGCACGCCGGTGATGTGCTGCAGCGGCGCGGCCATGTAGGCGGCATCCCGACAGCCGAGCCCCCACGCGTCGGCAAGCTGCCGGGTCTCGGCAAGCAGCGTCTGCGACGAGTGCACTGCGGCTTTGGCTTTCGACGTCGTGCCGGAGGTGAACAACACCAGGGCGGGCTCGCCCGCACCGATCTTCGACGACGCCTTCTGCCGTTGGGTGGAGACGACTTCGTCGAAAGGCGTCCATCCTGGCCGGGATCCGCGCAGCACGATCCTCGGGATCGCACCGAACCCGGCATCGGCCAGCAAGTCGTCGAAGGCTTCCGCGTGCGCGAACCCGCGGAACGACTCGGCCGCGATAACGGCCGCCGGGCACACCTGCTCGATCACCTGGCGTAGTTCGTGCTCGCGATAGAACGGGGCGATCGGACTGCTCACCGCGCCGAGATGCCAGATCGCCAAGCCCAGGACCTGAGCTTCCCACCAGTTGGGGGTCTGCCAGCACACCACCTCGCCTTGTCGCACCCCTGTCCCGGCCAGCCATGCCGCCGCGCGCTCGACGAGCTCGCCGAGTTCGGCATAGGTGAGCATCTGTCCGGCCTGGATGATCGCCGGCCGGGCGGGCCACTGTCGCACCGTCCGCACCAGCGCGGCGCTCAGCGTCAGATCCGTGAGGTAGCCCTGCCGCCGGTACTCCCTACGCAGATGTGCCGGTACGCCGGGTGCAACGATGTCAGCGGCGGTGAGCCGCAATGGCTTTCGCGTCATCCGCCCATACTCATTCCACCGTCCACGGTGACGATCGCACCGGTGATATAGGAAGCCAGGTCGTCCAGCAGAAAACACACCGCGTGCGCGAGTTCCTCCGGCCGCCCCCACCGCCCCATCGGGATCATCGAGGTCACGGCATCACGGTCGGTGTAGGTGAGGGCGGTGGCCAGATCGGTGTCGAAACTTCCCGGAATCACGCAGTTGACGGTTACGCCCTTGCGGGCGACCGCGCGGGCGACCGACCGGGTCAATCCTACGAGACCGGCTTTCGCAGCGCCGTAAGGGATTTGAACCGGACTGCCCATCGAGGCGGTGACCGAGCCAATGTTGACCACCCGGCCGAATCGCTGAGCGGACATCGGCTCGAGCGCGGCCTGGGTGAGAAAGAACGCCGCCGACAGATTCACTGCCACCTGCCGGTCCCAGTTCTCGGCCGTCACCTCGGCGTAACGGCGCTCGATCACTGTGCCGGCGTTGTTCACGAGATAGTCGAGTCGTCCGTGCCGGGCGAGTACTTCGCCGACCAATCTGCGACATGCGCCCGGGTCGGCCACATCGGCGTGATGCACGGTGACGATCCCGCCGCCAGCCCGGCAATCCGCACACAAAGCCTCTGCGGCGTCGACATCGTTTGCGAAGGCCGCTGCCACGCGGATACCGGATGTGGCGAGTCGTTCACTCACCGCCCGGCCGAGCCCCCTGGTGCCGCCAGTGACGAGCGCGACCCTGGCGTCTGCGACAGACTGGGCCGGACTCATGATGACTCCTTCGCGTTCGGTTCGGCCAATGTGCTGCTCAGTTCCTCGAGCAGCAGGTAATGCTCCGGGGTGTCGAAGCAGGCGTACTCTGCCAGCGCACACTCTTCGAGCATCGGCGCGGCCCGGTCGATGTGGATGTTCAGCAGGCGTCGTGCCTGTTGCACCGCCGCGCGCGGCAACGCGGCCAGAGACCGCGCCAGCCGCAGTGACTCGGCGAGCACCTCCGGTGCGGGAACAACCCGGTTGGCCAACCCCAGCCGGTGTGCCTCGATACCCGTCACCTTGCTGCCCAGCAGTAGGTGCTCTTTCGCCGCCGACAGGCTGGTCAATAACGGCCACAGCACGAATCCGCCCGCACCGTCCAGTAATCCGAGCGACACGCGCGGATCGCGCAGGTACGCTTCCGGCGACATCACGACGAGATCACACAGCAGCGCGACCGTGCTCCCCGCGCCGACAGCGGGCCCGTTGACCGCCGCGACCGTCGGGAAGGGCAGTCGAGTCATCGTCCAGAACAGCTCCTGATGTGCCCGCAGCACAGCGCCGCGAAAACGCGCGTCGTCGCGCATCGCCCGAATGGTGTCGACCGCTCCCCCGGCACTGAAAACCGTTCCCGCACCGGTGAGCACCAGAGCCCGGACTTCCTCGTCGCCGGCCAGCGAGCGGAAGGTCTCCAGCAGCGCGACGGTGATCTCGCCATCCATCGCGTTGGCCTGCTCCGGCCGGGTCAGAGTCACCGCGGCGACAGCTCCATCCCGCTCGACCCGCACCGCGGCCTCCGGGACGGCCGGATCCGGCGTGTGGCCGTTCACAATTCGACCAAGCGCGGTATCGCGCCGGTCTCGGACACCAGATGGCGACCGATCTGGACGGGCAACTCGGCAGCCGAACCGAGTACCGAATCCAATACCGTCGTTCGGAACAGGTAGCGATGGAAGGGATGGTCCGCTGTGAACCCGATTCCGCCGAGGACCTGCTGACACTGAGTCGCCGCGATGCGGGCGGCACGTCCGGCGAGAGATTTGGCCAGCATGCCTGCCAGGTACTGGTCGTCGGCCTGCCATGCCTGCTCGAGCGCGGCAGCAGCACCGGCCTTGGCCACGTGCGCGTCAACCAGCCGGTTGCGCACCGCCTGAAAGGCTCCGATCGGGGAGCCGAACTGCTCCCGATCGCGGGCATGGCCGACGGCGAGATCGATCATCTCACCGACAGCACCCGCGATCTGATAGCCCAGCGCCAGCCTGCCCGCAGTACGCACTGCATCCCACACCGATTGTGCGACAGGGCCTTCCAGCAGGGTTACGGCAGCTACCTCATCGGCCGCGACCTCACTCATCGCGAGTGCGGGGTCCAATCCCGCGACCAACCGCCTGGACAGCTGAGCCGGGTCGACGGGTCGGATCCACGAGATCGCGCCGGAGGCGAATACCGGGACCAACAGTGCAGCGGCCGGGCGTCCGACGATTACGCCGTGCACGGTCATCGTGTCCCCGACCGCCTCGCCACCGTACTCCGCGCCCATGGCGGGCAGCACGACGGCACAGTCGGCATCGATGTCCCCGAGCGCCTCGGCGAGTGGTCGCAGCAGCACGTCCTGCAGGGCCGTAGACATGGTTCCCGCCCGGCCCATCGCTTCGAACAGGACCGATACCGCCGACCTCGGGTGAGCCGCGATCAGATCGGTGAAACCGAACTCGGCCAACGCCTTCGACAGTTCGGGGCCGTCGAACTCCCGAGCCAGGCGGCGCAGGGTCGAGGCCGTCAGAGCGTCTTCGCCGTCGTCCATCAGGCGCTCCTCGGCAGTTCGAGCAAGTGGGTCGCGACAATGTCTCGCTGAATCTCGCTGGTCCCGCCGTAGATGGTGGCCGCTCGGGCATAGGCCCACTCGCGACGCCACGACTGCGCCGCCGGAGTATCACCGGACTCGATTGCACCACAAAGCAATTCGCGGGCCGTATCGAACACAGCCTGCTCCGCGGCGCCGATCATGATCTTGTCGACAGAGGCTTCGGGCCCGGGTAGGTGCCCCGTGGCGATGCGCTCCTGGGTGGCCTTGGAAGTTGCCCGAAACGCCCACAGCAGCTGGAAAGCCTGGCCCAGGGCGGCCGCCGATCCCGTCTCGTCCGCACGGTCCAGCAGCAGACCCAAGTGATAACCGAGCCACGCGCCACGCTGCCAGAAGATCGCCCCGCGTTCACAGGAAAGGATGTGCTGGGCGACCTTCCAGCCCCCGTCGACATCGCCCAGCAGCCGATGCGCCGGAACCTCGACGTCGACGAACGAGGTCGAGCAGAACTCCTCGACCCTTGCCATCGTCCGTAGCGGACGTGCCGCAACACCCGGTGTGTTCATGTCGACCAGGAAGGCACTGATACCGCGTGAACCCGGCCGGCCGGTCCGCGCGAGCACGACGCATCGGGTCGCATGGTGTGCGAAGCTGGTCCACAGCTTCTCACCATTGACGACCCATACGTCACCATTCAATTCCGCGGTCGTCCGCAACGATCCCAGATCGCTGCCTGCTTCGGGCTCGGAGAAGCCCTGACACCAGAACTCGTCGCCACGCAGCAGTCGCGGAAAGATCTCCGCGACCAAGTCCGGTGCTCCGAACTGAGCTACGGCGGGGCCGAGCACTTCGTGCATGGACCATGAGGTGGTGTGGACCGCAGCCCGGGCTGTGAGTTCCTCACCGAGAACCGCGCGCAGCGTCGGCGAGCCCCCGAGCCCGCCGACCTGCTGCGCCCAACCCCACCTCATCCAGCCGTCGTCGAACAGCATTCGCTGCAACCGGCGCTGATGATCTAGCTGGGCGGCAACACTGACGGCCGCATCTGCTGAGGGAGTCACGTCCCGCTCGTGGTCGTCGAGCCACGCTCGCACACCGTGGCGGAATTCATCGACCTGCATTGCGCAAGCTCCGTTCTCAGGACTCGATGAAGCCCGACGCCGCATACGCGGCACGGATCGGATCCTTCAGTTCATCGGGAAATGCGGTCTGCGGTGGCCGCGAATGCGGGAAGTCGCCGACCGGGAGCCCGAGCAGCGAGGCGCCGAACTTGAACCCGGCACCCCAATGGGTGAAGGCGTGCGGCCTGGCGGGGTGAGATTGGTAGCGGCGGCTCGCCGCACGCATATCGGAAAGTCCGGTTTCCGCCGCGAACTTCTCGGCGCGCTCGAAATCCCCCTCGACCAGCAGAGCGATCCACTCTCGAAAAAGCAGTTGCCCCGGCTTCTCGTACAGGTACAGCGCCGAGCCCAGCGCCCCGGTATGAGGGATACCCAGCCGGATCCCGGCCTCATCGAGGGTCTCCCACAGCACCATTTCGGGTGCGAGGTTGTGCACGGCTAGGCTGTGCCGAGCGTCGAGGAGCCCGTTCTTCAGCCCGCACAACGCCGGAACCTCGTGGTATAGCTGCACACACTCGTCCGGAGTGAGCGCCAGGCCGGTGGAGTGCGAGTTGAAGAAACCCAGAGGCATGTCGGTGCGATTCGCGACATACCGGATGTACTCCAGCACGCCGGGTTTGCCCGAACACTCGAAGTACGGGGTGAGGATATAGCAGATATCGGCCCCTAACTCCTGCGCATGCAGGGTCAGCTCGACGCACTGCTTGGCGGTGTCGGTGCTCGACATGATCTGGATCAGAGCCGAGGGTTTGACCCGGCGTGCCTCCTCGATAGCCACTCGCACCACTTCTTTGAGCTCGTCGGTGGTCAGCGACCAGAGCTCGGCGATGCCACCGGTCAACCAGAGACCGTCTTGGTCCAGATCCACCAGGCAGTAGCGCACCAGGGCACGCAGCGCCTCGTAGTCGATATCGTCACCGTCCACACCGGAGAACGGCGTGTACAGCGAGCTGCAGTTCCCCCGCAGATGCTCACACGCCCAGTCTTTCGCTTCCTTGGCTGTGGTCACAGACAAACTCCCTCCGAAGTGGTGCACGCCGATCCACACTCAACGGCTATTCCATGCTCGCAATAGTAGAATGCACTTTACGTTTCGTGCAAGTGTCTATTACAGTCACTTCATCTTCACGTGCCAGATTCTCCGATAACATCGGAAAAGACGGTTCTCGATGTACGCTCGTAGCGTTCTAGAACGTTGACAGTGCACCTGCAGCCCACCTGCGCAGGGAGGTAACACCCTCGCGGTCCCCTTCGCGACCTCGCCTCGCCCTGGAGGTCCTCGATACGTCGCAAGCTGCCCACGTCTCGGAGCGAGCGGGTGCGCATCGACTGTCAACTATTCGGAACGACAAGTAGGTAGAGGCTCATGAGGTCGACCAGTATGGACGGCAAAGTCGTCGTTATCTCCGGCTCTTCGACAGGCGTCGGCAGGGCAACCGCCGTCCGCTTGGCACACGACGGCGCCACCGTCGTGCTGCTCGCACGGCGAAAGCTCCTACTGGACGAGGTCGCCGACGAAATCGGGCCGCACGCGGTACCGATCGTGACCGATGTAACTGACAGCGCCCAGGTTCGCGCAGCCTTCGACCAGGTTGCGGCGCAGTTCGGCCGCGTCGATGTTCTGGTGAATTCAGCCGGCGTCACGCGGATCCGGCTCATCGAGGAGGCCAGCGACGAGGACATCACCGTGTCGGTGAACACGAACCTGCTAGCGCCGATCTATACCACGCGAGCCGCGATTCCCCTGCTCAAGGCGGCGGGCGGCGGTGACATCGTCAATCTCTCCTCGGAGATCACACTCGACCACATGCCGCTGATGACGCTGTATTCGACTACCAAACGCGGACTCAACGGATTCACCGAGGCGATGTGCCGGGAGTTGCGTCGCGACCAGATCCGAGTGACGCTGGTAATTCTCGGCGCTGTCGGCGACACCGGATTCCACGAGAACTTCGGTCCCGGAGACCTGGAACGAGCCTGGCCGATCTGGGAAGCCGACGGCTATCTGACCCGGATGAGCGGAACGCAACTGCTGACGTCGGCAGTTGTGGCCGATGTTCTGCAGAATATCCTTACCGGGCCGTCCGAGCTGATGCAGGATGTGATCCACGTCCGCCCCGCCCACAGTTGACCGGCCACCGGGCTCGCGGGTGGCCGACGGCAATCCGGGATCGCCGGCACCGGCGAGGTGTTGCTTGGCCTCGGTATTCCCCCCTTTATCGTGCCCCCTG
The DNA here is from genome assembly GCF_001613065.1 of Nocardia miyunensis NBRC 108239. Taxonomy (GTDB): domain Bacteria; phylum Actinomycetota; class Actinomycetes; order Mycobacteriales; family Mycobacteriaceae; genus Nocardia; species Nocardia miyunensis. Next base: position 214,659 of record NZ_BDBQ01000001.1, read on the forward strand.
CAGAATCGCGGCCGACCAGAAGGTCCACAGGTCATCAGCACTGGTACTCGGACTGCCGGCCAGCACCGTGGAGTGTGTCGTGGAGAGCAGAAGTTCCTGCAACAAGGCCGCCTGGGTTTCGAGCCCGACGTCGTCGCGCAGGCGCCCCGCCGCCGCACCCTGGCTCAGTAACTCGACGATGAACGAGCGTAGCGGTTCCAGGGCGTATTTCAGTTCGCTCGGACGGGTCTCGGCCAGCCGCAGATGAAAAATGCTCAGTGCCCGCGACAATCGGCCCGGCACGGAGGCGAGCTCGACCATCCCGTACATCAGGGCTTTGATCCGCAAACCTGGGTCCGTCTCGCGATCACAACGCTCCCGCAGCAGGGGCATGGCCGTGCGCCGCAGAACGGTTTCATAGACTGCCAGCAGTAGGCTGTCCTTGCCGTCGAAATAAGCGTAGAACGTGCCCAGCGACATCTCGGAACGATCGACGACATCCTGAATGGTGAAATCGCTCTCGTCACGCTCGTTGAGCAGGTCGATCGCTGCCGCGACGAAACGATCACTGCGCTCCTGAGCACGCGCGCGCGCACTCCGCAGCGACCGCGCGATACTGTCTTTCTGCCAGCTGGGGATATGAGGTTCGGACTGCTCGCCGTCAGGCGTCAGCCGCTCCGGCTTCGGGGGCGTTATGACGTTCACCGTTCTCTCGAGGTCGACTTCAGTCAGGAAGTCCTTGCTTTACCTCAACACATTGCCCACATCGAGCATCGTACTCTAGGGCAGTTCTTACCAATTGCTCACAGCATTCTACTGCCAAGAGCGTCCGGCTTTTGCGTTCCGTACCGGCGCCGCGAGGACTGTCGGAGCCGACATACGCTCAGCTCGCCCCGCAAGTGGCCCTCGCCGCCCCGCCACCGTTGACACGCAGGTTGCACCAGACCTGTCGACTGCAACCACGTCCTCGCCTCACGGGTCCCCACCCCCTGGACCAGGGCTGAATCGGCGAAACTAATTTTGCAGTCCGGCATACATTTTTGGAGAGTGTAGTTCTAAAATTTATAGAAGTGCGATACCTTATGAGGGAACAATCGGTTCTAACCAGAGGAAATAAGGATGAAAGATCCACTCGGGTACAGCGGACTACACGTCGTAGTCACCGGCGCGGCGTCGGGAATGGGCGCCGCGACGGCACGCATCCTCGTTCAGCTCGGCGCGCGGGTCACCGGCGTTGACGTCAAGCCCACCCAAGCACCTGTCGATTTGGTGATCGAGGCCGACCTGCGCGACCCCGACTCGATTGCCGAGGCGGCAGCCACAATCAACGGTCCGGTCCACGCCGTCTTCTCTTGCGCTGGGCTGCCGGGCGGCGCCTTCCCTCCCGTCGACGTGCTGCTGGTCAACTTCGTCGGGGCTCGCCATTTCGTCGAGCTACTCCTGCCCAAGATTGCCCCCGGCGGCGCGATTGCGGCCATAGCCTCGAATGCGGCCATGGGCTGGCAGCTCCAGCTCTCGGACTTGATGGAACTCGTGACAATCGACGGATTCGGGGCCGGCAAGAAGTGGTGCGAGGAAAACACCCAGCGCATGGAACCGGACGCCTATTCGTTTTCGAAGAAGGTGCTCAACGCCTGGGTTGCATCGCGGGCCGCGACCCTCATCACCGAAGGTATCCGACTGAACTGCATAAATCCCGGTCCGACCGACACCGCGATGATGCCGCACTTCGTGGAGCACTCCGGCGCCCAAATCGTCGATGCTTTCGTCGGTCCGATCGGGCGACACTCGACAGCCGAGGAACAAGCGTGGCCGCTCGTCTTCCTCAACAGCCCCCGTTCCAGCTATGTCAACGGTGAAACATTCACCACAGATGGTGGATTCTTCGGCGCGGTGCAGACCGGACAGCTCGACCTGGCCAGCCTGTTCGGTGAGGCCGGGCAACAAACGTAACCGTAGGCGATATCCGAGATCTGGCAATGTGGTCGGTGAACAATGGAATGCCATATGACCGTGTATCTCGACGATGGTGACCCTCTGCATTTCCGCGCCGGCCGCGCTGCGGCCGAGGCCTTCGCCGCCGCGGCCGAGGCGCGACAGCTGGCCAGGGTCGTCATCGATGAGCAAATAAGCCCGAATTTGCCGGTCATGCCATACGAGGAGTTATGGCGCTGATGCGGATTCGGTCCGGATCAGGGCAGGTCAACCTTATCGGCCAGCCAGCGTCCACCGACGCGTTGCATGGTCATCACCACTCGGCTGCGATCGACACGTGGATCCGGGGTGACGGTGTTTGTCACCGTCTGGTCGATGAACAGCAGAACCTCGACCCTGTTCTTGGTGGCGGACTTGATTCCGGCATCGACTACTGTTCCATGAGCGGTGGCCTTGTTGTCGGCCAGCAGCTGCCTCAACTGGGCACTGGACTGGGAATACATATTCTTGAATTCGCCGGTGGCTCCGTTCAGCACCGCTGTGAAATCCTGATCGAGATGGTCGGAATTAACACTGGTGAGGGTGACCGCGTATTGTCGCGCAGCCTCTCTGGCCTGATCGGCCGCAGAGTCGACATCGCGGTCCTCCTTCAGCTTCCAGCCGAAAACAACCGCGGCCGACAGCGATGCCACCACCACAGCGGCCGTAGTCGCTAGACCGGTCCACCGAACCCACCGTCGCGAGCGCAATGGCGGGCGGTTGCCCTCATCGGCCCCAGGCGTTTCCTCGGCCTCCTCCCTTTCTTCGGCTCTCTCCGCATCTTCGGTCCTCTCGTCCGCAGTCTCTTCGACGGCTCGTTCGGGTTCGGAGTCGGCACTCTGGACAGATTCTGCGGCAATCGATTCGATCGAGCTGGACGTGCTCACCTGACTTCTCCTCTGTGTAGTCGTTTTCAACCGACGTACCTGTCACCTCGGCGGGGTACCGGGGACTTTCGGGCCGCCATACGGCACCGGAATTGATTGCGGACCAATCGGTGTCGGAGTCGCACGCTCGTCGGGAACGACGCCCGCGGGCGGGGCGGCCGTATCGTCGCCGGGTGGGCGCGGGGCGTTTCTCGCGCCGCGGATCAGCACCGAAGGATCCTGGCTGGGGCAGTACGTATGCAGGTACGGCTCCGGCGAATCGGGCTGCGACGGAGGCAGCCGTGGAAGCTGGTAATCACAGGTGTAGCGCGGGTAGATGTCGACCAGGCCCCAGATACCCCCGTCGTGGAACACTGATGCGATAGCACCGAGAGTCGACCCGGCGCGCTGTGTCGGGAAAAAGAATTCCTCGAGCGCGGGAACGTGGACATAGGCCAGCTGCGCAACGGTTGTCAGGCTGCCCAGCAACTGAGCCATCGTCGGCGAGTTGTCGGCGATAACCGCATCCATCGATTGCAGGGTGGCTGGGGTGCGGCCGAGGAAGGTGCGAAACCCCTGGTCTTTGGATTCCACGCCGCGCAGCAGACTGGACAGGTTCCTCGCGGTGTCCTGCAGCCCTGGGCCGACGTCCCCGACGGTGCCGAGCACCAATTTGCTCTGACGCAGCAGGCTCACCGTTTGCGGCAGTACGGAATCCAGCGTCGAGATCAGGAAAATGCCACCATTGAATATCGCCGCCAATTTTCGCGGGCCGTCGGGGCCGACACCGAGTTCCGTGACGATGGTTTTCAGCTTCGCCGGGTCGATTTGCGCGAGAGTGCCGTCCAGATCGCCCAGTATGGTCGACAGCGGCACGGGCGTCGATGTTTTGCCGGCCGAGATCTCCGAGCCGTTGGTCAGGTACGGGCCACCGTCGGTGGTCGGCCTGAAGTCCAGATATTGTTCGCCCGCGACAGAAAGTCCGGCCACCCGGACCTCCCCCGCGCGCGGAATCCTGACTCTCGAATCGATCGCGGCCACTGCCAGCACTCCGTGGTCGGTCAACTCGACCGATTGCACCCGGCCGACGGCGACCCCCCGCAAAGTCACGTCTTGATTCGGCAACACACCTCCTGAGACCGTAAGGTGCACGCGCACATAGATCTTCGACGCGGTGGGGTCAACGCGGAGTGCCCCGAACACCAGATACGTCAGGCCGAGAACCAGTGTCAGGGCGAGGGCGAGAGCGGACAGCGTCAGTCGCCGAGCCATCGTCAACCGGACCGTGGCGACGACCAGCCGGGCCGACGGCTCCAGTAATCTCGCCCCCCATCCCGCCCGTCGCGATTCCTCCATCGGTTGCTGGGTCATTTCCCCGGTCCGAACACTCGGTTCCGCAATTGCAGAAGCGTGTAGTCGAGACTTCCGACGAACGCTCCCCAGTCCGTACCGTCGGGCAGCCTGCTGCCGAGATCGCCCGGGTGCCGCGGATCCGGCAGAGCACCGATCGCCAGGTCCTGCAGATCGACGTTTACGTGCGACGAGGTGCCATCGGTGATCTTGATTATCGGCGCCATGAGGTTGTTGACTGCCGTCAGGCTTGCGTTGGGATTGGTTGCGGCATCATTGAGTTCGGCCGATATCCGGTTGATGTCGGCGGTCATGCTGCGTGTATCGGTCCCCCGCACGGACGGGAATTTCGCCACCTGCTGGCTGATTCTCGCCATCTCCGAGACGAGGCCGACAATCTGCTGGGTATCGGCGGCTACGACGTCGAGCGCCGGACCGGCCGCCGCGATCGCGTCGTGGATCGTCGATTGCTGACCCGAAAGGGTCGCCACCAGCTGGTTGGTCTGCACGAAAGCGTCGCGAATCTGGCCGGACCGTGCCGCCAGACTGTTGATCAACCGGGTCGATTCGGCGATCAGCGCACTGAGGCGTTGCCCCTTGTTCCCGACCGCGGCCCCCAGACCGTTGACCACATTGGTCAGATCCCGGATGACTCCCCCATTGACCAGCAGCGACGATGTCGTCAGCAGTTCTTCGATTGTCGCGGCAGCCGAGGTCGAGGAGGGGGGAATACTGTCGCCCGGGTGCAGGGTCGCGCTGTTCGGTGCCACGCCGGTCGGCGGTTCCACCGCCACGAACACGTCGCCGAGCGGTGTCGCCGACCGAAGTTCAGCCCTGGTCCCCACAGGCAGTGCTACGCCGGCCATAATTCTCATCGTCACGACTGCGGCGTAGTCGCGCGCCTTCATCGACACGACCTCACCGACATCGGCGCCCGCCAACTTCACCTTCGCCTTGGTCGGCAGATTGAGCGCGTTGGTGAATGTCGCGTACAGGGTGTACGAGTTTGCGCCGACGCCGGGCGCAGGCAGGGGGAGGTTCTCCAGCCCCATCGAGCAGGCGGTCATCGAGGTCAACATCGCGGCCGATATGCCAGCAGTGGCGATACGAAGTCGGCGGCCCCTCATTTCGCCATCCCTGCCATGGACTCGAGCATTCCCGAAATGCCGAAATCCGGACCGAAATCCCGTAGTGTCCCGGTGCTGCAGCCCAGCTGCCGAAGACCGAGCACATTACACACTTCTTTGACCAGTTGCCCGTCGAAGAATATCTTGTCGAGCAGCGCGTGGATTCGCACACCACGTTTCTGGAGATCGAATGCATTGTAAGCGTTGTCCATCAACAGCGGGGCAAGGTCGAGAAATTCCGACAGCTCTCGCCGATAGTCCGCCATTGCTCGCATGACGGTGTTCGCGTTCGTCACAGTCGATTTCAACTTTCCGCGGTCTGCCTGCAGGATATCGTTAGCCTGTGTCAGGATTTCGTTGAGCTGCGCGCCTGTGTCACCCAGCCCTATGTTCACCTGGGCAAGGATGTCGCTCGAATGCCGAATCGCCGACCCGAATTCTCGAATATTGCGGTCGTTGTTCGCGGCCGCACCGGTCAGTGCGGAGAGATTGTTTACCGTCGCAGTAAGCGAATTCCTGGTTTCCGCGCCACCGTCGGCGCCGACCTGTAGCGCTACGGAAAGCTGCCCCAATGCCAACTTGATGTCGTTCCCGTTGCCCGCGGTCATCGCGGCGCCGACATCGAGCAGTCCGGCAATCGGGCCGCCGCCCTTCCGGTCGCCCTGGAGCTGGAGCGACATCTTGTCGGCCATGGCCAGCAACCGGTCGAAGTCGACCGGGGTCCTGGTGCGGTCGAGACCGAGGAAGTCCTTGTTCCGAAGCACCGGTCCGCCCCGGTATACCGGTGTGAGCTCGACGTGCCGGTCCGTCAGCACCGATGTCGATACCGTGACGGCCTGCGCCGTCGCGGGAATCTTCACCATCGCATCGATCTGCATCGTCACCCCGACCGACGTACCCTCCGGAACGATTTGCGTCACCTTCCCAACCGGCAGGCCGAGGACCGCGACGGTGTTCCCTATATACAGCCCGGCGCCATTGTCGAATTGCGCGGTGATCGTCATCTCATGGTCGTCCGCGGTCGCGGCGCGGACACCGGAGAAACCGATTGCGGCCACAGCTACGATCACGGCAAGCTTGGTGATCGAAAACCGGCGCCTCATTTGCAGTCCCTCAGGTAGGGCGGCATGCTCAGTTGCTTGGCACGACCGGAGATCGCACACATCCAGGAGTCGATCAGCGGACCGGCGGGAGCATTGAACTCCATCTCGTTCCCGGAGCCCGTCGCATTCGCGAAATTTCGCAGCGGAACCGGGAGTATCTGCAGACTGTTGCGCAGTAGCTGGTCGTTGTTCGCGAGAGTCTGAAGGAACGCATTCAAGTTCGTGATCAACTTGTCGATCTCCGGACGGTCCTCCACCGCGATGGTGTGCAGTTGACCCACCAGCTTGGTCGTTGCATCGAAGAGTTGTTGGACCATTGCCCGCCGGGACACGATCTCCTGCAACATCGCCGTTCCGTTCTCGACCAGGGCACCGAGGTCGGCTTGTTGTCCGCGGACAACATTGGTCACCTGTGTAGTGCTGGCAAGCAGGGATCCGATCTGACCACGCCGTTCGGCGAGCACCGAGGACAGGTTCTGGATATTCCGCAGCACCTGCGGTATCAGCGCCGGTGTACCCGCCAGCTGGTTCGACAGAGACGTCATCAGCTGGCCGATCTTATCGGCATCGACCTGCTCGAACAGCGTCGTCGTATTTTCGAGAAGCTGCGGCAGGTCGTAGGGCACAACGGTGTTGGAAATTCTGATCCGATGATCCGGAATGCTGCCTCGACCGATCGGCCGGAGTTCGATATACCGGGATCCGAGCAAGGTCGTCAGTTTGATAGACGCCTTCGTATCGGCGCCCAGCGCCACATTCTTCCCGATCTTCATCGTCACGACGATGTGATCTCCTTCGAGCCGGGCCCCATCGACCGTTCCGACCGGGACACCGGCGATCGTGACCGCGTCCCCGGCGCTGATCTGTGCGGCCTGCGCGAATTCGGCTTCGTAGCGGACATCGCCCACGCCGGCAGATGTGATCAGCAGCGCTGCGACCAGCACCGCGACGATTCCTGTGACGCTGATGAGGCCGAGGCTCAGCTTGCTGTGCTCCTCGACCGGTCGCCGCACGGTCCGGATACACCTCGAAACTAAACTCCTGAACATGGTTCACCTACAGATTTCAGAGTGCGTGGGCCGGCCTGCCGGCGTCGCCATGGAGACGATCGTGGGAATGAGCGTGGTCAGCGCGGGCATGAGAGTGACATTGAAATCGCAGACGTATGCATTGACGTAGGCACCCTCCTGGCTTACGCGGGCGATGCCCTTCAACATCAGCGGGAGATTGGAGCCGAAATAGTCGAACGCATCCTTTTTGTCCAGGAAGTGTTTCGTGAAGCCAGGCTCCCGATTGAGCAATTGCTGTAGATCCGGTTGGACGTTCCCGACGATGGTCGACACCCGCCCCACGACGGATGATATGGAATCCAGCGAATTCATCAACTGCGCGCGCTTGTTCGATAATTGGTCGAATATCGTACGAGCCTGCGTGATCACCGTGCCGATATTGCCGCTCTGCTGTGCGAGAGCGCGAACGATGGTGTCGAGATTCACGATGATATCGCCCAGAATCCGGTCCGGACCGGCGAAGGATTCGGCGATTTTCGACGTCTCGGCGACGAGGGTCGTGACCGACCCCGCATTCCCCTGCAGCGCCTGGACGATCGCGGTGGTGATGTTGTCCACCTGTTTCGGGTCGAGGACACTGAACAGGGGCTCGAACCCGTTCAGCAGCAGGGAGATATCGAACGACGGCTCCGTATGTGACAGGGGTATTTCGCCGCCGTTGGGCAATACTCGCGGATCGTTGTAATTCCCGAGCGATAAACCGAGATAACGCTGGCCTATGATATTCTGATATGTGATCGATGCCTTGGTGTTCCCATACATTACTTGATCGTCTTGTACGCGAAAGCTGACCCTCGCGAGTGTTCCGTCGAGCGCAATCGAATCCACTCGGCCGACCCGGACCCCGGCCATCCGAACATCGTCTCCGACAGTAAGGCCGGACACGTCGGTGAATACTGCCGTATACGATTTCGTGGAGCCCTGGACACTACGTTGGAGAGTAACGAGGACCGTCCATGTGAGGGCTAGGGAGATCGCCAGGAACACGGCGAGACCGATCAAGGGCTTGCGATAACTCATCGGGACCCGCTTTCCGCCTCGGGCGCGATATGAACTGTACTGCCTCTGGCCAACGGGCCGAGCAGGATTTCGGAGGCCGTATTCGCATCGTCGCCGAGGATTCCGTTCAATATTTTCTTTTCCTGCAGGCTGCCCACCGGACCGACATTGCCGCCGAAGGCATCGCTGGGGGAGAGTGCCTCAGCAGGGATCACCGGCCGCGAGTACGTGGCCGGCGCCGTCGCACAGCTCGGACCGGCCAGGGCACCGTAGCGTGGACAGTCGGCTCGCGAGTACGTCGTGTGCGGCGTGAATTCGAGCAGGAACTTACCGGTTCCGGTATTTGCTCCCGGCGGCCAGAACTGGCTGGACCACTTGTCCGAGATGATCTTGACCCTGGTGACGATCGGCGCGAATTGCGTACCACCGGCGGCGATTACACCGACCACCGGCGACAGTTGGGTCGTGATGCCGATGAGCTTGTCGGTGTTGTTGTCGAGTGCTGTGCCGACTGTCGAGAGCGTGTTCGAGCCCGCTGAGAGCAGACTGGTCAAGGCATCTCTCTTCTGCGCCAACGTGCGCATCGGGACGACGGCGTGATGTAACGCATCCAGTAGATCGGGGGCCGACGATTGCAGACCGTGGATGGCGGTCGTCAACGTGTCCAGCGTTCCCGGCTCGCCGTTCGGGGCCAAGACCCCGTCCAGTTCGCGGGTGATCCGGTCCAACTGTGCCCCGGCACGCACGATATCGGCGCCCCGGCGGTCGGTCGCCGCCGCGACAGCGGCCAGCATGCCGACGGTGGGGTTGGTGCCGATCCGGGTGGTGGCGGCGACGATGTCGCGGAGCTTGGTCAATGCGGTCTGCAATTGCACAGTCGAAAGACTCTGGTCCTGCGGGATTTCCGCGTGCGACGCCAGAGGCGGCGCGGCGCCGTGATCGACGAGCTGAATGGACGAGACCGCGAAGACGTTGCTCGGCACGACGCGCGCGGTCACGGTCCGCGGAATCTTGACCGCATACTCCGGCTTCAAATCGATATAGACATAGTTGGGATTGCCGTTTATCGACGGCGTCACATCCTTGACCATCCCGACCAAGACGCCTCGGAATTTCACATCGGATTTGGCCGGCAGGCCGTCACCCACGTCGACCAACGCGGCGGCAACCTCGACTTTCTTGTCGAATCCGCCCTCCATCTTCACCAGCATTGCGGTGACGATCAGCGCCGCGACCGCTATCGCACCGATTCCGCGCAGTACGAGTTGCGTACCGGAAGGGCCCCGGCCGTCGGCCTCGAATAGAATAGGCATGGGTTATCCACCGAGCCTTGCACCGGCGTCGATGCCCCAAAACGCCATGGTCAGCAACAGATTCATGACGATCATGGTTGAAATGCTGGCCCGCATGGCAAGCCCCGCTCCGATACCCACCCCCTGGGGGCCACCGGATGCATAGTATCCGTAATAGCACTGAATGGTGGAAGTGATGACCACGAACACGATCGCTTTCAGCAGCGAGTAGACGATATCTGTTGCGCTGAGCACCAAGCGGAAATAGTGCTCGTAGGTGCCTGCCGACACGCCGTTGGCAACCTCGACGACCACCTGGACAGCGATATAGTTCATCGCCAGGCATACGAGATACAGCGGAATCACCGCTCCCACCGATGCCATCAGACGTGTCGTGACCAGATACGGGATGGGCCGGACGGCAAGCGCTTCCATGGCATCGATCTCTTCGGAGATTCGCATTGCCCCGAGCTGTGCGGTGAATCGGCAGCCCGCCTGGGCCGAAAACGCCAGTGAGGCCATGATCGGAGCCAGTTCCCTGGTCGCCGCGGTCGATGACACCAATCCGGTGGCGGGTCCCAGCCCCAGCAGATGCAGCGCGTTGTAGCCTTCGATTCCGACGATCGCCCCCGCCGAGGCCCCGAGAACGACCATCACACCCGCGGTGCCGCCGCCTACGACGATCGAGCCGTTTCCCCAGGTCACGTCGGAAAGGATCCGTAGGAACTCCTTCGGGTAATGGCGCAGCGTCGTTGGAACGGACGCTATTGCACGCGCAAGGAATGTCACCATGTGCCCGAACCGCATCACGATGGTTCCCTGCTCGGCGACCGCCGTGATCAGCGGTTTGACACCCGGCGGATAGTAGCGTGACGCCATCTAGAACCCCGTCCGCGGGAACAGCAAGACATACATCTGCGTGAAAACGACGTTCACGATCATCAGAAGCAGGATCGACGCGACTACGGTGGCGTTCACGGAATTGGCGACACCAGCGGGCCCCCCGCGGGTGGTCAGCCCCTTGTCACAAGCGACAACCGCCACGATCGCTCCGAATACAATGGCCTTGATCATCGTCAGCACAAGATCGCCGACCGTAGCGAAGGACGCGAAAGTGGCCACAAAACTGCCCGGCGTCCCGTTCTCCACGAACGTGTTGAACAGATATCCGGCCAGAAATCCAACGAAACAGACAAGACCTGTCAAGGCGAGACCGACCACAACCGCCGCAGCAAACCGCGGCACGACCAACCGACGGATCACTGAGATGCCCATGACCTCCATCGCATCGATCTCGTCCCGGATCTTGCGCGACCCGAGGTCCGCGCATATCGCCGATCCCACAGCGGCCGCCATCAACAGAGCCGCCACCATCGGGGCGCCCTGTTTGATCACAGCAAGACCACTGGCGGCTCCCGCCAGAGACGTCGCACCTACCTGGCCGGCCAGCAGGCCGAATTGAATAGATAAGGTCACGCCGATCGGAATGGCGACGAACATCGTCGGCAAAGCGGCGGTCGACGCCATGAACGCCGCCTGACTGACGAACTCTTCGAATGGAAACCGAACCCTCACGGTATCGATGACCAGGTACTGGATCGTTCGTATGCCCAGCATGCACTGGCCACCAACCGTTTCCAGCGATGCGATCGGATGACGCCGGAAATAGCCTCGGACCCACCGTGCGATCTCACCCAGCGCATTCCGCGCCGCATCCGGCTGGCGATGTCCCGCACCCGCCGGATCGCTTCGATCGAGGATCGCCGTTGGACCTTCCACAATCAATCACCCTTCGAAACGCAAGAACATTGAGCACCCGGAACTCAGCGATACCGATACTCGCCGCCCGGTCCGGTGGTCGGCCTCGTCGGCGTCCTGTCGACGACGAAGCAACAACCGCCTGTGGATGATCTGAAGCCTCCTGCAATCTGCGATAATGGACTACACTCATCAGCGCAGTCCGGCTATCAAGATAGTAGAGTATGACTTGCACCACACGCAATCCTCAGTCTAATTAAGCGAGTATCACGTTCTATGGTCATGTGCGTCGGCATAGGCTCGCAGCGCCCAGTCGTTCGGGCGGCGACCCCGCAAGAAGGACTGCGCCAGCGCCCCCGCACAGCACGGCTCCACGGCTTCGCGGTGACCGGCAGCGATCCGCTGCCCATACTCACCGACCCGCTGCCGGACGCCAGAAGGGATCCGGCGCGCACTTGGCGATTCCCCCTGTGCGAGATGCGTTGGGGCGCTCAATGGTTGATCATGTGCTGGTGTTCTGATCCGGTGTGCCGAGCGTCTTGTTCCCGCACCTGGATGGGCTGTTGTCGGTGCGGTTCGTGATGTCGGCTCCACGGTCCGCATCGAGGTCGCCACAGGTGACGAACCAGTTGGCTGCCCGAGTTGTTCGACGCTGTCTCGACGGGTCCACAGCCGCTATCGGCGGCGGTTGTCCGATACGACGGCCACCGGTCGCCAAGTTGTGATCGCATCACGGGCACACCGATTCTTCTGCGACAACTTCGACTGCAGGAAAAGGACTTTCGCCGGACCGGTGCCTGGACGGGGCCCATCCCCAACATCGTCTACCGGGCCTGCCACCTCCCCGGAGTACCCCGGTCGGCGAGCACCGGCCGCGCCACGGGCCAGGCCACCGAAGTGGCTGCACGGGGGTGGGAGTTCGGTCGAGCTCGCGCATGTGCTGCGGCACTCGGACCCGCCACCGGTCGAGTCAACGGCACCGTCGCGATGTGCGGGGCCGACGAAGTCGACGCGGCTGTCGCCGCAGCGCAGGCCGCATACCCTGCATGGCGCGCCGTGTCGCCCGACAAACGCCGCCGAATTCTGCAGCGCGTCGAAGATCTGGTCGAGGCCAACCTTCCCGAGCTGAGCAGACTCACTACCGCAGAGCTCGGCCACCCCATCGCGACCTCGACCGCGCTGTCCTACGTGTGTGCTGCCTGGTTCGGCTACTACGCCGGCTGGGCCGACAAGATGGCAAGGCGCCACCATTCCCTTGACGCCCGCGTTCAATGCCGGCTTCGACTACACCACCGCCGAACCCTATGGCGTGGTCGGCATCATTCTCACCTGGAACGGCCCCATGGTGTCCGTCGGGATGAAAGTGGCCCCAGCCCTGGCCGCAGGCAATTGCGTCGTCCTGAAAACACCCGAACTGGCGCCCTACGCCGTCGCTCGGTTCGCCGAACTCGTGCTGGAAGCGGGCCTGCCGCAAGGGGTTCTGCATGTGCTGCCCGGAGGCCGACGACCGCCTCGTCCGGCATCCCGGCGTCGGAAAGATCTCCTTCACCGGCGGGATACCGACGGCACGCAAAATCCTCGACGCCGCGCGGCACACGCTGAAACCGGTCGTCCTCGAACTCGGCGGCAAATCGGCGAACCTAGTCTTTCCGGACGCCGATCTCGAAGCGACCGTGGCGATGTCGATCCAATCGTGTTTCACGATGGCCGGGCAGGGTTGTGTCCTGGCCACCCGAATGCTGGTGCACCGCGACGTTTATGACGAGGTTGTCTCCGCGACCGCGACCGCGATCTCCGCACTCCGTGTCGGCGATCCGTTCGCGCCCGAGACCACCTTGGGGCCGGTGATGAACAAGACGGCCAACGAGGATTCTGCGTAGCGTCGCACAGGCGGCGAGCAGAGATTCCGCTCGAATCGGGGTCGGCGGACACGCGGTGGATCCCTCCAGCCTCGCTCCCGACCTCGCAGGCGGCTACTTCATCGAGCCCACGCTATTGGCCGATGTCGACACCTACAGCAGCGTCGCCCAACACGAGGTGTTCGGCCCGGTGCTGTCGATCACCCCGTTCGACAGCGAGGAAGAAGCCAGGGCTCTACGAGTTCCTCCAGACCAAAAACGTCTTCGTCCGTCTCCAACCCATCGCGTAGGGATTTCCATGCGAACCCATTACCGGTCGGTGGCCCGTGGCCATCGCCGCGGTGGCGAACCTCCCGGCCTGCACGCTTCAATGGTGGATCGAGTGAGGGAGCATCACGATCAGTTCGGAATCCGCGTGTCGGTGATCGCAACCTGGGCGCCTACGCGGCGTCCAAGGGCGCCGGGCCCGCGCTGATGCGGTCGGTGGCCAAATAAGTGGGTCGCAACGGGATCTACCTGTAACACCCTGTCGTTGGCCACCCAGAACAATGCCAGGTTGGACGAGTCATCCGACATGAGGTTGCGGCAGCTCAAGGCCTACATCGTCCCCAGACTGGGTACGGCGAGCGATGTCGCGGCGGCGATTGCCTGGTTGACGTCACAAGACGCATCCTGGGTCACCGGGCAGACCATCCCCATCAACGGCGGCTACGCGACAAGCTGAGCCGCAACAGCCCGCACCACGCCTACATGTGCGATGTGTCGGCGCCGCTGTTCGACCACCCCGGATCAGGTCGATGAGCTCGACGGCGCCGCCGCCATCCAGTCGCTCACCGCCACAGCGCCATACGGTTCAGCCGCGAGATCCAGCCGCTCGACGATCGGTGTCGGCGAAATGCGATCACCGGCGACACCCCGGCTCACCACAACCTCACTGTTGCGTTGTCCTGCAAACGAATTGGAGGCGCCCCGTCTCACGTATACGGTTCGGCCAAAGCTGATGCCACCTACCCGACAGGGCATCGGACGGGAACCACAGATAGACGAGCCGGTTCACCGATGCGATGTGCCGAGTCGGGTACACAGATGCCCGCGCCTCGCTCCGGCCTCTCGCAATTCCGGGTCGGCCGATGTAGGTGTCATTTTTGACACTAATGTCAAGTAGCTCGGAGTTCACATATGTCAGAGCGGGATGTTCTCTCCCTCGGCAACATCGTGTGGACGCCCGCGCCCCAAGACGGTGGTACACACCGATAAATCGGTGATGACCCCGTTCTTCCACGCCTACATCGCGGCCCACGAAGCTCACGGAGACGAGCCCGTGCTTCCGGACCTGCGGTTCGCCATGGGCGGCGGGGCCCCGTTGCCGTCCGACGGACACGTGCGGATCGTCGGCCGCCTCGAGGACACCATCATCCGAAACGGTGAGAACATCTCGGCCCTGGAAGTCGAGAGCGCACTGGTCGCCATCCCGAAGATCGTCGATATCGCGGTGGTCGGACTCCCCGTCGCCCGCGGCGAGCGAGTCTGCGCCGTTGTCGTGGCCAAGGATTCCCGACGCCCCTCCCCTGCTCGCCGAGCTCGTGGAGGCATGCCGGCGCGCCGGACTCGCCCGCTTCAAACATGTCGAACACATCGAACTCGTCAGCAATCTGCCACGGAGTCCCATGGGCAAGCTGGTCAAGCACGACATCCTCCGGGACATCCCGGCGCGTCGCGTCCAGCCCCTCGAGGACGGGAATTTGTCGAAATAGTCAAAACTGACAAGATCTCTATAACACTGGTTATTACCGTCACGCGACCGAGATTCCTAACTAACAGCAAGTCTTACTCTCACTTTTTGACAACTTTGTCAAAAGGTGCCATGGTGGGTGCACTCGAAAGGAGTCTGAGATGACTGATCTTCCGTCGGCTCGGCCCACCGGCTGGTTCCAGGTCGCTTGGTCCGCCGACCTCGGGAACGGCGACGTCAAGGCCCTGCACTATTTCGGCACCGAACTCGTCGCATTCAGAGGAAACGATGGCCGAGTCCGGGTCCTCGACGCTCACTGCCAGCATTTGGGCGCCCATCTGGGGCACGGCGGGTGCGTCGTCGAAAACGATATTCAGTGCCCCTTCCACGGTTGGATGTGGAACGGCGATGGCCGCAATACGCACATCCCCTACCACGACAAGCCGAACCGGGTCCGGCACGTGCGGGCGTGGCCGGTTACCGAACGCAACGACTCGATCTACATCTGGCACGATTCCGAGGGCAGACCGCCCAGCTGGGAGGTTCCCGAGGCATTCCCCGCGCTGGGTGCGCATGTGGCGCGCGTCGAGTACTTTCCGCTCACCGCCCAGGCTCGGTCGTTACACGCCCGGGTCCACGTGCACCCGCAGGTGATCGCCGAGAACGCCGTCGACCCTTGGCATTTCAGGTTCGTGCACCATACGCGCATCGCCCCGGTCGTTCTTCGCGAGACGGTCGAGGGCGCGAACTGGCAGTCCAAGGTCGGATTCGGTCGCCGATGGAACGACGGCGTGGACAGGCCCGAGGACACGTCGAACACGATCGAAATCCTGTGGTCGGGTATCGGCGTAAGTTTCAACGGAGAGGTGACCGCCGACGGAATCCGCGTCATCGCGATCTGCCCGACGCCGGTCGACGACACCACCACGGATATCTTCGCGACGTACTGGATCGACAAGGAGAACGGACGCTACGACGACCGGCTCTCCCGGGCCCAGCTAGCCCTCCCGGACGACATCAACATCTGGGAGCACCAGAAATACATGGACCCCCCGGGTTTGGCGCCCTCCGAAGCTGCCGGCTTCAGGCGCCTGCGAACGTGGGCGACCGACTTCTATCCCGAGACCGCACAATCCGATCCGAACGCCGCCGCCACACCGGTATGAGCGTTCAACCGATGGCCCGCAAGGCGTCGCGGACGAAGGCGGAGAACACGCGCGCGGCCATATTGGATGCCGCGCGTGAAGCTTTCGCGCAGCGCGGTTACTCCGGAACGTCGATACGGGATATCACCGACGGCGCATGCGTCGCCCGCGCCGGGTTCTACTACTATTTCCCGATAAGCGCGCGGTATTCGTCGAACTCGGAACGGCCACCTACCGGGATGCGGTCGACACGGCGACATCGTTCACCGACAGTACGACGACCGCATCCCTGGCGGGCATCACCGGACGGATTCAGCAATACTTCAGCTATCTCGACCGCCACGGCGCCTATCTCATCCGATCCGCCGAAGACGCAACCGACGACGCGGAGTTCCTCGCCGCGGTGCGGGTACTCCAGACGCGAATCGCCGCTCTCCTGGGCGAGGAGATCTGCAGACTCGCGAACAAGCCGGTGGGTGCCGCCGCCGGTATAGGTCTGGCGATCACGGCGATGATGGAACGCACCTGGTTCCTCACCCACGTCGGAAGCTATCCGCTTCGGCGAAACGAGGCGGTCTCCGCTATCGCGTCACTTCTTTTCGCCTTGATCGGCGCCCCGGCGTCGGACAGGAAATAGGAGGAGCCCATGACGTCGAGTGCGGGGGCAGAAGTCACCACAGCCCAAATCCGGCGCGATATCGAACTAGAGGTGATCGAGATAGTGCGGGAGACGGCGGATGCGTCCACGATCGTGTTCGCCGGAGACAGCCGATCCCTCCAGTGGAAGCCCGGCCAATTCCTCACTGTGCGCGTACCCGCCGGAGAGGAGTGGATCGCGCGCTGCTATTCGCTGTGCACATCACCACATACCGACGAACCACCCGCGATCACCGTCAAGAGAATCCCGGGCGGCCGCGGATCCGCCTGGATGGTCGAATCACTCGCCGCCGGTGACGTGATCCGGGCACTGGTACCGACCGGTCGCTTCACCCTGGGCGACCTCGACTCACCCCTGCTCCTGATGGGCGGCGGAAGTGGAATCACCCCGCTCATGGCCATCATGAAGTCCGTATTGCACACCGGGACAGCGACTGTCACGTTGTTCTACGCGAACCCGAGCGAGAACGACGTCATCTTCGCCCGCGAACTGAGCGAACTCGCGAGGAAGCATCCGGATCGTCTCGTGATCCACCATTGGCTGGACTCTGTGCCGGGATTTCCCGACCCGCATCGGGTCGCGCGGATCCTGGCCCCCTACGCCGACCATGAGGTCTTCACCTGTGGTCCCGGTCCGTTCATGGACACCGCCCGGTCGGCGTTGGATGCCCTGGGGGTCTCGCCGAAACATGTTCATGTCGAACAGTTCTCGTCGCTCACCACGAATCCGTTCACCGACACGCCGCTCGATGTCGGTGCCGGCGACGAAGAAGCCGCCACGGTCGAGGTAACCCTCGACGGACGGCAGCACCGAATGGCCTGGCCGCGATCGGTCAATCTGGTCGATCTGCTGCTCACCGCCGGAGTCGACGTTCCTGATTCGTGCAAAGCCGGCGAATGCGGCTCCTGCGCGGCAACCCTCATCAGTGGCGAGGTCTCGATGGAGAACACCGCAGCCCTCGACGAGGCCGACATCGCCGAGGGGTACATCCTCGGCTGCCGCGCCCACCCGGCATCCGACACGATCACCATAGAGTTCTGAACCTGTCGCGACAGACGTAGCGCGGCGACAGTCGCTGCCCTGCGCTGTCGACTGCTCGCCGACCAGCAAGTCCGAAAGGCGCATAATAACGACCGAATCCGATATCCTGCTCGACCGTGCGGACGGCAAGCTGCGGGTGACCTTCAACCGCCCGGATCGCTTGAACGCGTTATCCACGGACACGCTCGCCGAAGCCGCGCGCGCCATAGAGGCCGCCGGGGCCGATCCCGAGATCCGAGTCGTCGTCCTGACCGGCGCCGGACGGGCATTCAGCTCCGGGGCACTTCGGCGCCGCCCGCACGGCCAGGGTGAGCCGGGTACCGCAGCAGCCAAGGCGTTGTTGAAGCTGTGCTACCGGTCCGCACCGACGAACGTCGATGCGGCACCTTCCTGAGCGGGGTCCCGGACCGCTCGGGCGTCGGCCCGAGCAGTGCGTGGCACAACTCCGCCACGGCCGGATTTTTAGTAAGATAATTGTGTTCATCTTGCCTATAAAGAAGGGGGATCAGGCTAGGCTTTGCCGGTGTTCAAGGCCAAACTCGGTGTCCGAGGCCAAATTTTGTCGATCGCACTGGTGCCGAGCCTGGCACTGCTACTCGTCGGGCTGTGGATCGCCACCGCTCTACTGATACAGGGTCGGCAGGCCGAGAACTGGGCGGCCGAGATCGACCGGAACACAGCGCCCGGTATGGACTTCGCCGTCCAAGCACAGAACGAGCGACGACTCACACTGATCAAGGTCGGTGGCGACGATCAGCACGACGGGCAGCTCACGGCCCAGCGTGCCCGCGTGGACGGCGCGATCCAAACTATTATCGCCGCCGGTCAGCGCATCAGCCACCTCAACGGCACTTTCTCCGGCGCCCTGACCGCGGCCCGATCTGTCACCGCCCAACTGCCGTCCATTCGTCAGCGCGCCGATGCCGGGACATTGACGGTGGACGAGGCCTACTCCTACTTCAACCAGCTCACCCAGGTTGCGGCCGGAGGCATGGAGATGCTGACCAGAGCTGCACCGACCTCCGAGACGGCCGCCGAGGAGTCCGACGCCGCCAGGCTTTTTCATATCGCGGAAGCGATGTCGAAGGGCAACGCCCTGGCCGCGGCCGCGGTCACCGGGAACAAGCTGTCCACAGGCCAACTCCTCGAATACGGTCGCCAAGTCGGCTTCTACCACAGCGAGATCTCCAATCTCGAGCCGCAGTTGAACGCGCAGGAGCAAGCATCCGTGCGTGCCCTTTCCGCCAGCGATCCCTGGCGACGCCTCGCGATGATGGAGGACGCCATCGCGCAACGCGGCATACCCCCGCTCTCGTCCCAGGCGACCACCGGCAGGATCAGAGATACAAGTGAGCCGGCTCCACTACCTCTGACCGTCGCCGACTGGCAGGACGCGGCCACCCAGGTCAGCACGGAATTGATCGACCTGTGGCAGACCCAGAACCATTACGCTCTGCGTTCGGCCGCCGAGCACGGCCAAACCATCGCCCGCAACTCCTTGCTCGGCGGCGGCGCGGCGCTGCTCGTCTCCGTCGCCGCATTCCTGATCGCCACCTGGCTTGCGGCACGCACCATCCGGCGCCTGCGTCGACTGCGCCACCGGACGCTCGCCCTCGCCGACGACCAACTGCCCCGGATAACCGAGCGACTCCGAGCGGGTCGACCTGTCGACCTCGAAACCGACGTCGCCCGGCTCGATTTCGGCACCGACGAGGTCGGTCAGGTCGCCGATGCGTTCAACCGCGCGCAGTTGGCGGCGATCACCGCGGCGGTATCCGAGGCCAGAACCCGGGCGGGGGTCAACGCGCTGTTCCTCAATATCGCCTATCGCAGTCAGCTGGTGATTCACCGTCAATTGGAGGTACTCGACCAAGCCGAACGTGAGCTGGACGATCCCGTACAGCTGGAGCTGCTGTTCAAACTCGATCACCTCGCGACCCGCGAGCGGCGTAACGCGGAGAATCTCATCATTCTGAGTGGTGGTCAGCCCGGCCGCCGGTGGCGCAACCCCGTCCCGCTGCTCGACCTGGTTCGCAGCGCTGTCACCGAGACCAAGGATTACGCTCGCGTGTGGGTCATCGGAGTCCCCGAAGGATCGGTTGCCGGCACCGCCGTCGCCGACCTCATTCACCTGCTGGCCGAACTGGTGGACAACGCGACGTCCTTCTCGCCGCCCGAGTCCCGAGTCGAGATCACCGGCAACGTCGTGGGTAAGGGGATCCTGGTCGAGGTCTCCGACCAAGGTTTGGGCATGGCGGCCGCGGACATCCAGCGCGTCAACGAAACCCTTTCCAACCCACCGGATTTCAGCGTGACCAACTTGTCGGATGATTCCCGGCTCGGGTTGTTCGTGGTCGCACTGCTGGCTGCCCGGCACAAGGTCTCGGTGCGCCTGGCCGAATCACATTACGGCGGCATTCGAGCCATCGTGGTCATCCCGTCCGAGCTGATCTCCACCGCGGCGGCGTCGAACGATCACCGGACCGCTGTGGATGTTCCGGCAACCCGGGCCGCAGATCCCGCACCGAACCCGCCGGAACCGGAGTACCAGCCCATGGTCTTCCACCATGACACGACGAACTACCCGGTGCCGGAGACCGCACCCGCCACGGAACAGGTCGCGACGGCGCCCTCGTTCTGGAACCCGGCCTCCGTCGATCCGCGTGGCGGCGACAAGCCGCCGCTGCCGCGTCGGCGCCGCCAGCAGAGCCTGGCGCCGGAGCTCGCCCAAGCGCCGCCCCCGCCCACTGCTCGGGGCAGCGAGACGGACAGCCCCCAGCGACCACGGTCCGCTGATCAAGCACGAAACCTGATATCGGCCATCGAGACCGGCACTCGCCAAGGCCGCCAGCTACGGCCCGACATCACCACCTACGACCCCGAAGGCCTCCGATGACAACTTCCGCTCACAATCTGGACTGGCTCCTGGACGACCTCGTCGCACACATTCCCGGTGTCCGCCACGCCGTTGTGCTGTCTACGGACGGTCTTCTACTCGGCCGCTCCACCGTCATGCCGGTCGAAGACGCGGAACGCTTCGCCGCCATGGCGGCTACCCTGCAGGGTCTGGCTCGCAGCGCCGGACACCGCTTCGCCGGCGGCAATGTCCGCCAAACCGTCATCGAACTCGACCACGCCGTCATGTTCGCCACCTCGGCGGGCCCCAACGCCTGCCTGGCGCTGCTCACCGACGAGACCACCAATATGGGTATGGTCGCCTACGAGATAAACCAAACCGTGCACCGAGTGGGCACCTACCTCTCGGCCGCACCCCGCCAGAGCTTCGGCCACATCGGCAACGCGGGCTGATGACCGGTCCGCACGCCTCTTGGTATGAGGAAGAGGCCGGTCCGCTCGTGCGTTCCTACGCGCTCACCCGTGGACGCACTCGCAGTCCACGATCCGACCTGGACTTGATCACCCTCGTCCTGGCTGTCGACACGACGACCGACCTGCGACGGCACGAACCCGAGTATCTCGACATCATGCGCTTGTGCCAAGCGCCGCAGTCCGTCGCCGAAGTCTCGGCCGCCCTGCGACTTCCGCTGATGGTGACGAAAATCCTACTCAGCGATCTGCTCGACGACGGCCACCTCATCTGCCGGTCCACGTCCCCCGTCACCGACACCGGGCTACACAGCCTCGAACTTCTACGAACGGTATTGGATGGCATACGCAACCTTTGACCCCAACACCGGGCCCGGCCTTGCCGCGTCGGTGAAGATCCTCATCGCCGGCGGCTTCGGCGTCGGCAAAACCACCACGGTCGCCGCCGTCAGTGAGATCGCCCCTTTGCGGACCGAGGAAGTCGTCACCGAAGTCTCCCGCACCATCGATGATTTATCCGGGGTCGAGTCGAAGACGACCACGACCGTAGCCATGGACTTCGGCCGCATCACCATTTCGCCCGAGTTGGTCCTCTACATATTCGGTACCCCCGGACAGGACCGATTCTGGTTCATGTGGGATGAGCTGGCTCTCGGCGCCCTGGGGGCGGTCGTACTGGCCGATACCCGCCGACTCGAGAGCAGCTTCGCCGCCGTCGACTACTTCGAACGCCGCGGCCTGCCGTTCGTCGTCGGTGTCAACTGCTTCGACGGCGCACCCCGCTACACGCCCGAGGAGGTGCGCTATGCCCTCGACCTCGCCGATCATGTGGCCATCACGCTCTGCGACGTCCGCCATCGCGACTCCGCCAAAGCCGTGCTCGTCACTCTGCTGGAATACCTCGTCGGCCGCACCGCACGGCACGCCGGATCCGAGAACCCACCCACGGCGTTCGACCAGACGGCCGGTTCGCAGTGACGACCGGCGGTTCGAGCCCAGGCCGAGCCTAGACCGACAACTCCCTGGCCGGGGCGCTCAGAACCAGACTCACCAGCTGTGACCGTGACGGCACCGGCCGAGCCGAATGCGGGTGCTGATACCAATAGGGACTGTTCGCGCCCGGAATCGGCAGTTCCAGCGTCCCGGTGTCCAAGGCGGTCACGCCCGCCTGTCGCAACCCGCGGCGTTCCGACTCCGCCACCGGCCGGTCCGGTGTAGCGAACATCAGCCACTGACCGGACCGGTACTCGAAGACCGGCACGGTCCACCCCCTCGACCGCGCTGCCGATTCGACCGCCCTGCCGATACCGGACGGCATGTCCAGGGCGCATACCTGGCATCCCAGTTCGATCATCAGCCGCATGGCGCCGGTCCACACCGAGGGGGACCACCGGGTGGTCCAAATTGTCGCCACGTCCATGTGAGCACACCGCCTGTCGGATTCGGCCCGTCGACGCTCACGTAGCTCGGCAGCGCAGTCGCGCGCCGGCCGCAAACCGACGAACCTGATCCATACAGTACAATAGGTGAACTTAATAAACCGTATAGACCAGTCGCATCCACCCCCGGGTGATCGGCCTCATCCGTGGAAGTGCCGAAAGTAGTTGCGACGCAAGAAATGTGAGGACCTCGTGCTATGGCCTTCGTAGTGACACAAAGGTGCTGCAATGATGCGAGCTGCTTGTCGGAGTGTCCGGTCGATTGCATCCGGCCCCGGCCCGAGGATCCGGACTTCGCGACTGCGGAGATGCTCTACATCGACCCGCAGACCTGTATCGACTGTGGCGCATGTGCCGATGCCTGCCCGGTCGACGCGATCTACTCCGAGGACGAGCTGCCCGCGGGTATGCAACGATACGCCGAGGTCAACGCCGACTATTTCGAGCGGCATCCGCTGGACGCGAAGATGATCCAACCGGCGCCTCCCGGCCGGGTAGCGAAGGAACTCGGAACTCTGCGAGTCGCCATCATCGGGGCGGGACCCGCGGCGGCCTATGCGGCAGAGGAGTTGATGCGACGCGCCGACGTCGAGGTGGAGATGATCGATCGGTTGCCGGCACCGCACGGACTGGTTCGAGCGGGCGTCGCCCCGGACCACGCGGGCACGAAAGCGATCACCACGATGTTCGAGGCGACGGCTCGGCACGGCGGCTTCCGATATCTGCTCAATGTCGAAGCGGGCAAACATATTTCGCATGCGGAGTTGATGGAATACCACCACGGCGTGATCTACGCGGTAGGCGCGGCGGCCGATCGCAGTCTCGGTATCCCCGGCGAATCGCTACCCGGCAGCCATTCCGCCGGTGAGTTCGTGGCCTGGTACAACGGACATCCCGATTACGCGGACCGCGTATACGACCTGTCGGGTGAACGCGCTGTCATCGTCGGAAACGGCAATGTGGCCATCGATATCGCACGCGTGCTCACACTCGACCCGGATGAGCTCGCCCGGACCGATATCGCCGATCACGCGCTGGCGGCCCTGCGCGACAGCAAGATCCGCGAGGTGGTCCTGTTGGGGCGGCGCGGCCCGGTCCAGGCCGCCTATACCTCACCGGAATTCCTTGCCCTGCAGCGGTTACCGGGGGTGGACGTAATAATCGACGAGTCCGAACTCGAGCTCGACCCGGCCAGCCGGGCGGCACTGGACGATCCGTACACCGAGCCGTCGACGCACCTCAAGGTCGAGCTTGCCCGCGAGTACTCACAGCGACCACAGGATCCCGACCGCAAACGAATCGTGTTCCGGTATCTCGTTTCGCCCGTGGAGGTGCTGGGCACCGATCGGGTCGGCGGGCTCACGATCGTGCGCAACGAACTCACCGAGTCCGGTGGTGATCTCGTCCCCCAACCGACAGATCGCACCGAAACGATCGCGACGTCACTGCTGCTGCGCTCGGTCGGATACCGCGGGCAACCGGTACCGGACCTGCCGTTCGACGAGTCCCGGCATATCGTGCCGAATGAGCGGGGGCGAGTGACAGCCGCCGACGGAACGCCCATGACCGGCGTATACGTAACCGGCTGGATCAAACGCGGTCCGCGCGGGGTGATCGGAACCAACAAGGCCTGCGCTCAGGAAACCGTGGCCGGTCTGCTGGACGATTTCGCCGCAGGCAAGCTGCCGGCGCCCCGGCACGACCGGCGGACCCTGCACGCACTGCTGGCCGTGCGTCAGCCCGATCTCATCGACGGCAGCGGCTGGCGAGCCATCGATGCCGCTGAACGCGAGCGTGGCAAACAGAACGGCCGCCCCCGAGTCAAATTCGTCTCGGTCGCGGATATGCTGGCCGCATCTCGAGGCCGCCTACCTGCATGAACCCAGATCGCGCCCACCGGACGAGCTTGCAGGCGACGGGCGCCAACCGGCACGATCGGGTTATCGGGATGCCCGATATCGCGGCCACGGCCGAGCCGAGCATCCAGTTGTAGACCGCGACGCGATCAGGCGCGATATCGCGGACGAAGGCGCTCTGCTCGGTCTCGGCGCAAGCGAGAGCCACCGGGCCGAACTTCGTGCGCTTGCTGACCGGTCCGTGCCGGACCGGCGCTTTACCGCGCTGTCGGCTCAACTGATCCCACATGGCATAATCAATTATATGATTAAGTTCTTCGTGTGCGCCGGAGGGGACAACCTGTGATCAATTCGTCTGTAGTCGTTGCCGACACCGAAGAGCAGCAGTCGCTTGTCGAAACAATCGGTCAGCTGCTCGGCCGCCATTGGGGTCCCGGTTCCGCGCACAAGCTCGTCCAGGACCCCGAGCGGGTCAGCGAGGTTCCGCTGTGGTCGGAGCTCGCGGAGATGGGCGTGGCTGGACTGCCGGTCCCCGAATCCCGGGGCGGATCCGGTGGCAGTTGGGCAGATTTCGCGGTGGCCGCCGAAGCGCTCGGTGCTGTCGTGGCGCCGGTGCCGGTCATCGCGGTGGCGGGTGCGCTCGGCGCGCTGAGTTCACCGAACGTCGCGGGCGACGAACTGCTGGCGCGGGTCGCCTCGGGCCGAAGCGTCCCGGCCGTCGCGTGGACCGAGCACACCGGAATGCCCGCAGTCGCGGGACGATTCGATGCCGTCGCCGGTGACAGCGCGGACCGGGTTCTGGTGTCCGGCTCAGCCGAGTTGATCCTGACTCCGGAAGCCGACGTCGTCATCCTGCTCGCCGACGGCGAAGCCGGGCCGCTGCTGGTCGCGGTGTCCACGTCCGACTCACAGGCGGTGCGCATAGAGCGGACGCAGAGCCTCGACCTGCTGCGGCCGCTCGGTGCCCTGACCGCGCAACGGGCAGTCGCTACCGTCCTGGCCGCCGGCGACGATGCGGTGGCGGCGATGCGGCGCAGTCTGGTCACCGCGGGACTGACCCTGGCGAGCGAATCGATCGGCGTTGCGAGCCACTGTCTGTGGGCCGCAGTCGATTACGCTGCTGTACGCGAACAATTCGGCAAGCCGATCGGCGCGTTGCAGGCCGTCAAGCACAAGTGTGCCGACATGCTGGCGCACGTCGAACTGGCGCGAGCCACCGCCCGAGAGGTCGCCGAGTTGCTGGATTCCGGCGCGGGCGCCGCTGCCCTGGATCGGGCAGTCGCCCTGGCGCTGCTCGAATCCATCACGGCCGCACAGCACGTCACCGCGGACTACATCCAGGTTCTGGCCGGGGTCGGCTTCACCTGGGAGCACGAAGCGCACCTCTACTATCGCCGGGCCGGGGCCTCGGCCCCGCTGTTCGGCGGTGCGAGCGCCGCCCGCGAGTGCCTGGACCCCACGCGGCACGCCGCCGCGTCGACCGTGGCCACCGAGGTCGCCCCCGGCAGCCCCGCCGCCGAGCTCGCGGCCGCCGTCGCAACCTTGCTGCCGCTGCATCATGCCCGATGGGGCGCCGACGATTCCTTCCCCGCCCGGCTGTCCTGGCAGCAGCGGCTGCACGAGGCGGGCTGGATCGCACCGCACTGGCCGAAGGAATTCGGCGGACGTGGGCTCTCGATCGTCGATCAGGTCGCCTGCGACCAGGTACTGGCCGGCTCACGCGCGCCGATGCTGGCCGGAGTCCTGGGTGTGAACAACGTTGCCCCGACCCTGATGCACTACGGCACCGCGGAGCAGCGCGAACACCTGGCCGCCATCCAGGCCGGCACCGAAGTGTGGTGTCAGGGCTTCTCCGAGCCCGGCTCGGGTAGTGATCTCGCGAGTCTGCGCACCCGGGCAGTGCTCGACGGCGACGAATTCATCGTCAACGGCCAGAAGATCTGGACCTCGGAGGGTATGGAAGGCACGCACTGCCTGCTGCTGGTGCGCACCGACCCGCAGGCGCCCCCGCACAAGGGGATCTCGGCCCTGCTGGTCCCGATGGACACCGCCGGAATCACCCGCCGCCCGATCACCCAGATCACCGGTGAAGGCGGATTCGCCGAGGTGTTCTTCGACGACGTCCGTGTGCCGCGAAGTGCACTGCTGGGCCCGTTGCACGAGGGGTGGAAGGTAACAATGACGACACTCGGCTTCGAACGCGCCGGGGTGATCATGATGGCCGGACGTCTCGAACAGACCGTCCTCGATCTGGTCACCACCCTGACCGACCACGACCTGGCCGCGCATGCCCGCGCCGAACTCACCGACCGGCTCAGCGAGGCGCGCGCGGTCGGACTCCTGGGCAAACGCGCGCTGGGCCGGATCGCCGCCGGTGGTGCACCGGGCGCCGAACATTCTGTGATCAAACTGGTCTGGAGTACGACAATGCAGGCGATCGGCGACACCCACCTGCGGGTGCTCGGTCCCGCCGCGATCACCTCCGCGACCGGCGCCGCCGCACAGCGCGACTACCTGATGTCGCGCTCGGCCACGATCGCCGGCGGCACCACCGAGATCATGCGCAACATCCTCGCCGAGCGAGTGCTCGGCATGCCGAAGTAGGTACGTACACAACACCTGCGGAACGTCAGCACGAACAAGGAGAAGCGGTGTCCGATCGGTTGAGAGTCGGGATAATCGGCGTCGGATGGGGCGTGCACGTGCAGGTACCCGCGTTCCGGGCGGTCCCGGAATTCGAGGTGGTGGCGTTGTGCGCCCGAACCGGCGCCAGCGTCGAAAAGGCCGGCGGCCGTACCGGAATCACGGATCTGAGCACCGATTGGCCCGCCTTCGTCCGGCGTCCCGACCTCGATGTCATCTCCATCGCGACGCCGACGGTAGCCCACCACGATCAGGTCCTCGCCGCGGTCGAGGCGGGAAAGCATGTGCTGTGCGAGAAACCGCTGGCGCTCACCGACGACG
Organism: Nocardia miyunensis NBRC 108239; assembly: GCF_001613065.1. Lineage (GTDB taxonomy): Bacteria > Actinomycetota > Actinomycetes > Mycobacteriales > Mycobacteriaceae > Nocardia > Nocardia miyunensis. Next base: position 242,198 of record NZ_BDBQ01000001.1, read on the forward strand.
ACGCGCGCGATATGCTCACCCGCGCCGAGGACAAGGGTGTGGCCCACGCGGTGTGTTTCGAGGACCGCTGGTCACCGGAGAAGTACGCGGCGCGCGAACTGATCTCCGCCGGCCACCTCGGCACACCGTATTCCGCGCGGGTGAGCGCCCGGGTCGACTATTGGCATCCAGCCCATCCACTGCAATCGGAATGGATGTATCGCAGCGCCGACGGTGGCGGTTACCTGCTCGGCCTGGGCGCCCACGACCTCGACTACCTGTGCTGGTTGTTCGGGGACCCGCGCGCGGTGTGCGCCGACGTGCGTACCACCGTGCCGACCCGGCAGCGCCCGGACGGCACCTTGCTCGAGATCGACGCCGACGACACCGCATCGCTGCTGATTCGTTTCGAGTCAGGGGTCGTGGCCACCCACACGCTGACCGCGATGGGCCTGCACGCGGGGGCGTCCTACCACCTCGACATCACCGGCAGCGCCGGTGCTGTAGCCATCGAGGGCACACTGTTCGAACGCACCCTGCTGGCCGGTACCGCCGAGGAGCCCGGACTGATCACCTCACCCGGCTCATCCCGCATCCCACGCTCCGGTGCCCTGTCCTTCGAGGGCGGAGCGCGCAACGGAGCGGCGCGGCAACTGGCGCTGCTGCTCGAAGATTGGCTTCCGGCCTTCGACGGAAAGCCGACCCCCGAAGTACCCGGTCTCGCGGACGGACTGCGGGTCCAGCGCATCGTCACCGCCGCGCGCCGGAGCTCGGCGGGTGCGGGATGGGTCGAATTGTGAACGGGGACTGCGCTATCCGGAATCACGGCAGCCGGAAGTAGACACTTTCCGCTCGGCGGCCGGATCCGCCGAGATGTGCGTCGGTGAACTGGGCAACTGCCACCAGCCGTGTCGCACCGACCTCGGTGATGACATACGGAATCAGCGACGGATGCGTCACCTCCGGGGCCGCTGATGTGCCGGACGTTCCTGTTCCGACACTGGTAGCTATCCAATTCCGCTGTGGTGCAACCAAATTCGTGAACCATCCGACAGATGATGTCCGGCGGCGGGGCCGCCGCACACACGGCGGCCTGCAACCTGCGAGAGGTCTCGGCCAGTTCGGCGTATTCCGATGTCGTGCGCTCGGATATAGGGAGCTGCGAAACCATCAGCGGCTCTTATCGATTCGGCTCGAGCAGCCGGTCGGCGATCATCGAGACGTCGGCCCGGAAGTCATCCACGACCTGGCCGAGCACACTCAGCCCGGCGCCACCGAACCGCTCCGGTATCTGCAGCGCCCACAAGCCGAGCCGACGGGCCTTGTCCTGCAAGGTAATCAGCTGCTCGCGGGGCAACCCGGCGACATCGTGCGGCAGCCGTTGTTCGAGAGGATGTACCTCGGTCCGCATGAATCCACGCACGGTGTCGCGCAGCAGCCGGAACTCCTCGGGCAGCTCCCAGGCGCCGGTCAGCCGGGCATCAGATCCAGTCGGCCGGCAGGTTGCCCGGTGATCCCCCGGAGGGGTTGTACCGCACCGTCGGTCGCCCGCAATCCGGCGGCGCGGCGCACCGCTACCGGTCGGCGCAATCGGACGGGTGCGCATCAAGAGCGGCTGTTCGATGCGCGGCTACTGGAACGCCCCGGAGCCGACCGCCTCGGCATTCGACGACCAGGGCCAGCGGCGATCACGGGCAATTCGACGCCGACAATCCGCTACCGCCGAGAAGGAACACACCATGAGCACCCGCTAGCGCATTCACATCGATCTCGGCCGGCGCGAAGGACACGGCCAGTGCGCGGCCGTGGCACCGCAACCCTACGAACTCGACGACGACGGATTCGCGCTCCGCGCCGATCTCGACGTCGCGCCCGAACTCGTCGACGAGGCCTGTTCCGGGCTCACGGCCTGCCCAATGAGCGCCGGCCGTTACCGATGTGTTCCCCTCGGCTCCTATCCGCCCAGGCGCAGGCCGGGCGCTCGGGTGCCGAAAATATCGGTACCCATGACGATGCCGAGTTTGTTCGCGTCCCAGCGCTTTCCATCACTCGACGCGGCCGCCGCCGAGGTCCAGCCCCGCATCAGCTGAATGGTGTCGCCCATGGCCCGGATGACCTGCCCGCTGACGTGCGCCGCCTCGGGGCTTGCCAGCCACGCGACCACCGGTGAACCCAGTGACGGGTCCTTGGGATCGAACTCGTCCTCGCCGAGTTCACCGGGCTCGATCGGCGTCCCCGCACCGGACATGGTCGCCGACATGCGCGTGCGACCGCCGGGGCTGATCGCGTTGACCGTGGCGCCGATCGAGGCCAGCTCGAGACTCAGCGTCTGGGTGAGCGCGACGATCGCCGCCTTGGCGGCGCTGTAGTTGGTTTGGCCGAAGTGACCGTGCAGCCCCGCACCGGAGGTCGTATTGATGATGCGGCCGTACACCTTCGCACCGGTGGCCTTCGATTCCTCTCGCCACTTGCGCGCCGCCGCTCGGCTGGTGAGCCAGGTGCCGCGAACGTGGACTCGCATCACCGAGTCGAAATCATCGGCGCTCATATTCCAGATCGCGCGGTCACGGACGATACCGGCATTGTTGACCACGATATCCAATCGGCCGAGCTGGGAATACGCTCGCTCGACGAGCAGGTCGATCTGCTCCTCGTCCCCGACGTTGCTGAAATCGGAGATCGCCTTGCCCCCGCGGTCTTCGATCAGGCGCACGACCTCATCGGCTACCTTGCCGGTTCCCTCACCGGAAACCGACGTTCCCAGATCGTTGATGATCACTGTGGCGCCGTGCTTGGCCAATTCCAGGGCGTGCCCGCGCCCGATGCCGTGTCCGGCTCCGGTCACCAACGCGACCTTTCCGTCGAGCAATCCGCTCATCTGGGCGATCCTCTCCTCATTGTTCGGTAACGATCGTCATGCCTCGATCGGCGTGAACACGACCGCGTATGTCGGGTCGACGATTTCGCGGAATGCGGCCCGCACCGGCATGCCGATACGCACGTCGGCGGGGTCGATTCCCTCGATATTGGTCACCACTCGCGGCCCCTCGTCGAGTTCGACGACCGCAGCGATATACGGCAACCGCGATGCGAACGGCTCCAGGTCGTCGACATACACCGTGGAGAACGAGTAGACCGAGCCGGTGCCGTTCGCCTCGACCGCTTCGTCAATGCGATCGAGCTGGTCGGGGCGGATGGCATTGGCTGCCTCGGGCCGCTCGAGAGTGATCGTGAGGACGCCGCTGTCGATCTTCTGCAGGAGCGCATCGGTCATCGGGGCGTGTACCTCACATTCAGATGTTTGATGCCGTTCACGAAATTCGAGCGCAGCAGCGTCGGTTCGCCGACGGCCTCGAGGTCGGGAAAGCGCGAATACAGGGCTTCGAATGCGATATTCAGCTCCAGCCGCGCCAAGTGCGCGCCCAGGCAGAAGTGCGGCCCAGGCGCACCGAATGCCAAGTGCGGATTCGGATTGCGGGCGATATCGAAAACATACGGGTCCTCGAACACCGCGTCGTCGCGATTGGCCGAGGTGTACCACAGCACGACCTTGTCCCCCTCGGAGAACACTTGATCACCGAGTTGGACGCCGTCGTGGGTCACGGTGCGGCGCATGTGGATCACCGGGCTCGCCCAACGCAGAATTTCCTCGATCGCGGTGGGTGCCGACGCGCGATAGTCGGCCATCCAATTGTCGCGCTGCTCGGGGCGCCGACTCAGGGCGTATACACCGTGCGTCAGTGCGTTGCGCGTGGTCTCGTTGCCGGCCCCGACCAGCAGGATGAAGAATTTCGCCATCTCCTGCGGGGTCAGATTGTCGCCTTCCTTCGCGGCGACCAGCATGCTGATCACATCGTCACGTGGATTGGCGATCCGTTCCTCGGACAGATTCTGCAACAGCTCGATCAGCCGTTCGCTGGCCTCGGTCACCGCACCGGCGATACCCGCGGCGGACTGGTCGGGTATGTATTCGGCGTCCGAGGCACCCAGGATCGTGTTCGTCGCCGCGAGAATATCCGCCTCGTGCTCCTGCGGAATGCCGAGCATGACGCTGATGATTCGAAGCGGAAGAAGCGCCGCGAAAGTGGCGACGAAGTCGCATTCCCCCGTGGAGGGCATCGCGTCGAGGATTTCCTGGGTGGTCGATTCGACCAGGCCGCGAATTGATTCCAGGCTCTTGTTGGTGAATCCCCGGGACACGATCTTGCGGACCCGGGAGTGTTCCGGATTGTCCATATCGATGATCGACCCCCGATACTCGCGCAACGCGCGCGGCTGGTCGAAAATCTGAGTGCCCTCCCCCGAGGCGAAATCCTCGGGTCGCCGGCTCACCTCGAGCAGATCGGCATGGCGGGTCAACGCCCAGAAACCCTTCGTCCGGTCCGGTCCACCACCGAGCGGGACGAAAGCCCGCGGGTTGTCCCGGCGCAGGGCGTCGAACCGGGCATCTCGCTCCGCCTGGTCGGTCTGTTGCCACCAGTCGAAATCGACCAGCACGTCTGCGGCCTCATTGGCTCCGATCATCGGCTGTTTCCTCGCTCGTCGTCACGTCTTCGGCGGACTCCGGGCGATACCGGATCGCAGCCGAAATCCCCATCGACTTCCAATTCTGGCACTAGTGTCACTCTTTCGCAACCCGCTGTACCTGGTCATTATCGATCGAATAGGCTCATTAGCGATCATTACTTGACATTAATGTCACTCTATTGGTCGCTGCGCTCGACTACGCTGATCGCTCGCTCGGGACAGCTGCGGGCACCGCGGCGGGCCGACTCGGCTAGCCGATCCGCCACTACGCCACCCCCGGCGACCTGTCCGTACCCCTGCTCGTCGTCGACGAAGACCTCCGGCGCATTCGCATAGCACATGCCGTGCCCGGTGCAGACGCTGTGATCTATCGTGACCTTCATTCTCCGGCCTCTCTCCCGAACGTCAGGTGCAGAGATTCGAGTCCGGTGGTGCCCCGCGGCCAGCCCACCCGCGGGGTCGTGCCCGGCGTGATCCAGTAGTCCGGAATCCGCGTATGCCACTGCTCATACACGATGCGCATCTCCAGCCTGGCCAGATGCGATCCCAGGCAGCGATGTACGCCCATCCCGAAACTGATGTGCGGATTCACTCCGCGATGGAAGTCGACCGCATACGGGTCGTGGTGGCGATCCTCGTCACGATTGGCCGCCGCCAGATAGGCGGTCACCCGGGTACCAGCCGGCAACGCTCGTCCGCCAAGTTCCGTCTCCTCGCTCGTCACGCGCGGCAGGAACGGAGCCGGTGGATCCAATCGCAGCAATTCCTCGGTTGCTGCCGGAATCAAGGACGGATCGTCCACGATCTGCCGTCGCTTGTCCGGATTTTCGGCCAGCCGCTGCATGCCCAAGCCGAGCGCGTCCATGACCGTGTCGAGACCGGCCAGCACGAACAGGAAGCACAAACCGGTGGCTTCCTCATCGCTGAGCGCATCGTCACCCGTCAGGGCGAGCACCTGACTCAGGACGTCCTCGCCGGGCTGACCACGCCGTTTCTGGATCAGATCCGTCAGGTACACGAACAGCTCAGCCGCCTTCTGCATCCCCTCCTGGGTAGCGGCGTCGACCGAGGTCTCACCCGCGGCGCTGGTCAAACCGAGCACCGCATCCTTCCACTCGACGAACTGATCACGCATTTCCAGCGGCAGACCGAACAGCGTCAAAAAGACCTGGACCGGGAAGACCGCGCCGATCTCAGCGACGAAATCGCAGCTGCCCCGCCGCGCGATCGGCTCGATGAGGTCGATCACCTGCTGCCGTAGCTCCGGCTCCCTCGGGTTGATCACGCGTGGACTGAAGAACGGCTGCAGAATCCTGCGATAGCGGGCCTGCTCGGGCGGGTCGAAGGCCAGCGGAACCAGCGGAATCGGACTCCCCAGCACATCGAACGCCTTCTTCGAGGAGAAGATCGAGGGCTGCTTGAGCACAGTCTCGATGAGATCGCGGTGGGTCACCGCCAAGCCGCCCTCAACCTCCACCAGGGGATGTCGACGCATGACGCGCCAGGCACCGTCGCGATCATCGGCCATCGGCAGATCGTCGGTGTTGATCGCACCGGATACTTCGGCTGTCATCGTTGACCCCTGTCCGCACGGTTATCGGTCGGCGCCCACCGGCCTCAGTCGATTGTATAGATAAATAATTGAACTTCAACGCTCCGTTGCTGCCGAATGCCGGAGCGAATCGCGATTCGATTCCATTGCGGCCGGCCCACGATCTCCTCAGCCAGGCGTTCACCCGCCTCCCGCCTGGTGAGCAGATCCTGATCCACCCAGTCCGCGGCCTCGATGTCCTTGTGAGCCAAGATGATTCGCCTTTCCGTTGACGCGCTTTCAGTTGACGCGGGGAATTTGAACAGCTTGCGGGCGTTCAGTTCGACGACCTTGTGCGCATCGGCGTCGGAAACCTCCTGCAGCAATTTGCCGGTGAACTCGCGGCTGTTGGGCCAGTCCGAGTGCGGGTAGTCGCACTCCCGCAGGATGTTGTCCACACCGATCGCCTCGCGGCGAGCAGATGCCCTCACCGTCATCGATGAAACAGCCCCAGATGTGCTCGCGGACCAGATCCGACGGGCGCACCTCCTTGTTCACGTTCTGGGAGTACGTCGACGGGGTCGGATCCGGAATCTAGTTTCTGACACTGCGTGATCTAATGACTGCAGTCACAACCGTCAACCACCAGTTCAATACCGGTGTTAAGAACGACTATCGCAACTTCCGTTCACGCCGTCACACCTATACAGTGACGGACCTGCATAGATTTCTGACATCACAGTCATCACTTTCGAACGGTCTCGGGAAGGACGTCCACATGGATCTGTCAGTGCGCGACAAGGGCTATCTGGTCCTCGGCGGGACGGCGGGCATCGGGCTCGCCGCCGCGCGATCGCTCGCCGAGGACGGCGCGGCAATCGTGGTCATCGGGCGCGATCGCGAACGCGGCGTGAAAGCCGCCGCCGAACTGGCCGAGGCCGGGGCCACCCGAGTGACCAGCCTGTCGTTCGACGCCGCGCAGGAAGGCCAGGCCGCCCAAGCGATCGCGCAAGCGGTCGAATTCCTGGGCCGGCTGGACGGTGTAGCGGTCACCACCGGCACTACCGGTCACGACCCGATATCGGCCACAGACGAGCAATGGACCGCCGCGTTTCGCGACGTCGTGCTCGGCACCACCCGCACGATCGAGGCAGCACTGCCGCATCTGATCGCGACCAAGGGCACTGTCGTCACGACGGCCGCCTACTCGATCAGGTCACCCGAGATCGCCCGCCTGCCCTTCGCCGGGCTCAAGAGCGCGGTGGCCGTATTCACCAAGGGAATCGCGAAAGAGTATGGGAATCAGGGTATTCGGGCGAACTGCGTCTGCCCGGGCGCGGTCGAGACCGACTCGCTGCGCGCGGTGCGCGACTACCTCGCCGCCGAACGCGGTTACCCGCGCGAGGAGGCACTCGAACGCGTCATGGTCGAAGAATGGGGATTCACCGCGGCGCTGGGGCGGCCGGGCCAGCCACACGAGGTCGGTGAGCTCATCGCGTTCTTGCTCTCGCCACGGGCCGGATTTCTCACCGGTGCGCTGATCAACATCGATGGCGGAACAAACTTCTGACCGGGCCGAGGTGAGGGGATGTCCGCAGACTCCCCCACCGCGCCGGTGCGACACGGCGCGGAAGAGCCGCCTGCCCCTGTGCTGCGGCGTCGGCCACCGGATAGCGCAGCACACCGTGCAAATTGCGGCCCCGGCGCATATCATCGTAGCCGTCGTTGATCTTCTCCAGCGGGTAGGTGCGACTCACCACCGCATCCAGGTCGACCTGACCATTGCCCCAGAGCTCCAGGATATTCGGAATGTCCGCACGCGGATTCGCCGAGCCGTAGAGGCTACCGATGATCCGCTTCTCGGTCAGAGTCAGATCCATCATGTTGACCGAGACCTCCCGCGCGGCCATCGGATGAATATTGGTGACGATCAGCTCGCCGCGCTTGGCGGTCATCGCCAGCGCCTCTTCGATCAGGCGACCCTCGCCCACGCCCATCGTGCAGATGAACCGGTCGGCACCGCGGTTCCAGGTTGCCTCGCGCACGACCTCGGGCGCCTCGTCCCAGGAGGCCCCCACATGGGTGGCTCCCATCCACAGGGCCGCCTCGCGCTTGGACTCGGCGGGATCGATCGCGACGATGGTTCGCGCCCGAACAAGCGCGCGCACTACACCGCCGCCGCACCGACGCCGCCGACTCCGGCGACCACCACGTTGTGACCGGGCCGGATACCGGCAGCGTAGACCGCCGACCCCCACCCGGTGACGAAACCGCAACCGAGCAGGCAGGCTCGATCCAGCGGATGGTCCGGCTCGATCTTGATACACCTGGCCTCGTTCACGACGGTGCGAGCGCGGCTTCTCGCCGACAGAGCTGACCGGCTCCCCGCGTATCCCAGGCGGGCGGGCCGGACAGGCCTCTCGCCGACTATTAGCTGAAGCGGCCCCCTACGGCCATTTCATGGTCAGCCGTCCATGAAATGCGCCCAGTCGCAGCCGATTCCCGCCCCCACCTGCACACAGTACCCGGCGCTCAACTGTGATTTTGTTGGGCCAGCCTAAGTTTTATTCATCTAATCTATTCAACCTATTGATCTTTTTTTACGACTATGTCATTTTGGTTGCCGACGATGGATGTGACGGTCGGCACAGCTCGGTATGCACATCCGACAGGTACATCCAGGAGGACACGGTGCAGCCGAAACCCGATGGGCCACTGGGCCACAGGCTGCGCGTGCCGGTGTCCGCGGTAGGAGGGTTCTTCTCCATGTGCGCGGCCACGGCTCGCGCCGCGACCAAGAGGCCGTATCAGTGGTCGGAGTTCTTCGAGCAGGGCTGGTTTCTGGTCCGCGTCGCCCTGCTTCCGACTCTGCTGGTCGCCATTCCATTCACCGTGCTGGTGATCTTCACGCTCAACATCCTGCTCGTAGAATTCGGTGCCGCCGATCTGTCCGGCGCCGGAGCGGGACTCGGCGCGGTGACGCAGGTCGGTCCTCTGGTTACGGTGCTCATCGTCGCCGGGGCCGGTGCCACCGCCATCTGCGCCGACCTCGGCTCCCGGACGATCCGGGAGGAGATCGACGCCATCAAGGTCCTGGGCATCGATCCCATACAGCGACTGGTGGTGCCGCGGGTGTTCGCGTCGACGATCGTCGCGTTGTTACTGAACGGACTGGTGGTAACCATCGGATTGATCGGCGGATTCCTGTTCTCGGTGTACGTGCAGAACGTGACCCCCGGCGCTTATGTATCGAGCCTGACGCTGGTCACCGGCCTGCCCGAGGTGGTCATTTCGGAAGTCAAAGCGGGCCTGTTCGGGCTGATCGCGGCACTGGTCGCCAGCCATATGGGCCTAACCGTCAAAGGCGGACCGAAGGGAGTCGGCGATGCGGTCAACGAGACCGTGGTCTACGCGTTCATGGCGTTGTTCGCGGTGAATGTCGTGGTTACCGCGGTCGGCGTCAAGGCAACGTTGGGATAACGAATGACTGAGGAAATATCGGTATTTCGAAGTCGGTACCCCCGGGTGGCGCACCGGCTCGCCATGCCCGGCCGGGCGATGGATCACGTCGGACATCAGGGGTGGTTCTTCTACCAGGGGTTCCGGCAGATGGGTCACGCCGTGCGGACCTACCGTATGGAGATGCTGCGCATCGTCGCCGAAATGGGAATGGGCACCGGCGCACTGGCGATCATCGGCGGCACCGTCGTCATCGTCGCGTTCATGACCCTGTCGGCGGGCGCGCTGCTGGCGATCCAAGGCTTCGCATCCCTCGGAGATATCGGCGTCGAGGCATTGACCGGCTTCTTCGCGGCATTCATCAATGTGCGCATCGTCGTGCCGGTAACCGCCGGTATCGCCCTCGCGGCGACAATCGGGGCCGGGGCCACCGCGCGCATCGGCGCCATGCGGATCAGCGAGGAGATCGACGCACTGGAGGTCATGGCGATCCGCTCGATTTCCTATGTCGTCTCGACGCGGGTGATCGGCGGGCTGATCGTCATCATTCCGCTTTATTCGATGGCCGTTCTGATGTCATTTCTGTCGTCCCAGGTCTACACCACATTCCTGGCCGGTCAGTCCTCCGGCGTCTACAACCACTATTTCTACACATTCCTGCGGCCGACGGACCTCATGTGGTCATTTGTCCAGGCAATCACGATGGCCGTGACCGTAATGCTCATCCACTGCTACTACGGCTTCCACGCCGCCGGCGGTCCCTCCGGGGTCGGTCATGCCGTGGGACGTGCCGTGCGCGCTTCGCTGGTCGCGGTCGTGATGGTCACACTTCTGGTCTCCCTGGCGGTGTACGGCACCTCGGGCAATTTCAATCTCGCGGGATGAGGAGGCATGATGCTCGGTCGCGCACCGCGGTCGCACGACAAAAATCCGCCGTACAAGGTCATCTCGGTCGTTTTCGTCGGCTCGGTTACCGCTCTCGTCGTTTTCTGCGTGGCGTCCTTTCGCGGCGACTTCGTGGCCACCGTTCCGGCGACAGTGGTTTCGCCGCGGTCGGGGCTCATCATGGAGGTCGGTTCCAAGGTCAAGCTGCACGGCGTCGAGATCGGCCACGTCGACCGGGTCGGTACCACCGGACAGAACGCCACGATCTCGCTCGCCCTCGATCCCTCCGAACTGCATAAAATCCCGTCGAATGTGGTGGCCGAAATCAAGCCCACGACGATATTCGGCGCCAAATACATCGAATTGGTTACTCCGGACGGCCCGGCGAGCACATCCCTGGCCGCCGGAGCGCGCATTCACACACGCGGCGTCACCACCGAGATCAACACCGTATTCCAGGAGATCGTGGCGGTGATGAACAGGATCGAACCGGATAAACTCGACACCACCCTCACCGCGGTCTCGGAAGGGCTGCACGGACGCGGCAACGATCTCGGCCAGACCGTCGATCAACTCGACGACACCCTGACACAGCTGAATCCCCAACTGCCCCAACTGCAGAGGGACCTGCGTGGCACCGCCGCCGTGACCCGGACACTCGGTGATGCCGGCACCGACCTGATGTCCATCCTGCGCAGTACGACCGTGACGTCCGATTCGATCGTCGAAAAGAAGGATGATGTTGCCGCACTGCTCGTTTCCGCGATCGGCCTGGGCGCGAACGGTAACACCTTTCTCGGCGACAACCGACACGGAATGGTCGACTCCATGCGCCTGCTGACACCGACGACGGCCCTGCTGGCGAAGTACAGTCCCCAATTTCCCTGCATGTTCCATCTCGGCGCGACGGATGCGGCCATCGAGCCGTCGGTCGTCGACGAGACCGGATATTCGGCCTCCCTGGACGTCGGACTATTGGCCGGCGACAATCCCTACAGCTACCCGGAGAACCTCCCGGTCGTGGCCGCGAAGGGCGGACCGCGCACCGAGCCGGGCTGCTATGCGCCGACAACCTGGAACAACTATCCGGCGCCGTACCTCAGAATGAACACCGGCGCCCCACAGAACGGACCCGACAGCGATCATCCGAAGTTGGGCGACCCCAGCGTCATCCAGTATCTGTTCGGTAATGCGCTGGCCGGTAAGGGGCGCTGATGAGAATTAGCTCAAATATGCTCAAGTTCGTCGTTTTCGCCGTAACTATGAGCCTTTTCCTCTTCGCCATCGTGGTCGTTTTCGGAAAGCTTCGTTTCGACAGCCGTTCGGATTATTCGGCAATATTCGACAATGTCTCAGGCCTGAAATCGGGTCAGTTCGTGCGCATTGCGGGGGTGGAGGTCGGCCAAGTCGCAAAGGTGTCGGTGACGGGTGACACCCGGGCACGGGTCGACTTCTCACTGGACAGCGACGTGACGCTGACCGAGGCGACGCGCGCACAGATCCGCTACGAGAACCTCGTCGGCGACCGGTACATGGAATTGAGCGAGGGTCCCGGACCGACCGACGGGCTGCCCCGGGGTGCCACCATCCCAGCCGACCACACCGCACCGGCCTTGGATCTCGATGCTGTCATCGGCGGCTTCCGCCCGCTGTTCAAGGCATTGGATCCCGGTCAGGTGAACAAACTGTCCTCGGAATTGATCGCCACCCTGCAGGGGCAGGGCGGCACCATCGCCGGAATCCTCGACCACACCGCGCAATTGACCGCCGCACTGGCCGACCACGACCAATTGATCGGCGAGGTCATAGCGAATCTGAATGCGGTACTCGGAACCGTCAACGACCGCAACAAACAATTCGACTCCCTGATCGACAATCTACAGTCACTGATCAGTGGCATCTCGAAGCAATCACAACCGGTAGCCGACGCATTGGCCCATATCGGCTCGGCGTCCGGGAACCTCGCCTCGCTGCTGAATGTCACACACACCGACATCACCTCGGATGTGACCCAGCTGGGCACGGTGAGCGGCAATATCGACAACGACCACGACTACGTCGACGGGCTGTTGTCGCGGCTGCCCTCCGATTACGCCCGATTGAGCAGGCTCGGGCTCTACGGCGACTTCTTCAGCTTCTATCTCTGTGATGTCACGCTGAAGGTCAACGGGCCGAAAGGCGATCCCGCGTATGTCAAAATCGCCGGTCAGCGAGCGGGAAGGTGTACTCCACCCAAATGAGCGCAGCAGCGAATGCATTCCGGATCGGGCTGATCGGACTGGTCGTCACCGTGGCGACGGTCCTGACCGCCCAGAATTACGACAAGGTCGCCTATCTGGGCGCACACCGCGAATATCGCGCACAGTTCGCCGAGGCGGCGGGCCTGAAAGCGGGTTCGCCGGTGGAAGTCGCGGGCGTCCAGGTCGGGAAGGTGTCGAGTCTGCAACTCGACGGCACCACGGTGCTGGTCCGATTCTCCGCGGACGGCGTGCGGCTCGGCACCGACACCGAAGCCGCCATCAAGACGCACACCGTGCTGGGCAGCAAGATGCTCGAGCTACGCCCCCGTGGGCGCGCCGAACTCGGGCCGAACGCGATCATCTCGACCGCACACACCTCGACGCCGTACCTGTTGACCGACACACTCGGCGATCTGACCACCACCATCAGCGGGTTGAAGACCGACGATCTGACCAACGCGCTGAATGTCCTGAGTGGCACGCTGGACAAGGCCCAGCCCGATCTCGGCGCCGCGCTCGACGGGGTGACCCGGTTGTCGACGTCGATCGATAAGCGCGACGATCTGTTGAAGGATCTGCTCTCCAACGCCTCGGCCGTCACCGACGTGCTATCCAAACGCAGCACCCAGCTCAACGCGCTGATTCTGGACGGCAACGTACTGTTCCAAGCACTCGACGAGCGACGCCAGGCATTGTCGGTCCTGCTGACGAACATCGCCGCGACCTCGCGGCAGCTCTCCGGGCTGATCGCGGACAACAGGCAGCAACTCGGCCCGGTCCTGGACCGGTTGAACGGCGTCGCCGATCTGCTCGACAAACGAAAGAAGGAGATCGAGAAGACCCTGCTGCCACTGAGTCAGTACGCGCTCTCACTCGGTGAATCGGTCGCCTCCGGGCCGTTCTTCAAGGCGTATGTCGGCAACCTGCTGCCGGGACAGTTCCTGCAGCCGTTCATCGATGCCGCGTTCGCCAAGACCGGCGTGAATCCCGGAATTCTCGGCGGTCCCGTGCACAACGCCGGCGGCAGCATCACGCCACCCGTTTCCGCGCCCGGACCCAGCACTGCGGCGCCGCCCGCATCACCACCGTTGCCGCCCGCCCCGCCCCTGCCGGCGATCCCGCCACTACCCGCGATCCCGGGGATCGGAGGTCCGCGATGAGGATTCCCATCCCTGCGGGGTCGCCGATTTCCCGCCGCATCCTGATCCGTCTCGGCGCCGTTGTCCTGGTGGCGGTGCTGGCCGCCACCGGGTGGTACATCCATTCGATCCTGACTCGGATCGATGTCACCGCATATTTCACCAACACCGACGGCCTCTACGAGGGCGATGACGTCCTGCTCCTGGGGCTGAAGATCGGTCGCATCGACCACATCGTGCCGGACGGCCGCCGGATGAAGGTCAGCTTCCACTACAACTCCTCGGTCGAGATCCCCCGCGGCGCCAAGGCCGTCATCCTGTCGCCCTCGCTGGTGTCCTCACGCGCCATCCAGCTGACCCCGGCCTACAGCGGCGGACCGCAGCTGGCCGACGGCGACACCATCGATATCAGCCGGACCGCCGTTCCGGTCGAATGGGACGATTTCCGCAAGCAGCTCGAGCGGCTGACGCAGTCGCTCGGCCCGACCGGCGACCAGCCGGCCGGGCCGCTCGGGTCGTTCATCAACTCCGCGGCAGATGCGTTGAAGGGCAACGGAAATCGACTCAACGACACCATCACGAAGCTGTCCGACGCGATGAGCACGATCGCCGGCAGCCGCAACGATCTGTTCAGCACCGTCCGCAATCTGCAGGTATTCGTCAGTGCGCTGGCCGCCAGCGACCAGCAGATCGTCGAGATCAACGGGCATCTGGCCTCGGTTAGCCAGGTACTGGTCGATTCGGACACCCAACTGTCCACGGCCCTGTCCGATTTGGACGCGGTCACCGCCGATATCCAGCAATTCGTGGCCGACAACCGCGACCGGCTCCAGCATTCAGTCGATCAGCTCGCCTCGGTCACCACGATGCTGAACGACAACAAAGCGACCGTCGAACAGATCCTGCACGTCGCGCCGAACGCCTTCGCCAACTTCTACAACATCTACCAGCCGGCGCAGGGCGCGCTGACCGGCGCGCTCGCCGTCCCCAACATGGCGAATCCGGTCCAATTCATCTGCGGCGCAATCCAGGCCGCCAGCCAACTCGGCGCAGCCGCGGCCGCGAACTTGTGCGTGCAGTACCTGGGACCGGTGCTGAACAGCATCAAATTCAACTACCCGCCGGTCGGTGTCAATCCGGTGATCGGCGTCCAGGCACGACGCGACCAGGTCGACTTCAGCGAGCCATTCCTCAACCCCTATCCCGGGGGCGCCGGTGCAACGGTCGCAGCGGACAGCGGCCTGCCCGGGTTGTTCGGCCGGACAGGACAGCGATGACCACTTATCGGAAATTCCGGCGTCCACGTCGCGCACCCGTCACGGCATGCTGTGCGGTGGCGCTACTGCTGATCAGCGGTTGCGGACAGTGGCGCGGCCCCAACTCACTACCGCTACCCGGCGCGGAAGGACACGGCGCCGGCTCCTGTCACATACAGATCCAGATGCCGAATGTCACTGCGATAGAAGAGAATTCGCGGGTCCGGGTGGCCGATGTGAATGTGGGCTCGATAACCCGGATCCAGCGTCAGGGCTGGCACGCACTGGTCACGGTAAGCATCGATCGTGGCGTCGTGCTCCCCGCCAATGTGACCGCGGCGATCGGGCAGACCAGCCTGCTCGGCAGCCAGCACATCGAACTGGCCCCGCCGACCGGGGTGCCGGCAACCGGGCAGCTACACGACGGTGACGTCATACCGCTCGAGCGTGCCGGCCAGTATCCGACCACAGAACAGACCCTCGCCACGGTGTCGATGGTGCTCAACGGCGGGGGCCTGGGCCAACTGCAGCAGATCGACAAGGAACTGAACGCCGCGCTGACCGGCCACGAAGCGAGCCTTCGCAACCTGCTCGACCAGTTGAACACCTTCACCGATCGCCTGCAGCGGCAGAGCGGCGACATCGTCGCAGCGATGGCCGGGTTGAACCATCTGGCCGATACCGTGAACCGCCAGAACGATGTCCTCGCGAATGCGTTGCGGGCCATACCGCCGGCATTGCAGGTACTCGACCAGCAGCGCGACAACCTCATCACGGCGACCACCGCGGTCGGCGACTTCGCCGATACCGCCGGCAATATCGTCACCAGCAGCCGCGACGACATCATCGCCAACCTGCGCAACCTGCAACCCGCCCTGACCGGCCTGGCCGACGCGGGCCAAGACCTGACCCGATCGCTCGGCTTCTACACCACGCTTCCGTGGCCGGAGATCAGCATGCCGAAATGGGTCCGTGGCGACTACGCGAATCTCAGCGCCACCATCGACCTCACCCTCGGCCGCCTCGACAACTCCATGATGCAGGGCACGCCGTGGGAAGGGCAGCTCACCGCCCTGGAAACGACGCTGGGACGCACGCAGAGCCGCCAGCCCGGGCTGGGCACCCCCAACCCGTTGACCGGACCTGTATCGGGGGGTCACCGATGAAGCTGACCACGTTCGTCCGTACCCAGCTGATCATCTTCACGGTGCTCACGGTCATCTCGCTGACGGTCATGAGCGTCCAGTTCATGCAGATCCCGGCGCTGCTCGGCGTCGGCCGATATCAGGTGAAGGTGGAGCTGACCTACAACGCCAATCTCTACAAAACGGCGAACGTCACCTACCGCGGGGAGACCGTCGGCCGGGTGGTCGACCTGCAACCCGATCATAACGGCGTCACTGCGACCCTCAGTATGTTCAGCCGCATCAAGATTCCCGCCGACCTGGACGCGGCCGTGCACAGCCGATCCGCAATCGGCGAGCAGTACATCGATCTCACACCACGCACCGACGCGGCGCCATATCTGCGCGACGGCGATGTCATCCCCGTCGACCGGACCTCGGTGCCGCAGGACATCGGACCGCTGCTCGACACGGTCAACCGTAGTCTCGACGCCCTGCCGCAGGGCAATCTGCAGACCCTCATCGACGAGAGCTACAACGCCTTCCACGGCACGGGTCCCTCGCTGGCCCGCCTGCTCGACGCGTCGCACGCACTTGTCGGCGCCACCCACGACAATCTGCCCGCGATCACTTCGCTGCTGACCGATTCCGAGCCGGTACTCGACGCCGTGCAGGCCAGCGACCCCACGATCCGGTCGTGGGCACACAACGTCGCCTCGCTGACAGGGCAGCTCTCCGCCGATGACAAGCAGGTGCGCGATTTGCTGGTATCCGGCCGCGCCGCCGCCGACCAGGCCACAGCGCTGTTCCAGCAATTGCGCCCGACAACGCCGATCCTGCTGGCGAACCTGGTCAGCCTCGGCCAGGTGGCGGTCACCTACAACCCGTCGCTCGAGCAGGTACTGGTGCTGCTGCCGCAGGCCGCGAGCGCGATGGACGTCGTCACCTATCCGAATCGGAAATCCACCCACGCCGGGTATCTGTCGTTCAACCTCAACCTGAACCTGCCCGAACCCTGCACGGTCGGCTACCTGCCCGCCACGCAGCGCCGCGACGGCAGTGCGCAGGACGCCCCGACCCGGCCCGCTCAACCGCTCTATTGTGCACTGCCGCAGTCCGCCCGAGATGTGGTCCGCGGCGCGCGCAACTACCCGTGCATGGGTCATCCAGGCAAACGGGCTCCGACCGCGCAGATGTGCGACAGCGATGAAAACTATCGGCCGCAGGGCACCAACCCCTGGATCGGCGAGAGCCGGCCATATCTCGACAACCCGCAGTATCGGCCGAGCGCGTACCGCGAGGTCGGACCATCGCCGGACGAGGCGAAGCCATCGGTCGCCGTTGCCCGATACAACCCTGGCGACGGCTCCTACGTGGGCCCCGATGGGCGCAGCTACACCCTGGAAAATGTCGCGCCGGCGGCCGCGGCAACACGGAAGGAGTCGTCATGGCAGATGATGCTGACACCCACCCGGTGAGCGCCGAGCGGGCCGACCTGGAGGCCGCCCGTGCCGAAGCACTCGCCGCACAGGAGGCCGCCCTCGCCGCGCTGGCCGCGGCCGAGGCGGCGAGGGCCAAGCTCGAACAACAGCTCACCCGCACCGCCGCCGGCGAGGTACCCGAATCCGCGGCCCGGACGGATCCACGAACCGAGCCGGATTCGACACCGACACCGGACCCGAAGACCAGGAGGCGCAAGCGATATCTCGCCGCCGCGGCGCTGACGGCTGCGGTCACCGTCGCCGCCGCCGGAGCCAGCGTGTATCTCACGGTGGCACACCGCAATTCGGTCCACGAGGCCGATACTCGACTGGCCTACGTGCAGGCCGCCCGGCAGGGGGTGGTCAATATCCTCAGCGTCGACTTCAACTCCGCGCAGAACGACGTACAGCGCGTCCTCGACGATGCCACCGGGGGGTGGCGTGACGAATTCACGCCACAGGCACAGCCTTTCATCGACGTCGTGCAGAAGGCGAAGGTTGTGACCACCGCCGAGATCACCGCGGCCGGGCTGGAACACCTCAACGGCGACGGCACCGCACAGGTCCTCGTAGCCGCCCACTCGAAGGTGTCCAATTCCGCCGGTGCGAGCAATGAGCAACGGACCTTCCGGCTCCGGGTAACCGTCGCCCCCGACGCGGGACGACTGAAGATCGCAAAGATGGAGTACGTGCCGTCATGACCACTCAGGTGAGCGATACGACAGCGACCACACCGGAAACCGATCCGGGTCTCGACACCGCGACCATCGAGAGCACAGACATCACAGGTGACGCGGATGCGGCCGAGCCCCCCGTCGGCGCCGGCACCCCGGGTTCCGAGTTCGCGAGCTGGCGGGCACGGGCGCTGGCCTTCGCGACCGACACCGCCTGTCCGGCCGCTGTCATCGCGGTGGCGCTGCTGACCGCGACCGTCGCCGCGTCCGATGCCTGGGTGCAGGTGCCCGCCGTCGTCGTCGCGGCGGCGGTTGCGGCCGCGACGATCTGGAATATCGGATACCGGCAGGGCAGAACCGGGCGCACGATCGGCAAGACGCTGTTCGGCATCTGCACCGAACGGACGCCCGGTGCCGGGCCGCTGGGTGTCGTCCGTGCACTGTTCCGGGAGACCGCCCACGTCGTGGACACCGTCCCGCTGCTGGTCGGCTGGTTCTGGCCGCTGCGCGATGCCCGGTGCCAGACTTTCTCGGACAAGCTCGCCGATACGGTGGTGGTGGCCGCAGCGGTCTCCGATGCCGACCGGTCCCGTGCGCGCACAGTGGCGCTCGGCGGTTTCGCGCTGTTGGCGCTCGTGACCGTCGGCCTGGCCGCGACCCAGTACACCGGCGAATACTCGCGCGATAGCGCGACCGAACAGACTCGCGCCGACGCGGCACGGATCGCTGGCGACGATGCTGTCGCGATGCTGTCCTACAAGCCCGATACCGTCGAATCCGACCTCTCCGCCGCCGCGGGCAAGCTCACCGGGGACTTCCTGCGCTACTACCAGGACTACACGACGAAAGTGGTCATTCCGGCCGCCAAGGAGAAGAAGGTCGACACCCGGGCTCGTGTGACCGGATCAGCGGTCCTGTCCGCTGACGATCGGCACGCCACCGTACTGGTGTTCATTGATCAGACGACGACGACCGCGGACGATCCGCAGCCAGCGGCGATGTCCAGCACGGTGCGCGTCGATCTAGTCGAGATCGGGCACGACTGGCGGGTCTCCCAGTTCGAACCCATATAAACCCACCGAGATCCGATGATGCCGCCGGACCCGAACCACTGAATCTCGACCGCGGAGATCCCGCAAAGATGAGGGTGGGGTACCGCTCGGCCGGTTGCCGGTTGAGTACAGGGCCGCGAACGCGCGATGGCCGAGGCGGCGGCACTCGAATTTGACATACATTGTCAGATCGACCCTATGGATCGCTACGGCCAACCGACGGAGCAGACCGGTCGGCGACCATTCACACGCAGCATCTCGCGAATTCCGCGGAAGCAGCAGCCCGGCGCAAATATAGACAAGGTGTCAGATCATCGTCTAATGTGTCGTGGCAGAGACCCCAGGAACACACCATTTGGTCATCGTGCCGGACGCGCCCGCTCCGACACCGGTTCGCCCGGCCGGGCTCGCGTCGACGATGCCGCACCGAACATTGCCGATCGGAATACACGATGACGATCTCCCTTCTACTCGACATGGCGGTTGGCGCGAACCCCGACCGCGTGGCCCTCACCGCGGGTGAGCGATCCCTGACCTACCAGCAGTTCAGCGACCTGGTCCAGGGCGTCGGCACGGCGCTGCGCCGATCCGGCGCCGAACACCTCGTCTATTTGGGCGGCTCCGGTATCGAGCTTCCCGCACTCCTGTGGGGCGCGGCCCACGCCGGAATCCCGTTCGTACCGGTCAACTACCGGCTCGACACCACCCGACTGGTCCGGCTCATCGAGCGAGTCGACAACGCGCTCGTCATCGCAGCACCCCGCTACGCCGAATCGGTTGCCCACGCCGACGCCACCGTCGAAACCACGGACACATTCTTCGCGCGGGCGGGGGCCGGGGCGCTGCCCATCGCCGATGTCGATCCCGAGAGTCCGGCGGTCATCCTTTTCACCAGCGGAACCACCTCGGAGCCCAAGGCGGTCGTGCTGCGGCACAGCAATCTGCTGAGCTATGTCATGGGCACCGTCGAATTCGGCTCGGCGGATCCCGCGGACGCGACGCTGGTGAGCGTGCCGCCGTATCACATCGCCGGAATCGGGACGATCCTGACGAACTTCTATGCGGGCCGTCGGATCGTGTATCTACCCGATTTCGACGCGCACGAATGGTTGCGCCTGGTCCGCGACGAGGCCGTCACCTCCGCCATGGTGGTGCCCACCATGCTCGACCGGATCGTGTCTGCGGCGGGTACAACGGTCACCGACGCACCGACACTGCGGTCGCTGTCCTACGGCGGCGCTCGCATGCCGCGCCCGACGCTGGAGGCGGCGCTGCGCGCGTTCCCCGGCACCGGATTCGTCAACGCCTACGGTCTGACCGAGACCAGCTCCACCATTGCCCTGCTCGGCCCCGAGGATCACCGGGCCGCGCTGGACAGCGACGATCCGACCGTCCGGGCCCGGCTCGGCTCCATCGGGCGTCCGGTGCCGGACATCGAAATTCTCATCCGCGACGCCGACGGGCAGCCGGTCGGCGTCGGCGAACAGGGCGAACTGTGGGTTCGCGGGCCGCAGGTCTCCGGCGAATACATGGGCTTGGGATCGGTGCTCGACGCCGAGGGCTGGTTCCCCACCCGCGACCTGGCATATCAGGACGCCGACGGTTTCCTGTTCATCGTCGGCCGCAACGACGACACGATCATCCGCGGCGGCGAGAACATCGCACCTGCCGAAATCGAGGACGTCCTCATCGACCATCCGACGGTGCGGTCGGTCGCGGTGGTTGGAGTTCCCGACGAACATTGGGGGCAGGCGATTCTCGCCGCCGTGGTGCCCGAAGGCGATGATCTGCCGGATCCCGAGCAGCTGTTCGAATTCGTGCGCTCCCGGCTGCGCTCCTCACGCACGCCGGACCACCTCGTCTTTCGCACCGAACTGCCGGCCACCCCGACCGGAAAGATCCTGCGCAAGGACATCGTCGCCGATTATCTCGCGAACGCGACCACCGATTCGGTCCGCTGATTCGCACCCCCGGAAAGGAGTAACAATGGTGAAATCCGGAACCCGGTTACGGAGTCAGGTCTGCAGCACGGAAGTGATCGTGGTGCGGGCCGGCGACGACACCGCGGAATTGCGCTGCGGCGGATTCCCGATGGTCGACCTGGACCGGCCCCGGGAATCGGGGCCGAGCCTGTCCGAGGAATTCGCGGGTGGCACTCTCATCGGCAAGCGTTATGTCGATGCGGACGGCACCATCGAGGTGCTGGTCACCAAGCCGGGCGCGGGCGCCCTGGGGCTCGGCGACGCCGCTCTGTCGGTCAAGACCGCGAAACCGCTACCAGCCAGTGACTGATGCGGAGCAGGCGTGCGGTGCCGGCCCGCTGGCCGGGGTGCGAGTCGTCGAGCTCGCGGGCATCGGTCCCGCACCGCATGCCGCGATGACACTTGCCGATCTGGGCGCGGACGTCGTATTGATCGAACGCCGAAATCCTGAGCGCACCGACCACAGGCCCGCCCAGCAGCGTGGGCGCACCCTGGTCGAGGCCGATCTGAAGAATCCGGCCGACCGCGAGCAGATCCTGTCCCTCCTCGAACGGGCCGACGTGCTGCTCGAGGGTTTCCGGCCCGGAGTCACCGAGCGTCTCGGGATCGGCCCTGAGGTGGCGCTCGACCGTAACCCACGACTGATCTACGGGCGCGTCACCGGCTGGGGACAGACCGGTCCGCGCGCCCAGCAGGCCGGCCACGATCTCAACTACATCTCGATCACCGGGCTGCTGCACGCCGTGGGCCGGGCCGGTGAGCGGCCGGTGCCACCGCTGAACCTGTTCGGCGATTTCGGGGGCGGCTCGATGTCCCTGGTCGTCGGCGTCCTCGCCGCACTGGTCGAGCGGCAACGCTCCGACCGGGGCCAGGTCATCGACGCCGCGATGGTGAACGGGGCTCCGGCCCTGGGGCACCTGCTGTGGTCGATGCGCGCATCCGGCCGCTGGTCCGACGAGCGGGGGGCCAATATCTTCGACGGTTCCGCACCGTTCTACGACACCTACGAATGTCGCGATGGCCGCTATGTCGCGGTGGCCGCGCTGGAGCCGAAGTTCTTTGCCGAACTGCTGCGCATTCTCGGCCTGGACCCGGAAACCCTTGGCCCGCAAAGAGATCCGGCCAGCTGGCCGCGCATGCGAAGAGCCTTCGCCGAGAAATTCGCCAGCCGCTCCCGAGACGACTGGGCGACGTTGTTCGACACCGCCGACGCGTGTGTGACGCCGGTACTGACGATGGCCGAAGCCCAGGACGACGAACATATGCGCGCCCGGGGCGTATTCATCGACGTCGACGGCATCGTACAACCGGCGCCCGCCCCGGTCTTTTCCCGGACTTCCCCGGCTGTCCCCTCGCCGCCACCGCACCGGCCGGTGGACATCGCAACAGTATGGAATTGAATCCGCCCGCACCAGCGGACCAGAAGACAGGGATCCCACGTGACGAATACCGAAACCGAGGTCGCGGCGCCGATCGTTCTCGTCGAACGCCACGACCACGTCCTGCTCATCACGCTCAACCGCCCACAGGCCCGCAATGCGGTCAACGCCGAGATGTGCGTTCGGGTCGGGGATGCGCTGGAAGCGGCCGACAATGATCCGGAGATCCGCGCGGTGGTCCTCACCGGCGCCGGCGACAAGGCGTTCTGCGCGGGGGCCGACCTGAAGGCGATCTCGCGCGGTGAGGCGGTGATTCCGAAGGACTGCGAGCACTGGGGGCTGGCCGGTTACGTATCGCACCCGATCAGCAAGCCGACCATTGCCGCGGTCAACGGGCCTGCCCTGGGTGGTGGCACCGAATTGGTGCTCGCCAGCGATCTGGCGATCGCCGCCGACACCGCGAGTTTCGGCCTGCCCGAGGTGACCCGCGGACTGATCGCCGGTGCCGGTGGCGCGTTCCGGCTGCCCACCCGGCTGCCGCAGGTGGTGGCGATGGAACTGCTGCTCACCGGGGACACGATCAGTGCCGAACGGGCCCTGGAATTGAATCTGGTCAACCGCGTGGTCCCTGCCGCGCAGGTGCTGGAGCAGGCGCTGAATCTGGCCCAGCGTATCGCGGACAACGCACCGCTCGCGGTCCAGGCCACCAAGCGCATCGCCCTGGGGCAGAGCAGCGGCGGCGGCCGGCCCGGCGAGGAGCGCGGCTGGGCCGCCACCACCGCGGAGTTGTCCGGCGTCGCGTTCTCCGAGGATGCACAGGAGGGCCCCGTGCCTTCGCCGAAAAGCGCAAGCCGGTATGGACAGGGCGCTGACTGTCGGTCCTCGCCATCGCTCCTTCGGAGAAAGCGCTGGGTGCCCGGATATATTATACGGGCACCCAGCGTTTCACTTTATCCCCCGCGCACCGGCCCGGAGGCTCATCGCCGCGAGATCGCGAGCCCCATACCGGTAATCCACTTCTCCACTGGTTCGTAGGCCACACATTCGAACGGTTTCCCGCCGCCGGCCGCGCCCGCGAACGTTCGGGCAGCGGAAACCGTATTCTCGTGCGGTGGTCGTTCTAACGACGAGTCGCCATTCCGGCGTCGACGTTGAGCGTGCTCCCGGTGAACGAGCGCCCCGACTCCGTGATCAGGAACAGGATCGCCTCGCTGACGTCGCGCGGTTCGATCATCGGCAGGTCGGGAAGCAGGGTCTGCATAGCGTTGGCCAGGTTCGGGTATTCACCGAGCACGTTGAACAGCTCCGGATTGTCCGTCACCATCGGGGTCGCGCAATTGGTCGGCGCGACCCCGTTCACGCGAACGTGGTACTGGGCAAGATAATTCGCATATTGCCGGACCAGTCCGGTCAGCGCGAGTTTCGCCGCACCGTAGGCGTCGTCGCCGCCTTTCCCGTTGCCGAGTCCCAGCATGGCAGCCATCGAACTGGTCACCACGATATTGCCGTCTCGGTGGCCCTGCCCGCCGCGCTCGATCAGATGCGGCAAAGCGACGCGAATCGTGTTCCAGGGCCCGATCAGCAGCAAATCGATACCGACGCGGAACGCCTCGGCCGGATCACGCTCTTTCGTGTTGCTCAGCAGCACACCGGCATTGGCCAGCACGGTGTCGATATGACCGAACCGTTCGACCCCCGCGTCGAATGCGGCCTGCAACGAGGCCAGATCCCGAATGTCGGCCGTGCGCGCGAGCATCGACCGGCCCGCCTTCTTCACCAGCCGGACGGTCTCCTCGAGGTCCTCGGCGGTACCGAGGTTGTACGGAACCAGGTCGATGTTCTCGCAGATGTCGACACCGACGATGTCGGCGCCTTCCTCCGCGCACCGGATCGCATGCGATCGGCCCTGTCCACGCGCGGCGCCGGTGATGAAAACAACCCTGTTTTCCAGCTTGCCCACTGTCTTGTCCTAATCTGTTGCAGGGATACGGATTCCGCGGCCGGGCGAGTGGGCGGAATCGTCAGGTGACGGCCCCGGCCTCTTTCAGCGCGATGATCCGGTCCCAATCCAGCCCCAGCTCCTGCAGCACGTCATCGGTGTGCTCACCATGGCCGGGCGCCGCGCGCAGCACCGGGGGTGTCTCGTCGAACTGCACCGGATTGGCCGCCAGCGCGAACGTGTTGCCGTTGGCATCGGTCACCTTCGGTAGATAACCATTGGCGGTCACCTGCGGGTCGTCGTGCAGTTCGAGGGCCGATTCGAATACGTCCCACACCCCGTCGAAATCCTCCAGTTGCTTGCGCCAATGCTCGAGCGGCTGAGATTCGAAAGTCCGGCGCAGTTCCGCAGTACATTCGCGACGGTTGGCGAAACGGACGCGAGCATCCGTGAAACGCTCGTCGGAAACGAGATCGGATCGGCCTATGCGCACGCACAGATCGGGCCAGAAGCGGTCGGACTGCAACAGCACCAGCGCCACGAACCGGTTGTCCTGGGTGCGATAGATACTGGTCACCGGGTTGGGCATTTCCTCGAGGTCGTATTTCGGGATATCCGAGCCGATCACCTTGGAACCCACCACATCCGGCCCCAGCTGCCACAGCGCCGTCCCCAGCAGCGACACATCCACGACCGAGGCCTGACCAGTCCGCTCCCGCTTGTACAGAGCGGCGGCGATACCGCCGGCGATGGCGAATCCGCCGAACACATCACCGAAGGCCGGGCGCTGTATCGGCGGATAACTACCGTCGCCCGCTGCCAGCGCGTCACCGATTCCACCGCGCGCCCAATAGGCCGCGAGGTCGAATCCGCCGCGGTCGGCCTGGGGTCCCTTCGGCCCATAGCCATGCCCGCGCGCGTAGATGATCTTGGGATTTCGCGCCCGGATCGAGTCCAGGTCGACGCCGAGGCGCTGCTGCGAACCCGGCAGCAGATTGGTGGCGAAAACGTCCGCCTGCTCGACGAGCTTGTGCAGGACTTCCAGTCCCTGCGGGTTGGCGACGTCCAGGCCGATGCTGCGCTTGCCCCGGTTGGGTTGCTCGATGAAGTGGTTCACACCGGTCGCACCGGCCACCACCCCGGAATTGACCAGACCGCGCTGCGGATCTCCGGTTTCCGGGTGTTCGATCTTGATAACGTCGGCGCCCCAATCCGCCAGCACCGCACCCGCGGACGGCACGAAGGTCCATGCGGCGAGTTCGACGACTTTCACACCTTCGAGAATCGGCTCCATTCGACCGGAGTCCTTTCTTCACTTCTCTGTTCCGGGAACGCCCCTGAGGGGTCAGCGGAATCCGACAACCTTTGTCTGCAAGTACTGTTCGAAGCCTTCGCGACCGTTCTGGCGGCCCAGGCCGCTCTGCTTGTAGCCGCCGTACGGCGAATCGGCGCCGTAGAACATTCCGCCGTTGACCATCAATGTGCCGGTACGGATTCCCCGTACGACCGTGTCGACCCGCTCGCGGTCGTCGCCCCAGACGGAACCGGACAGCCCGTACGGACTGTCGTTGGCGATGCGGATGGCATCGTGGTCGTCCTCGAACGGGATGACCGCGAGTACCGGGCCGAAGATTTCCTCGCGCGCGATGGTCATCGTGTTGTCGACGTCGGCGAACACCGTCGGCCGCACGTAATATCCCTTGGCCGAATGCTCGGGGCGGCCACCACCGATGGTGATCCTGGCGCCCTCCGACTCGCCCTTGGCGATGTAGTCGAGCACCCGGTCGCGCTGGCGCGCGTTGATCACAGGACCGACGAAAGTGGCCGGATCGGCGGGATCACCACACGAAATGCCGGCGAATGTCGCGGTCGCGATCTCGACCGCCTCCGCGTAGTGCGTGCGCGGCACCAATAAGCGCGACGGCAGGGCGCATCCCTGACCGGCGTGCATGCAGGCGATCATCGATTGTGGAATGACCGCACCGAAATCGGCGTCGTCCAGTACGACCATCGCGTTCTTGCCACCGAGCTCGAGGAAGGTCCGTTTCAACGTCGCCGCCGAGAGCTCGACGATGCGCCTGCCGACCGCCGTCGAGCCGGTGAACGACACCATATCCACCCGCGGATCCACCAGCAGCCGCTCGGCGACACCGTTGTCCGAGGTCGTCACCACGTTGAATACCCCCGGCGGGATATCGGTCCGCTCGGCGACGAGCCGGCCGATACGCGTGGCGCTCCAGGGCGTATCCGGGGCGGGCTTGAGAATGACCGTATTCCCGGTGGCCAGAGCCGGCCCGATCTTGTTGAGGGCGACTTCGACCGGAAAGTTCCACGGCGCGATGGCCGCGACCACACCGATCGGCTCCTTGGCCACCCGACGGTGACTGACCGCACCGAACAACTCGGTATCGGGCAGCATCCGCTCCCACTCGAATTCGTCGATGAGTTCGGCCGGGTAGCCGATCCCGTCGGCCAGCGGCCAATCAAGCTGGGCCATATAGGTGATGGAGACCGGCGATCCCGCCTCGGCGACCAGTTCGGCCCGGAACGCTTCCTTCTCCTCCTGCAGCGCCTCGTGCAACTGCCGCAGGCAATGCTTGCGGAGTTCCCGATCACCGGCCCAGGTCCCCTTGTCGAATGCCGCGCGCGCCGCCGCGATAGCGCGGTCGATGTCCGCCACACCGGCGTCGGCTGTGTCGCCGATGACCTCCTCGGTTGCCGGATCGACGTTATCGAAGCGAGCACCCGAAGCCGCGTCGGTGAGGACGCCGTCGATCAGCATGCGGACTTCGCCGCGGGCGATTTCGGATGTGGTGGTGGCTGTCATGGTCGCCGAGACTCCTTCGTGTCGGACGAGGCACCGGAATGCGACGCTCGGCGTGGCGTGCGTCACAATCGACTATATATAGTCATATAATTAAAATCAATGTTCTCTATATCTGAAGAGCTCTCACCCCGGCGGCAACTGCCCGCGCAGGAGCAGCCAGGCGATCGTGCGTACCAGATCCTGGATCGGATCGACGAAATCCAATGTCATGCGGCGGCCCTCACTCACGCCGGCTGACCAGCATGGCCCCGGCCACGGGGCCCCCACCGACCGCCACCGCCGCCAGTTCCGGAGTCTTGCGCACCTGCCGGTCGCCGCCTTCACCCCACAGCTGGACGCAGGCTTCGTGCAGGAATCCCATACCGTGCAGGCGGCCACCGGAGAGCTGACCACCGCTGGTGTTCAGCGGCAGCTCACCGTCCAGGGCGATGCGATGCCCGCCCTCCACGAATTCACCGACGTGGCCGTGCTCGCAGAATCCCAGCGCCTCGAGCCACTGCACCGTCAGGAAGCTGAAGCCGTCGTAGAGCTGGGCCATGTCGACGTCGGCCGGGCGCAGCGTGGTGCGCTCCCACAGCGTGGTCGCGGCGTCGTGCGCGGCCATCGTCGTGATGTCGGCGCGCTGATCCCAGGTCGCCCGTTCGAACATGCCCGTGCCGACGGACTCGACCGTCAGCGGCGGCTTCGGCAGACCGGCCGCGGCCTCGCGCCGGGAGATGATCACCGCACTGGCGCCGTCACAGGGCACATCACAGTCGTAGAGGCAGAAGGGATCCGAGATCATCCGCGCCTCGAGGTAGTCGTCCAGGGTCATGGGGGCGCGATAGACGGCGTCGGGATTGAGTCCGGCGTTGTTTCGGGCGTTCACCGCGATGGCGCCGAGTTGCTCGCGGGTGAGCCCGAAATCGTGCATGTAGCGCTGGGCCACCATGGCCAGCCAGTTCGCCGCCGATACCGCACCGAAGGGGCCGAAATACTCCAGATGGTCGGGCAGCCGGCCACTTCCAAACAGCACCGACGCGCGCCCGGCGGTCTGCGCTGTGGACTCCCACACCGACCGATACACCAGAACGTGTTCGGCCAGACCGGTGGCCACGGCCATGCAGGCGTCGATCGCCGGGCCGATCTGCCCCGCTGTCTCCATACTGCTGGTGAACCACCGGCTGCGCAGTCCGAGTGCGTTACGCAGCTCGTGCACCGTGGCACCGGAGAATCCGGGATCGGGCACGCCCGGCCCGGGATAACTTGCGACACCGTCGATGTCGCCGGGATCCAGACCCGCGTCCGCGATCGCCCGCAGCGCGGCCTCGACCGTCAACTCCAGACCGCCGCGTCCGAGACGTCGGCCGACCTGGGACTTGCCGGCGCCGGTCACTACAGCTTTGCGCCCGAACAGACCACTCGGCTCACTCATCGCTCACTCCTGCCGCAGGACGGAACAGGGGGAGCCAGATATCGTCCCACTGCTCGAAGAACACCTCGACCTCGAGGCCGACCGACATCTCCTCCGGCGCCACCCCGACCACATTGCTCACCACTCGAACATCGGACTCTTCGGCCAGTTCGATCATCGCCACGACGTATGGTGGCGGGAATCCCGGGATCCAGGGCTGCCGATTCACGGTGAACGCGGCGACCCGGCCCCGGCCGGAGACGGGCTCCGGGGTCACATCGGTGCTCCGGCAGCGAAAACAGGCCGCCGATCCGGGGTGAAACCATCGCTTGCAACTGCGGCACCGGTAGATCAGCAACCGCCCGTCGCGGCCCCCGGTCCAGAACGCCTCCGACACCGCCGTGGGCGCGGGCAACAGCCGCACCTCCGGACGAACGTATTCGACGGCGACTGCACTGCCGTGCGCCGCGCCATCGGCCTGCTCCATCAACTCGAGTCACATCCCGTGTCCGTGCGGCACGTCGTCACGATCGGCCGCAGCCACTTGATCCTCTTCACTCTAAAGCGCTTCTGACAGTAGCGTCAATCATGTGAGTAGCGATTTGCCCTGGCACTACCGTGACCATTTCACACTCATTCCACCGGCTGGTCTGACATTGCGTCACCAATATGTGGCACGGATGACGTGCCGTTCAGCCGACCCTCGCCAGCACCCGATTCGCCAGCACCCGGCCGAGACCGACACCGACCATGGCCGGAACGTAGATCAGCAGAACGATCCACGCGGCACCGGCAGTGAGCTCGAACAGCAACGAATTCCGGCCGAGGCTCAGATACGGCAGCAGACCGGCGATCCAGGTCGCGACGCTCGCCACGAGGCCGCCGAGCACCGCGGCCCGCAACCAGAGAATCGGGAAGTCGGCCTCCGACCGGTCGCCGTGGCGCAGCCGATCACGACGCCCGTCGGCGAACCCCCAGCTCATCGAACATGCGACAACCAGGACCAACGCGGCCGTCCGAGCGGGCGATGTCCGATCCGTCCAGAACAGGACCGCGAAACCCAGCAACGCCCGCGCGAGCAGATGCACCAGGGCAAGCCCCAGAGCGCGTGTCAGTAGAGCATTCATGGGCGACATGATAGGAACGCAGCGCCGAGCGTTTCCCCAAATAGGAAAAATCGCAATAATTCTATAATTATTTAGATCTATAACCCGATACGACGAGTCGATCGGCGCCCCGGCCGACGTCGAGGACACCCGACCGATAACCGAACCGAGCCCGCGCGGCGGCCGGGCGCCCGCGAATCACGTCCCTCCGCCAGAGAAGGTACAAGCCGCTCAGTTCGTCTGCGCGACAGGCCAATCGACCCAGAAGTCGGGTTCGAGATCGGCCTCCCGCTCGGCCAGCCGGTAGCCGGACAGGTCGGTGACGCCCTGCGCGGCGAGAACCTCGTCGTCGATGAAGAAGTTCCCGGTGACCTCCCGGCTCGACGCCGTGAGAATCGCATGGGCCGCATCCGCCATGATCTCCCGCTTGCGGCTGCGCTTCTCGACATCCGCACCGAGGACGTTGCGCACCGCGGCGGTGGCGATCGCGGTACGCGGCCACAGCGAATTGGCCGCGATCGCGTCCTTAGACAACTCCGCCGCCAAGCCCACGGTCACCAGACTCATCGAATATTTGGCGATGCTGTAGGCCAGGTGGCCGGACTCGAACCACTTCGGTTCCAGCCGGATCGGCGGGGACAGGGTCAGAATGTGCGGGTTGGCCGCCCGGCGCAGCGCGGGAATCGCCAGCTTGGACAGCAGGAACGAGCCGCGCGCATTGATGTTCTGCATGAGGTCGTAGCGCTTCATGCTCACCGCGTCCGTCGGCGTCAGGTCGATCGCGCTCGCGTTGTTCACCACGATATCGATCCCGCCGAAACGATCCACGGTCTGTGCCACCGCGTCGGCGACCCGATCGTCGTCGCGGACGTCGCACACGATCGGCAGAGCGTTGCCGCCCGCCGCCTCGATCGCCGCCGCGGCGGTGTAGATCGTCCCGGGCAGTTTCGGATGCGGCTCGGTGGTCTTCGCAAGCAGGGCGACGTTCGCGCCATCCCGCGCGGCGCGCAGCGCGATCGCCTCACCTATGCCGCGGCTGCCGCCCGAAATGATCATGGTCTTACCCGCCAGCGTGCTCACCGAGAACTCCTTCGTCTCCCTGGAACTTCATCCGCAATCTCGAAACTGCGAACAGATTAGCAATATCATTTAACTCATTCCAAGCGGAGTGCCCGGCCGGCGCCCGTGTGAGCCGCACGACGAATGCGCCCAGGAAGACACCCACCACGAAACCGATCCGATCCCCACCCGGCCCCGCCGGACCGGGCGCAACCGCCGCCACATCGGGCAGCTCCCCGGTTCTACGCGCCTGCCGCCCGAACTCGATCCGCTCAACGCCTCGAGGCGTTGAGCGGGCGAATCGGCCACAGCATGACCTCGGGGCCCAAGATCCCTCGCGCAGACAATTCCCGTCGAGATGTCCGCGACACCTGACGACACCGCGCCAATGTAGTATAAATAGTTAGTTAAATATACGACTTCGAGGCCCTTGCGCCGACGACCGAACAGGGGTTGTGGCAAATGAGTTCGATCACCTCGCTAGGCACCTATCTGCCACCATGGGGGACCGCGCAGCAGCGCATCGCCGGGGACGACGAAGACGCCCTTACGCTGGCGGTCGAAGCCGGATCGGCCGCCCTGCACGGTAGCGGCCCAGTACACCGAGTCACCCTGGTAACCAGGGACTTTCCACTGTTGGAGGGGGGTAGCGGGGCGGTCCTGCTGGCTGGACTCGGACTGGATCCGGACATCGAGGTCACCGAGCGTATCGGCGGCGCCCCCGCGGCACTGGACGCGATCGCCACAGCCCGGCCGCGAACGCTGGTCATCGGCGTCGACCTCACACCGGCCGGAGCCGCGGCGGCGGTGATCGGTGAAACCGGCCTCACCGTCCGCCCGGTGGCGAGGCTGGCTCGGAGCCTTCCCGTCCGTACCCGCGACGCCAACGGGGCGAGCCACGACTACGGCGATCCTCGCCTGCTGCGTGAACGCGGTGTGCTGCAGTCGGTTCGGGCCGTGTCCGCGGGTGAGGTGGCCGTCATCGCAGGCGTGGACCACAAGACGGCGACGTCCCTGTGTCGCGGCACCCCGCCGCGGCTGCCGACGACCGGCGCCGCAGCGGCTGTGTTCGCCCTGGCATGGATGGCCGAAACCGGCACGGACGGTACACTTCTCGGTGTCGAGCAGGCCACACTGACCGGCCTCAGCGTGGACGCCGCCGCGGCGCCGATAGTGCGTAACGAGCCTGATCCGCGACCGGCTCCGCGCACGGTTCGAGCGCCGGGTCTCGACATCCCCATCTCGCTGGCCGCCTACGAGCGCGCATTCGATGCCAAGCTGCGCTGGCAGGCTTCGCGTGACCCCGCCACGGGCAGCCTGGAATTTCCACCGCGATCGCTGATCGATGCCGACGGCCGCTTGGTCGAGCGCGGCGAACTCGTGGACCTGCCACGTACCGGCACCGTCTACACCGTGGTCACCGTGCATGTGCCGGTGCCCGGCCTGCCCAGCCCGTATTCGCTGGTGATCGTGGAACTGGACGACGTCGGGGTCCGTGCGCTGGCGAAAACCACCGCGGCCGAACCGGGTTCGATCAGCATCGACGACCGTGGCCGCATGGTCTTGCGCCGCGTCGCGGTGCGGTCGGGGGTTCCCGACTACGGATACGCATTCGTCCCGGACGCCGTGCCACACACACAGAAGGAGATCGCATGAGAAGGGTCGCGGTCGTCGGGGCGGGTATGACGCCGTTCGGCGAGCATTTCGGGCTGGGTATCAAAGATCTGCTGCCGATGGCCTTCGCGGAATGCGCAGCGAGCATTGACAAGGGCATCGCCACATCCGATATTCAGGCGGCCTGGTTCGGGGAGCTTTCCACCACCGACGGATTCCCGTCCGGAATCCTCGCCGATAGCTGCGGCCTGCTGGACATCCCGATCACTCGAGTCGAAAACGCTTGCGCCACCGGTAATGATGCCGTTCGCAACGCGCTCTACGGGATCGCTTCCGGAGCATTCGACGTCGCGCTGGTGATGGGCGCCGACAAGGTCCGGGAGTCGGCGAGCAAGGACACATTCTGGGAGTGGGCCGGCATGACCCGCGATATGGCGTGGGACTATCCGCTCGGCCTGATCGCCCCGGCGAACTTCGCGCTGCACGTGAGCCGGTATCTGCATGAATCCCCCGCCACCCGGGAGCATATGGCGATGGTGGCGGTGAAGAACCACCGCCACGCCGTGCCGAACCCGAAAGCCCAACTGCGGCAGGAGATCACCGTCGAGCAGGTGCTCAACGCGCCGATGGTGGTCGAGCCGTTCGGTCTGTACGACTGCACACCGCAGAGCGACGGCGCCGCGGCGCTGGTGCTGGCCGCGGAAGAGGTGGTGGACCGCTATACCGATCGACCGGTGTGGATCCGAGGTGTGGGACTCGGCGTCGATCGGGTGATGCATCAGCACAAGGCCGATATGACCACCTTCCCCGCCACCACGCGCGCGGCGAAGGCTGCCTATGCCATGGCCGGCCTGACGCCCCGCGACATCGACGTGGCCGAAGTGCACGACTGCTTCACGGGTGTAGAACTGATCAGCTATGAAGATCTGGGCTTCGCCGACCGGTTCGGGGCGCACAAACTCGTGGAGGCGGGCGCAACGACAGTGGGCGGGTCGCTGCCGGTGAACCCCAGCGGCGGCTTGAAGGCCAAGGGACACCCGCCGGGCGCCACCGGCGTGGCGCAGTGCTTCGAGATCTTCGAACAGCTGCGCGGCACGGCCGCCAACCAGGTCGACGGAGCGCGAATCGGCCTGGCGCACAATATCGGCGGCCCCACCGCGGTCTCCGCGGTCACCGTCCTCGGACGGGATAGAGACTGACGCGGCGTTCGGCAGCCGCGTGCCCGGCCGGGCGCACGCGGCTGCCTGCGGCACTCCTACGGCAGGACGTCGAGGACGGACTCCTCCGGGTCCTCGATCATGAAGTTCTTGACCTGGGCCAGATGCTTGCGCCAAAAGGTCTCCGCCTTGACCGCATCCTTGTCCCGGATCAATTGCACGAGCTTGACGTGCGCGCGATGCGCTGCCGCCGCCTTGGACTCCGCGCCGAGGTCGCCGCGGTGCTCACGCAGAAAGTTCTCGACATGGCTTTCGATGATCGTCGAGACAATGTCCAGCAGCACGATCATCGTCTGGTTACCCGCCAACTGCATCAGCGTGCGGTGGAACTCCAGATCGTAGCCCTTGCCGAACGCGGGCGGATCACTCAGCAGCGCCTCGCCTTTCGCGAGCATATCGTCGAGGGCCCGCAGATCGGCCGCGGTTCGCTTGCGCGCCAGCGTGGCCACGGCGGCCACCTCCAGATTCGCCCTCGCCTCGTGTACGTCCGCGAGGGTGGTCTTGCGATACTGCAGCAGGGTACCGGCATAGCGCGCCGCCGCGGAAACGTCAGGCATCATCACACGGCCGCCGCCGCGCGCACCGCGCCGCACTTGAATAACCTGCTCGGACTCCAGGATTCGGAATGCCTCGCGCAACGTGGGCCGCGAAACGCCGAATCGCTCCATCAGTTCGGTCTCCGACGGCAGGGCGTCGCCTTCGCGCAGTTCCCCGGTTACGATCTGACGGCGCAATTGAGCGGCCACCATCTCACCGGCCTTCGGCACGCGGACGACCGACGTCGACAGTGGCATCGCAGACATGAATTCCTCCGGTATCGGTCAGCTGATACCACTATTATCACCTATCCAACTCTATTGTTCGCCAACCGCCGACGGTCGGCCGTGACCGGTCGGCGAGCCGGAGTGCGTGACGATGCCGGTAGCGGGATCGTTACCAAGGTCGGCGACCGGGATTCGTGACTCGTTCGAACCGGTGTCGTCGGCAGGACAGCACCCATCGACCGACACACTTGACGGAACTGTCCAGGAAAACCGCCGGCGTTCGGTTCGACACTGCCCGATCTCGCACCGGAGATCTCCTACACTGGCAAAATCATGAACGATTCATCCGCGCCCGCACTCGACAACGACGACAACAGCGGAGCCGACGACGGCACCGGAGACGGACGGCTGGGCCGACGCGCGATTCGTACCCGCAACGCCATCCTGGAGGCGTCCAAGCAGTTGTTCCTGGAGCGCGGGTACGCGGGCACCCGGATCAACAACATCACAGACGTGTGCGGGATCTCACGGGCCGGCTTCTACACCTATTTCCGCGATAAGCGGGAGATCTTCAATACCCTCGGCGAGGAGACCTATCACGAACTGCTCGATGTGGTCGCGCGCTGGGACACCATTCCCCAGCCGTGCACCCGAATCGACGCCGAGACCTGGGTACGGGACTATTTCGCCTTCATGGACAAGCATGGGGCCTTCATCCTGTCGGCCCAGTCGGGGCCGTCCGACGAAGACGTCAGAATTGCCAGCACCCGGATGCAGATGCGGGTGGTGTGGCTACTCGGAATGAATCTGCGCAGCCGCCAGCTGAACCCCACCGCCGCACCGGAGGCACTCGGACTGTGCGCTCAGGCGATGCTGGATCGCTCCTGGTACCTAACCCGCACCCAGCATCAGCTACCAGTGGATTCCGACGATGTCGTCCGCACCACGACCGATTTCCTGATGGCGATACTCACGGCCTGAGGGCCGCGCCGCCGCCTCCCGGGCACATCCACACACCAAATTTGACATATTCGTCAAGTAGAGGTCTGATGAGAGTCACGTATGGGATGGACCGGTAGGAGAGCCATGCAGAACCCTTTCGCCCCCGAATTGCTCATCGAATCCCGCGGCGCGGTCCGGATCGTCACGCTGAATCGACCCGAGGCGCTCAATGCGACGAATGAGGCCCTGCACGACGCCCTCGTCGGCGTCTGGCGGTTTATCGCCACCGATATCGAGGCACGCGCCGTGGTGCTCACCGGCGCCGGGCGAGCATTCAGTGCCGGTGGCGACTTTCAGCACTTCGTCGAGCTGTGGGACGATCGCCCCGGCCGGCGCAAAGAGATCGATGCGGCGCGCCGGTTACTCGAGGAAATGCTCGATTTCCCATTGCCGGTGGTCGCCGCGGTCAACGGCGCCGCGGTGGGCCTCGGTTGCAACCTTGCCGCATGCAGTGACATCGTGCTGATCGCCGAGAGCGCCTACATGGCCGACCCGCACGTCGGTGTCGGCCTGACCGCCGCCGACGGCGGCGCCCCCACCTGGCCGATGCTGATGGGGATGCTGCAGGCCAAGGAGTACCTGCTTACCAGCGAACGCATCCCAGCCGACAGAGCCGTAGCCCTGGGGCTGGCCAACCGCACCGTGGCCGACGAAGCACTGCTCGACGAGGCGTTGCGCACGGCCGACAAGCTTGCCGCCCAACCGCCGCAGGCGGTCCAGAGCACCAAGCGCGCACTCAACCTGCATCTCAAGCGCGCGGTGGCGGGTGTGCTGGAGTACGCGCTGGCCGAGGAATTCGCCAGCTTCGACACCGCCGAACACCAGGCGCTGGTGCGCCGGTTTCTCGACCGTTCCCGCCGACGTGCCGCGGAGCCGAGCCGGTCATGACCGACGCGCTCGCATCGGACCCGGCCGCCTACCGGACCGCGCTGCGTGCGTACCTGACCGGTGAACCGACGCTGTCGGCTTGGCGCACAAAGCATTACACCACCACCGAGGAGCGCATCGCCGACCACGCAGCCCTGATGGGTGAGCTCTATCAGGCGGGCTGGAACCGGTACGGCTGGCCCACGTCGGCCGGTGGTCTCGGCGGCGACGAACGCCATCGAGCCGTGCTCTACGACGAACTGGCCGCCACGGACCTGCCGATCCCCACGCCGCACCTGATGCTCGAGACACTGGGCCCTCCGGTCGTACGCTTCGCACCCGACCTCGCCGCCGAATACCTGCCTGCCTACCTGCGCGGCAAGGAATGGTGGGGGCAGGGCTTTTCCGAGCCCGAGGCGGGCAGCGACCTGGCCGCATTGCGCTGCCGAGCCCGTCGCGAGGGTGACAACTACGTACTCAACGGGCAGAAACTGTGGACCAGCCACGGCGCCACCGCCACCCGCCTGGTTTGCCTGGTCCGCACCGGCACCCCGGAATCACGGCACCGCGGCCTGTCGATGATCATGGTCGATGCCGAGGGCACGGGCATCTCCCGCCGCCCGATAGCGCTGGCCAGCGGCGACAACGAATTGGCCGAGGAGTTCTTCGACGACGCTGTCGTTCCGGCGGACCGGCTGATCGGAGCCGAAGGCCAAGGCTGGGCGGTCGCGATGTATCTCCTGCAGTACGAGCGGGCGATGTACGCGTGGATGTCCGCCGCCGAAGCGTTCCGACGGCTGCGTGAACTGCGCGATGAGCTCGCCGCGACGAATCCGGGACGGACCCTGCCTGCCGACGCCGCGCAGCGGATCGCAGAGTGCTATTCCCAACTCGTCACGGTACGGGCGCGCAGCGCCGATACCGTGCGACAGCTCGCGACCGGCGCCACCGTCGGTCCCGAGGCCAGTGTCGACAAGATACTTCTCGCGGGTGCCGAAATCCTCCTGTACGACATCGGTCGCGACCTGCTCGGCCCCGGATTCGTCTTCGAGGACACCGCTGCGGCGGCACAGTGGCGCAGCGAATGGTGGTACAGCCGATCCGCGACCATCCTCGGCGGATCCGCCGAGGTACAGCGCACGATCATCGCCGATCACGTACTCGGCCTGCCCAGGGAGGCCACGAAATGAGCAGTACCGCAACCGGATTCGATACCGACACGATCCAATTGCTGACCAGATCGCTGCGTGAGGTCTTCACCGCGCACCAGAACGGATCGGGTGTGTCGGCCGCGCTGGCCGAACTGGGCTGGGACGATGTGTCCACGGGCGATCCCGCCACGGCGACCAACCTGCTGTTCACCGAGCAAGGCCGGGCACTGGCGGTGTCGCGGCTACTCGATGACGTCGTTCTGCGAGAGCTGACCTCGGTCCTGCCTCGCGGCACGGCGAACCGGGCCGTGCTCTATCGGCATCCCGGATACGACCTGTTACTGGGACCGCTGGACGGCGTCACCGAACTGGTGAGCATCGACGCGGCGGGGCACATCGGCCTGGTGGACGCGAACCTCGTGACACCTCGGCCGATCCACGGCTTCGATCCCGGATCGGAGTGGCTACGGATCGAGCGGATCCCGGACAGCGAGCCGCTGGCAGCCGGGACGGCAGGCCCGCGTGCGGTGGCGGCGGCGCACCGCGCGCTGTGCGCCGAGATCATCGGAATCTGCACTGCCGCACTGGATTCCGCGGTCGCGCACACCAGCTCCCGGAGACAATACGGCCGGGAGCTGGCGGCATTCCAGGCCGTCCGGCACCGGCTCGCCGAAGCCTTCGTCGCAGTGGCGGCGGCGCAGGCGGCCCTCGACACCGCCGGCGAAGACAGCGGCGCCCGGACCGCGCAACTGGCCAAGTTGCGCGCGGGCCGGACACAGGCGGACGTGATGCGCCATACGGTCCAGGTCTTCGGCGCGATGGGGTTGTCCCAGGAGCACACGCTGCATCGCCAGGTCACGCGCGCGGCGGCGCTGGATCTACTGCTGGGCGGGCACGTCGAACTGGCCGAGCAGATCGGCGCCGACCTACTGGGTGGCGCCGACCTGCTCCGGGTGGTCGAAATCTGAACGGTCAGCGCGGTTCCCGCGGTCGGCTCACCGTCGACCGCGGCCGCTCGACCAGCTCGACGACCGCTCCGTCCGGATCGGTCAGAAACAGCACGGTGAACCCGCCGGTCGGAATGTCGGGCATCGGGAAAGTCACCGGGTCCGGCACCACACCCAGCACCGCATTGCGCACCAGCGCGGCGTGGGCCTCCCGGACATCGTCGACGGCGAGCGCAATCCGGTACAGCCCTTGGGTATTCGCCGGCCGGGGCGCCCCGGCGGCCTGCGGCAGCTGCTCGAACTCGAGCGAGAATGTCGGATCCTCGGGCAGCACCAGGGATGCCGTCGACCCCTGAGCACCCTCGCCGCGGGCCCAGACCTCCCAGCCGAGGCCGCCGTACCAGGCGATGGTGGCGGTCAGATCCGAACACCGCATACGCTGGTGCGACAACAGGACTGCTCGGCTGGGATCGTCTGCTGCCGAAGGGATCTCGGCAATTTCGACCACGACCCCGTCGACATCGGTCAGCCGGAGCGCCCGACGCAGCGTACCGCGCACCGGCACACCCCCGGCGGCCTCCGTGGCGGCGAACCCGATCGCCGCCAACCTGGCCTGAAAGATCTCCAGCGAGGCGACACGATAGCCGAGCGCGAGGAAACCCGACGGCGCCAACCGAGGCTCGGCGGGCTCTGTCCTTGGGCGGGTCCACCCGACCAGCTCGAGGGCCGGCGCGGCTCGCGGACCGCGCCGATCGTAGAGAAATGTCGTGGTGCTCGCCGTACTGCTGCCGAGCCCCATCACGGCCGAGTCGTCGTCAGTGCCGACCGACCGCATGCGGGGGTCCATACCGAACGCCAGCATGTGAAAGGCTGTGGCCCGGTCCAGCGCGAGAGTGTTGATATTGCAGTGCAATACGGCATGCGCGCGTTCGGGCGGATATACCGGACGCACATCCGCGTCGACCGCTACGCCGTACTCCCCGGTCATGCCCGCACCGCCGACGCGGACCAGGCGGCGGTCAGATCATCGACCGTGACGACATCGGCGAGCATCGCGATCGTGTTGCGCAGCACCTGCTCGGCATACTCGGCCGGAGTGCCCATCACAGCGTCGCGCGCGACCACCACCCGGAAGCCGTCCTGGGTCGCGTCGGCCGCGGTGAGTGGCAATGCCACGTTCAGCGAGACGCCCGCTAGCACTACGGTGTGAATTCCCATGCTACGCAACACCGGAAGCAGTTCCGTACCGCGCGTGGGCGACAGTCCGTGATGCCGGGGAAGCACCACATCGGCCGGATCGAACACATCCGCGACGACCTGCGTGGCCAGGTGACCGGGCTGCCATCGACCGGATCCATCCAAGGCCCGCCACAACGGCGCCTGCCCGGCCGAACCACCGCCGAGGAACCCCTCGAATGTCGCGTGTACCACCGCGATACCGGCGGCCCTGGCGCCGGTCACCAGCCTGCTGATCCCGGCCACGACCGCCCGCGCGTCGGCGGCGAGCGCCGGCAGCACCGAATCCGGGCCGATCACCCCGTTCTGGCATTCGACGCATACGACAGCCACACCGGCACGGTCCGCCACCGCTCGCGCGGCGCGGGCACGCGATCCGCCTCCATGTTCCTTACTTGACGTCATTGTCAAATACTATCTAAAATAGTCTCTCTTCGATAGCATTTGCGCGATCTCGATCTTTCGACACCACCGTACTTGCTGCACGCAGGTCTCGTTTGGCATTATCGTCAAATATATTTCGAGGTGCTCTGCCGGAGTCCTCTTTCGATTCATCGAGCCCATCGGAGCCGCTCGTGCCGACCCAGCACTGTCTCGCCGACACCATCCAGCACAATGCTGTCCGTTTCGCCGATGTGCCCGCGTACATGTCCCAGGGGCGGAGCATCACCCACGGCGAGTTGCACGCGCGAGCCACCGCCGTGGCGGCCGCGCTCGCCGACGTGGGTCTGCGGCGCCAGGATCGAATCGCCGTATTCTGCCGCAACAGCGTCGAATTCGGCGAGGTCCTGGCCGCCGGGCAGTTGAGCGGCCTGGTCGTGGCCACCGTGAACTTCCGGCTGGCCGCGCCCGAGGTACGGCGCATCCTCGCCGATGCGGCACCGCGAGTGCTCTTCGTCGATCCGGAGTACCTGCCCGTGGTCGATGCCGTGCGCGCCGAGCTGGACCTGGAACTGGTCGTGTCCTTCGGCCCGTCCCGGCGTGCGGACGTCACGGCCTATGCCGACTTCGTCGCCGGGGGCCGCGCATCGGACCTGCCGTTCACGGCCCGGCCGGACGATCTGGCCTGCCTGATCTACACCAGCGGAACCACCGGGCGACCCAAGGGCTGCATGATCGGTCAACGCGAACTGTATTCGTGCGCGGCCATCATGAACGGCGAAATGCGCACCGGCAGCACGGATCGCGTGCTGTTGACGATGCCGATGTTCCATATCGGTGCGATGGCGATCGGGCTCGGTGTACACGCACGAGGCGGCACTGCTGTGCTGCATCGGCAGTTCGATCCGGCAGCGGTGCTCGCGGCGGTTTCCGCCGATGCGGTCACGATTTTGCATCTTGCACCGACGATGCTCCAGAACGTCCTGGACGCCGCCGGCGACTCCGACGCGCTGGCCACCGTGGAAACGGTGGTGTATTCAGCGGCGCCCATCACCTCGACCACCCTGTCCGCCGCGTTGTCCGCGATGCCGCGAGCGGGATTTTTGAACCTCTACGGCCAGACCGAGGTGATCACCTCCGGACTGGCGCGCGAATTCCATCTCGGCAAGGGCCGCACGCGCGAGCGCCGGCTCGCCTCGGTCGGACATCCGTTCCCCGACACCACGGTTCGTATCGTCGACGATTTCGGGCAGGGCTGCCCGACCGGCACCGCGGGCGAGATCGTTGTCGGATCCCCCACCGCATTTCGCGGTTACTGGAACGATTCCGCGGCCACCGCTGCGACACTGCGCGACGGGTGGTGCCGCACCGGCGACGTCGGCGTCCTGGACGAAGAGGGCCTGCTACATCTGGTCGACCGCAAGAAGGACATGATCATCAGTGGCGGCGAGAACATCTACTCTCTCGAGGTCGAGGACGCCCTGACCGCGCACCCCACGGTGGCGCGGTGCGCGGTGATCGGTATCCCGGACCCACGCTGGGGCGAGGCGGTCTGCGCGATCGTCGAGCCCGCCGCCGGCGCGCAGATCGACACCGCCACGCTGCGTTCCCACGTCGCCGAGCGGCTGGCCTCCTACAAAGCGCCGAAATCCGTGATCGTCGTGGACCACCTGCCGATCCTGCCCACCGGAAAGATCGACAAGAAGGCGCTGCGCATCCAGCACACGCCGGGAAAGGCATCGGAATGAGTTACCGGTACATTCACTACGAAACCCTCGAACAGGGCCGCATCGCGCGGATCACCCTGAACCGGCCGCAGGCGCGCAATGCACAGAACCGCGGCATGCTCGTGGAATTGGGCGAGGCTTTCGAACGCGCCGAATCCGACGACACGGTACGGGTGGTGATTCTGCGCGGTGCGGGGCCCGCATTCTCCGCCGGACACGATCTGGGTACCACCGAGAGCGTCGCCGAACGCGAACCAGGGCCGGACCAGCATCCGAGTTTCCAATGCAACGGAAGCACTCTCGACGGCGCCGAGTGGCGGGTTCGACAGGAGTGGCACTACTACTTCGAGAACACCAAACGCTGGCGGCAGCTGCGCAAGATCACCATCGCGCAGGTGCACGGCAGTGTCCTGTCGGCCGGGCTCATGCTGGCCTGGTGCTGCGATCTCATCGTGGCTGCCGAGGGCACCGTCTTCGCCGATGTGGTCGGCACCCGACTGGGGATGTGCGGTGTCGAATACTTCGCCCACCCTTGGGAATTCGGCCCGCGTAAGGCGAAGGAGCTGCTGCTGACCGGCGATTCGATCGACGCCGAACAGGCATACGCGCTCGGCATGGTGAGCAAGGTCTTCCCCGCCGACAGCCTCTCCGAGCGAACGGTCGAATTCGCGGCCCGCGTCGGCAAAGTCCCCTCGATGGCGGCCATGCTGATCAAGGATTCGGTCAACCAGGCACAGGATGCCATGGGCTTCACCACGGCCCTCGATGCCTGCTTCACGATCCACCAGCTCAATCACGCGCATTGGAGCGAGGTGTCACGCGGCGAAATCTACGTCGGCACAGTCGATTACGGCCTGGAGGACTGGCGCGCGGCGCCAGCCGTACTGTCCGCGGACAAGAACACACCCTGACAGGTGTCGCGCCGAACGAGCGAATGCGCCGCCGGATACCCGGCGGCGCATCCTGTTTCGATTCGAGCAGTAGCTCAGATCCTCGGCAAGCTCGCACCGGCGGGCGGTTCCCGGAACAGGGACTCCTGGGCCAGAGTGGCCACCGTGACGCCGTCGGTCCGGCGGATCGTCCCGGTGTAGAGGCCCCTGCCCGCGGCGACCGTCTGTGGGAGCAAGTCCACGAGCACCCACTCGTCGAGCCGCGCCGGTCGATGGAACCAGACGGCGTGGTCGAGAGTCGAACCTGCCCACTCCGCGCCGCCGGGCACATCCACCAGACCGCTCGATGTGTCGGACAGGTAGGTCAGCACGCAGGCATGCAGGAGTGGCGAGTCCGGCAGGTCGATCGCACTGCGGGCCCAGAACAGACTGGGCCACGGCGTGGCGGGGGTTCGCCGCGGTGGCACCCTCGCCTGCATCGACCACATGCGCTCGAATTCCCACTCGGGCAGTGTCTCCGGTCCGGCGACATCGGGCATCGCCTCGACCTCGTGGTCCGCGCCGGGCCGCGCCACCGCGAACGACGCGGACATCGTGAAAATGACCTCACCGTCTTGCAACGCGGTCACCCGGCGCGCCGAATAGGATCGGCCGTCGCGGTCCTCGTCGACCCGGTACAGCACCGGCCGCGCCGCGCTGCCGCCGCGCAGGTAGTAGCAATGCAGTGAATGCGGCAGCCGGCTGCCGGGCACCGTGCGCCCGGCGGCGAGCAGCGCCTGCGCGGCGACCTGGCCGCCGTACAACGCGAACGGTTCGTCGAAAACCAGGACCGAGCGGTGCAGATTCCGATCGATCTGCTCCACCTCCAGCAGATCCAGCAGGGTCGACGACGCGACCGGTGCCGACTCCAGCGACATCTCACACCTTTCTCGGCGCGCACGCACGCACCGGGCCGACGGGCCGTGAACCCGACCTTTGCCGCACCGACGGTCGAACCGCGGCGTGACACAACGTATTTCATTTACACGAGGACGGGCACGCTGTCTCCGGCGGGATTACGCACGGGCAGGCCGAGCAGACGGCGGGCGTTGTCGCCCATGAAGTCCCGGGTTCGCCGCTCGTCCATGCCCTCGGCGTACTCGTAGAAACCGCGCGGCTCGGTCAGGCCCTCCGGGTGCGGGAAGTCGGAGCCGAAAAGCACCCGGTCCCAACCGACCGTCCGCACCACATCGGCAACCTTGCCCTCCCAGAACGGACTGACCCAGATATTGCGGCGGAACACTTCGTGGGGATGTTCCTCGAATGCCTGCGGCATCTTGGCGTACGTGGCCTCGAAATCGTCGAACAGCGGTCCGATCCAGGCGCTGCCGTTCTCCACACT
Source organism: Nocardia miyunensis NBRC 108239 (assembly GCF_001613065.1). Lineage (GTDB taxonomy): Bacteria > Actinomycetota > Actinomycetes > Mycobacteriales > Mycobacteriaceae > Nocardia > Nocardia miyunensis. The sequence continues at coordinate 286,407 of NZ_BDBQ01000001.1, forward strand.
GGCAATGCGCAACTTCGGGAACCGGGTGAGCGTCCCGTGGCAGATCAGGCTGGTCATCATGTCGGCGATTTCTCGGTGCCCCAACGCGATCCACCGGAACGCGCTCATTTCCAGATGACTGTTGGTCTCCGGCGGCTCCCACTGGTTGATGTAGTCGTCCAGCGGGGGCTGACTGGCATGGAACACCACCGGGACCCCGGCCTGTTCGACGTCGTTCCAGAACGGGTCGAATTCCGGCAGCGCTGGCGAGCGCCAGCCGCGCAGGCCCTTCACCGGTGCGGGCTTCATCAACACCACCTTCGCCCCGTTCTCCACGACGTAGGCCAGCTCGCGCCGGGCAGCATCGACCATGCCGGCGCTGATCACCGGCGTCATGAACAACCGGCCCTGATGGGTGTAGCCCCAGGTATCGAACATCCACCGGTTCAACGCGTGGATCATCGCGGCCACCAGCTCGGGGTCCTCGGCGGCGGAATGCTCGACCAGATTGGCCAGCGTCGGATAGACCAGCGCCTCGTCCACTCCCTGACGGTCGAGCTCCGCGATGCGGGGTCCGGGTTGCCGGAACGAGGGCTCGGCGTCGATGCCGATCGACAGTTCCCGCAGCGATTTGCCCTCGGCGTTCCGGCCGGAGAAGAACTTCTCCCACGATCCCGGCGCGGCCACTCGGTCGAACGTCGGGTTCGGAATGTACTCGGTGATCCGGCCGAGGATCGCGATCCGAGTCGCGTTTCCGACCTTCACGAATTGCACTGCGCGGTGGTACTTCTCAGGCAGATGGCGGGTCAGCGCGTCCGGAGTCTCGTACATATGCGTGTCCGCGTCGAAGATCGGCGCGTCGGTGAACTGGGTCACGGAAAATCCCCTATCCGAATGTGACAACTGGCTCGTCACTCACCGTAAGCCATTTTTGACGAAAGTGTCAAGTTAATGCTTGTTGATCGCCGATCATCCACTACAGAGCAGCGACAGCGATATGATGGAACTGTCAAGTCAGGCGGCGAGAGTCACCTCGGTCGAAGTAGTAGCGACTGACGAGATCGGCGACACATCCCGGCTTGCCGTCACCCTCGACCTCCACGGTCGTCCGGGTGACGAGCTGGACGGCGTCGTCCGCTACATGATCGAGACGAATCATGGTGGTGCGCGCCCGAATACGGCTGCCAACCCGCACCGGCGCGGGAAAACGAACCTTGTCCAGCCCGTAGTTCACCCCCATCCGCACCCCCTCGATCCGGCGCAGACAGTTGACGAAGTACGGCACCAGCGACAGCGTCAGGAACCCATGGGCGACGGTGGCGCCGAACGGACCGTCCACAGCCCGCGCCGGGTCGACGTGGATCCACTGATGATCCTCGGTCGCGTCGGCGAAGCCGTCGATTCGGTCCTGGCCCACGGTGAACCATGAGGTGGGGCCGAGCTCGCGCCCCATCGCGGCCTCGAGATCGGCGATGCCGCGGTAGATCACAGGATCCACTCCCGCGGGTGCCGCACTGGTCAAATCCGACATGGATTACCCACTTTCCGAACTCACGTGAGGCACTGGCGCAACCGATCCTCATATAGCAGAATAAGTTAACTGTATCAGGACCAATCTCGTCGACGGAGGCACGATCATGCCCGGGAACGCGCAACCCAGACCACCGTCTGGGGACTGGCTCGGCACCCCCTACGTGCGGTTCGACCGTAACGGCGTATTCGGGGTCTGCACGGTGGACCGGCCCGAGGCTCGCAACGCGTTGACACCGGCGATGTACTTCGGACTCCGGTACGCGATCAATCGCGTCGAACGCGACCCCGACCTGGCCGGCCTGCTCTTGACCGGTATGGGTGAGGTTTTCATCCCGGGCGGTGACCTCGGCAAGCGCGGTGTCGACGACTGGCTGGACTTCGAAGCGACGCTCGGCATGGACGTCACACCGTTCGATACGCTGCGCCGCTCGGCCAAGCCCGTGGTGTGCGCGGTGAACGGCCTGTGCCAAGGCGGTGGCCTGATGATCGCGATGTGCAGTGACCTGGCAGTGGTCAGCGACCGCGCGACCTTCCGGGTTCCGGAGCTGTTGCGCGGCATCGCCGATACCTACTATGCCCAGGTGCTGGCGCGCGTCGTCGGCGCCGTGCGCGCCCGTGACCTGCTCCTCACCGGCCGCACGCTATCGGCACAGGAAGCGCTGGACTGGGGCATCATCTCGCGGGTCGTGCCGCACGACGAACTTCGCGGTGCCGCAACCGACGCGCTGGCCCAGATCTGCCGAACCGCCCCGGCGGCGAGGCGCGAGATCAAGGCCAGCCTCGACGGCTATCTCGGGCACTTCGCCCGGATCGCCATGGAGGCCAGCCTCGCCGGACCCGAAGCCTTGGAAGGGTTCCAGGCTTTCAAGCAACGGCGATCACCGGAATGGGTGCACCAGGAACTGCGCCGCGACGGTCGGCTGTGACCGCTCAGGCGAGCAGATCGAGCACGCTGGCCGCCGCGTCGTCACCCAGGACATAGCCCTCCGCTTCACCGAGGTGGCGGTGCCACAGCTCCTCGGCCGCACCCGCATCCCTGTCCCGCAGGAGCTCGACCAGCTTGCGGTGGGTTCTGCTGGTGCTGCGCCGGGCGCGCTCAGCGGAGGGACCGACATTGGGCCGCAACGTCACGTTGGCGGTCTCGATGATGTGATGCACCATCTCCGACAGCAGCGTCAGGGTCTCGTTACCGGCCAGCCGGACCACCAACTGGTGAAATTCGCCGTGCAGCCGGATCGACCCCTGCGGATCATATTCGCTGTCATAGCGGTCGAGCGCCTCGGTGAGCAGGATGAGGTCGGCCTCGGACCGACCCCGCGCCAACCGGCCGACGCTGGGCACCTCCAGCGCGGCGCGGGCTTCGTAGACGTCCCTGACCGATGCGCCCTGGTACTCGAGGATGAAACCCGCGTAGCGAGCGGCGACTTCGCGGCGCGGCGGCTGCACGCGAGCCCCGCCGTTGGCGCCGCGGCGGATGACGATCAGCCGTTCGGACTCCAATACCCGGTATGCCTCCCGCAAGGTCGGCCGCGACACACCGAACCGGTTCATCAGCTCCGTCTCCGACGACAATGCCTCGCCTTCGGGCAACTCGCCCCGAATGATCTGCTTGCGCAGCTCGGCGGCGACGAGTTCGGCCATCTTCGGCACACGAACCCGCTGAGTAGCACCGCCCGGGGATGACCGCGCGTTACGCGGCAACCCGGTTGTCTTCTCGACTGCCACGCTTACCTCCAGCCATCAACCAAAACGATAGATGATCTACATATTAAAGTTGATTTCTATCTGCCGCCGAGTCCGTGGCAGTGCCGCCGCGCGGCGAACCGGCAGGGGAATACGCTGCGGCGCTCGACCCGGCCGGGTCGAGCGCCGCAGCGAGATCAGCGGCTCAGTGCGTCGCGGGCGTCCTGCATGGCCGCCAGCCGCCGGGTCAGCAACTCGACGGCGGCGGCGGCATCACCGCCGACCGTGTTCAGTTTCGCCAATTCGCTTGTGGCGAGCACGATCTCGTCGTCGAGCCGTTCGGCGGCCTCCTGTTTGGTCAGCAGGTCGGTATCGGTCCAATCGTCCGCGGCGATCTGCTGGTCGTGACTCATCGCGGACTCAGTTCGCCGCGCCCACGGGCGCCGGGGCAGCCGCGGGCAGGTTGTAGAACCGGCGAGCGTTCAACTCGACGATCCTGTGCACCTCGTCATCGGGCACACTGGCGAACGTCTCCTCGGCGCGCTTGCGACTTGCCGGCCAGAACGAGTCCGAATGCGGATAATCGCACTCCCAGGTGATCCGGTCGACGCCGATGACGTGCCGGTTGGCGATCCCGAAGTCATCCTCGATGAAGCAGCCGTGGAAGTGCCGCTCGAACAACTCCGAAGGCGGAACCTCCTGGTTGATGTTCTGGTAGTAGCGATGCTTCCGCCACACGTAGTCGGCACGCTCGACGATGTAGGGCATCCATCCGATACCACCCTCGGACAGGCCGATCTTCAGGTTGGGATGTTTGTGCAGCGCCGGCGAGAACATCCAGTCCGCGGTCGCGTGCATACTGTTGGTGCCCATCAGGTTGATCATCACAGCGAACGGTGCGTCGGCCGCGACCTGCGGGATCGATGTGGCTCCCCCACTGCCGAAGTGCTGACACAAAGGCATGCCGGTCTCCTCCGCGGCGGAGAAGATCGGATCCCAGAAATCACTGTGCACCGAGGGAAGTCCGAGAGCGTGCGGAAGGTCGGGGAACGTGATCGCCTTGGCACCCTTGGCCGCGGTCCGGTGAATCTCGCGCACCGCCTCCTGCGCGTCCCACAGCGGGAGAATGACCACCGGAATCAAGCGCCCCGGCCCGGCTGCGCACCATTCATCGAGTACGAAGTCGTTGTAGGCCCGGACGCACAGCAGCGCCAGATCTTTGTCCTCGGCCTCGAGGAATACGGTGCCGCAGAACCGGGGGAACGACGGGAAGCACATCATGGCCTCCACTCCGTCGATATCCATATCGGCCAGGCGAGCCTTCGGGTCGTAGCAGCCGGGGATCATCTCGTCGTAGCGGACCGGCTCGAGCCCGTACTCCTCGGGTTTCTTACCCGCGACGGCATTGAGTCCGATGTAGGGGTACGGCCGGCTCTCGTATTCCCAGGACTGGATCGGCGGCAGGCCCTCACGCGGAATCTCGATGATTCGCGGACCTCGCTCACGAAGTGCGGCGGGCAGCCGGTCCTGCCAGACCATCGGGTGTTCGATCAGGTGATCGTCCACCGAAATGAGCTTCATCCAAGGCTGAAGTGGCATTACTACTCCTCAAAATGATTCAATCTATTTAACTATATGACTTGAATCACGGTCAAATGCTGAGGATCGCCACAGCCGCAGTTCCCGGCGCGCCATACAAATGGGCGTAGCCAACCCTGGGATCGCCCGGAACCTGCCGGTCCCCCGCCCGTCCCCGCAGCTGGGTGACGATTTCGTACACCTGGCGCAGGCCCGAGGCGCCGACCGGCTCACCATTGGCGATCAGGCCGCCGTCGGTGTTCACCGGAAGCCGCCCACCGATCTCCGTACAGCCTTCCGCCAGCCACTGTTCCTGCTCGCCGTCGGCACAGAAGCCGTTCTCTGCCATATGGATGACCTCCGAGCCCGCGTCTGTGTCCTGCAACTGCGCGAGGTCCACGTCCTCGGGTCCGATGCCTGCCTGCTCGTAGGCCGCACGGGAGGCATCCACCGTGGGGCTCGGCACCGAGTCCAGCGGCAGTGAGGGGCTGAGCAATTCGAACGCGCCCAGCCGCCGGCTGCGCAGGGCGCTGGCCCGTAGGTACACCGGCTTGTCGGTGTACTTGTGCGCCTGATCCGCCCGGCACAGCAGCACCGCCGCCGCACCCTCGTCCGGTGAGCAATACATGTACTGGGTCAGCGGGTGATTCACCACCGTCGAGGCGAGGATCTCCGCTTCGGAGATCGGCTTGCGCCGCCACGCCCGCGGATTGGCCGCGCCGTTGCGGAAGTTCTTCGCCGCCACCTTGGCCAGGGTCGCGGCGCTCACGCCGTGGTCGTGCATATACCTGGTGATCTTCATACCGAAGAAGTGCGTGGTCAGGAACATGCCGGCCTCCCCGTACCAGCCGGGAAGCCCGGACACCGACGGATCGGCGGCGAAGGCCCCGCGGGGATGCTTGTCCAACCCGATCGCGATGGCGAGATCATGCTCACCGCTGGCGATCGCCTGGGCCGCCATGGTCAACGAGGTGTTGCCCGTGGCACACCCGTTCAGTACCGCGCGCGCCGGAATGCCGGTCAGCCCGAGCAGTCCGACGACGGCCTCCGGGTTGGTGACCTCCATACTGCCCGCGTACGCGCACTGCACATCGCGCCACTCGGCACCGGCGTCGGCCAGCGCCTCCCGGACCGCGTCGGCGCCCATCTCCAGCGCCGACTTCCCTTCATAGCGCCCGAATGGATGCAACCCCACACCCACGATCGCAACGTCCACAGCATTACTCCTTAAACCGGCCGAAAAGCGAATGTGACTGTCTGATTGCCATCCGGCGCGGTACCGAACGGCACGACGACCAGCTCCATCTCCTGGCCGATGGACAGTGCGGCCGGATCGGCCTCGGTGAGCCGGCTTTCGACCTTGCAGGCCCCGGGTAGCTCCACATAGCCCACCCCGTAGGGCATGAACGTCTCCGGACTGTCCGCACCCGCATACGGCGGGGCCGGGGGCCGGAACTGCTGAGTGGTAAACGTCCACAACCGGCCGCGCCGAGGCAGTTCGATCGCGGCCACGTCGGCGTGGCCACAAGCCAGGCAGTACTTCCCGACCGGGAACGCCACATGACCGCACGACGCACACCGGCCGCCCAGCAGTGCCGGTTCGTCCGCAGGCCAGGTGAAAAGTCCTGGCGCAAGGGGAATTTGCTTCGACATCGAGCTCCTGTCCGATCTGTTTACCGTGGGGTGAACCGCTGCGCGCCGTCGAGCCGGATGGTCTCGCCGTTGATGTAGGCGTTCTCCAGAATGTGCCGGGCGAGCGCGCCGTATTCCTCCGGTTTTCCGAGCCGCCTCGGATTCGGGATGTTCGCGGCGAATTTGGCCAGGGCCTGTTCGCCGACCGACTCCATGATCGGCGTGCGCATGGTGCCCGGCGCGATGGTGACCACCCGGATGCCCAGTGAGCCCAGGTCACGGGCGGCCACGATGGTCATGCCCACCACACCCGCCTTCGCCGCCGAGTAGGCGATCTGGCCGATCTGGCCCTCGAAGGCGGCGATGCTGGCCGTGGCGACGATGGCGCCACGCTGCCCGTCCTCGTCGGGGTCGGTCTTGGCGATGGCCGCCGCCGCGATGCGCAATACGTTGTAGGTGCCGGTCAGGTACAGATCGACGGTCTTGGTGAAGCCCGCCAGGCTCGCGGACTCGCCGTCCTTGCCGACTACCTTCTCCGCGACACCGAAACCACCGTGGGCAACCACCGCGAAGCGGAAGGTACCCAGTTTTCCGGCCTCGGCCACCGCATTGCGCACGCTGTCCTCGTCGGTGACGTCGGTTCGGACATACTTCGCCCTGGAACCGAGGTCGGCAGCGAGCTTCTCGGCCTTTTCGTCGGCGAGATCGGCGATGACCACCGCGGCTCCCGCGGCAGCGACCTCCCGGACAACGGCCTCGCCGAGACCGCCCGCACCACCGGTCACCAAGACCACACTGTCGGCCAGATTCATATTTGCTCCTTGTCTCGATCCGATCGTCCGTCGGCCCGGCCGCCGCCGCGCACTCGCGCCGGTTGCCGGGCCGCGACGGTGGACCAGGTCACCCTATAGTAGAATTAGTTATCTAAATATGCTAATTCTTCAGCTGTCGATTCTTCGAGCACTCCGGAGGGCCCCATGCCAGACATCCCCGTGTTGGCCGACTGCACGCCACTGACCGAACAGCAGCGCGACCTGCAGTCGATGGTGCGCGAATTCGCCGCCGACCGGGTCGCTCCGCTGGTCACCGAAGCCAATGCCGAGGAGCGCTTCCCGCGCGAAATCCTCACCGAGATGGGCAAACTCGGCCTGCTGGGCGGACTGGTTCCCGAAGAATACGGCGGGATGGGTCTGGACCACCTGACCTATTCGCTCGTCATCGAGGAAATGGCCCGGATCGACCACATCGCCGCGGTCTACATGAGTATGCCGTCGAGTCTGGTCGGCGCCGGGCTGCTCCGCTTCGGCACCGAGGAACAGAAGCAGCGCTGGCTGCGGCCGCTGGCGCAGGGTGAGCTGTTCGGCGCGGGCGGCGTCACCGAGCCTCGCTCCGGCAGCGACGTCGCGGGTATCACCACCACCTACCGCGTCGACGGGGACGGCTTCGTCCTGTCCGGCGCGAAGGCATGGATCTCCAACCTGGACAGCGCCGACTTTCTCATCACCTTCGCTACCCGGGATAAAGCATTGGGCCGCAAGGGCATCAGCGCGTTCATCATCCCCACCGACAGTGCGGGATTGACCCTGCGGCCCTATCGGGACAAACTCGGCTTCCGCTCCATCTGCACCGGCGACGTCTTCCTCGATCAGGTCCGTGTGCCCGCCGATCATCTGATCGGCGCCGAGGGGCAGGGCTTCGCGATCGCCATGTCCGCGGTCGAGAGCGGGCGGCTGGCGGTGGCCTCACGCGCGGTCGGCCAGGCCCACACCGCCCTCGAGGACAGCCTGCGCTATGCCAAGGACCGGGTGGTGTTCGGCCAGGCGATCGCCGAATTCCAGCTCACCAAGGCCAAATTCGCCGATATGGCCACCGGGGTGGTCACCGCCCGCCTGCTGACACATGCCGCGGCGCGATTGCTCGACACCGGCGACCGGGCACGGGCCCAATTGTCGATGGCCAAGCAGTACGCCAGCGACGTGCTGCAGCGAGTCGCCACCGACGCGGTACAGATACACGGCGCCTACGGCACCTCACCGGAATACCGGGTATCCCGAATCTACCGCGACGCCAAGGTGTTTCAGCTGGTCGAAGGCGCCAACGAGATCCACCGCCTGCTGACCGCGGACTTCCTGCTCGGCAACCGATCGTGAGCTGCGAACAACAGTGGTCGCGACGAGCGAACTACAGGTTCAGAGCGAGTCTGTGTGCCCGGCGCGTGAACGGTGTTGCGGCAGTTCCCGATTTCGACTCCACAGGTCGACGAGCGCGGCTCGGCGCTCCGGTCTGGACAGTCCCCGCAGGTCGACCCCACCGACCTCGGTGACGACCATGTCGACGTCATGGGACGGTGTGCTGACCGGGCACGAGAGCGTGGGCACCAAGGTGGATCTCCCGCCGTGTGCGGTCGTCATCGCGATGATGCTGAGCCCACCGATGGATCGGGCGCCCGCGGTGGCATAGTCACCGTGGCCGCCGATGCCGCCGAGCACCGCGGCGGCGGTGCCCTCGACGTTGACCTGCCCGTCGTGGTCGATCTCGATCGCGGTGTTCACGGCGAAGAACCGGTCGGCCGACAGGCGGCCGATGTCGTGGGTGTATTCGATCGAACGCAGCAGCGGCCGGCCGTCGGCCCACGCGTAAAGCCGAGGGCCACCGGCCAGATAGGTACAGGTCGGATTCTCTTGCAGTAGACCGCGTTCGGCGAGCTCTACCACCGGATCCGGCAGCATCCCGGAATCGATGCGCACCGGTACGGACAATTCCGCGAGCAGCGCGGTAGCCACCGGACCCGGCCCCACTTGCAGCCGCGCCCCGGCCGGAATCAACGGCGCCAGCCTCCGCGCGATCGCCGCGTGTTCGGGTCCGGGCCGATAGGGGGCGAGCGCCAGCGGCGCAGCGGTACTCTCCCCGACCATGATTACCTGATCCGGCGGCAGCGCCGGGCCTGCATCGCAGCGTGGCCTGCTGTGCGCGAGCACTCCGGCAACCACGGCACCGGCATCGATAGCCGCGCGCTGCCACGAAATCTCACTACCGAAGATGAATCCCCTCCCGGCGCCGACCACGCTCGCGATAAGCAGGTCGGGTCGCCACGCACCGTGCAGGAGCGCCGGAATCGTAGACAGCCGAACCGGCGGAAACCGCACGGCACCGGAGGCCACACCGTCACGCAGTCCCCACCCCGGCATGACGGTGACAACCTCGTCGAAGGCCGAAAAATCCAGCGCCGCATCGGGTTTCGGCAGCCAGCCGAGAATCAGCCGCACTCCCCCGGCCGCCGCGGCGGCAGCGCTCAACTCCGCCGAGATACCGCGCGGCGCGCCGAAACCGTCACCGACCGCAACGGTCGCGCCGGGCCGAACGAGTTCGGCGAGCGGTGTCATCGGGGCAGCCCCAGCACACGTTCGGCCAGGATATTGCGTTGAATCTCGCTGGTCCCCCCTAAAATGGTCTGCGCGCGGCCGACCAGCATGCGCTGTACCAGAGGCGCCCCGGCAACGAGTGCGTCTACCCCTAGCGCGGCGGTCGCCAGATCACCCAGGTCCCGGTAGATTTCCGAACTCATCAGTTTCAGCACCGAGAAGGCCGACGAACTCGGTTCGGGGTCGGTGCCGACCGCGCGCAACCAGGTATCGCGCAACAACCAGATCCTGGCCCACAGGCGAATGATCCTGTCGCGCAACAGCGGATCGAGCCGATCGCGGTCGCGCGCGGCATCCGCGACCGTGCGCAACGCCTCGAACATCCCGACCGCCTGGGCACCCAGCGAGAGCCGCTCCTGCCCGAGCGTGGCGGTGGCCACCGACCAGCCCTGACCGACCGCACCGAGCACCGCCTCCACGGGCAACCGCAGCCCGGTGAAGAACACCTCGTTGAACTTGCTCTCGCCGTCCATCTGCCGCAACGGACGCACAGTGATGCCAGGCAACGACATGTCCACGACGAACGCGGTCAAACCCTTGTGACGCTCATCCCCGGTCCGAGCGATCAGCAGGCCGTAGTCGGCGACCGCGGCCGCGGACGTCCACACCTTCTGGCCGTCGATAAGCCAGCCATCGGTGTCCTGGCGGGCTTTGGTCCGCAACGACGCCAGGTCCGAACCGGCCTCCGGCTCGGAGAACAACTGACACCACAGGTGGTCACCGCTGCGAATTCCCGGCAGCAGGCGTTCTCGCTGCGCGGGCGTACCGAACCGCATGATCACCGGACCCGCCAGATCCGGCCCGACGATATTGAGCTGGCGCGGCACCCTCGCACGGGCCGCCTCCTCGGCGAAGATCGCCTGCTCACGCACCGAGGCGTCCCGACCGCCATATTCCGACGGCCAATGCAGGCACGCGTATCCCGCGTCGGCGAGCAGGCGATGCCACCGACGGCCCGCGGGAACATCCGCGACTTCCGGTGTGCCGCCGTAATCGTGCAGACCGTCGGGGCGCGGCGCGGCCGACAACCACGCACGCACCTCGGCGCGGAATGCCGCACCGGCATCGTTCGACCGCTGCCCTGGCGCGCCCATCAAAACCCCATACCGCGGCCGATGAGATCCTTCATGATCTCGGTCGTGCCGCCGTAGAGCCGCTGCACGCGCGAATCGCGCCACAGTCGTGCCACCTCGTACTCGTTCATATAGCCGTAGCCGCCGTGCAATTGCAGGCAGCGGTCCATGATCTCCCACTGCACCTCGGTGGTCCACCACTTCAACCCCGCAGCTTCCTGCGGGGTCAGCTCACCGGCGTTCGCGGCCATGATGCACTGGTCGAGGTAGATCTGGGCGACATCGAGTTTGGTCTTCATCTCGGCCAGGAAATGGCGATTGACCTGGAAGTTGCCGACTGGCTGCCCGAAAGCCTTACGCTCCCCGGCGTATTGGACGGTCAGGTCGAACGCGCGGCGCATCGCGCCGAGCGCATAGGTCGCGATCCCGAGCCGCTCGGCGGGCAGATTGTGCATCAGATGGTAGAACCCACGGTTCTCCTCCCCCACCAGATTCTCGACCGGAACCCGCACATCGTCGAAGAACAATTCGGCCGTATCGGCCGACCACTGCCCGATCTTGTCCAGCTTGCGGCCACGACGGAATCCGGGAATCGTCGTTTCCACCGCGATCAGGCTGATGCCCTTGTGGCCGGCGGACGGGTCGGTCTTGGCCGCGACAAGTACGAGATCCGACAGCAACCCGTTACTGATGAACGTCTTCTGGCCGTTGATGATGTAGTCGTCACCCTCGCGCCGTGCGGTCGTCTTGATCCCCGCCACATCCGATCCGGCTGCGGGCTCGGACATCCCGATCGAGGTGACGATCTCGCCGCTGGTGAACCCCGGCAACCACCGCTTCTTCTGCTCCGGCGTGGTCAAATTGACCAGGTAGGAGGCCAGGATGTCGTTCTGCACGCCCAGGCCGATACCGACGGAGCCGGTGGCGAACATCTCCTCGCTGACGATGGTGTTGAACCGATAATCCCGGATGCCCAGACCGCCGTACTCCTCCGGAGCCTCCCAGCCCAGCAGCCCGGCCTGCCCCGCCTTGCGCCACGCCTCCCGGCTGACCTTGCCCGCACGCTCCCATTCCTCGGTGTGCGGGGCACATTCCCGTTCGAAGAAAGCCCGCGCCGTCGCGCGGAACTGGTCATGATCCTCGGTGAAGATGCTGCGGCGCATCGATCGACCTCCATTGCTTTCCATCTCTGGATCCGAAAAAATCAGCTACTTCTTCTGTCACAGCGGCAGTTCGGGCGCGGCCCGCGCGACCAGCAGTTCGCGATGCCGCTGCGGCGAACCGAGCAGCACCTCACCGCCACGAGACCGCTTGTAGTACAAGTGCGCCGGATGCTCCCAGGTGAAACCGATTCCGCCGTGAATCTGAATGGTCTCGGTCGCGCAATACACGAAACTCTCCGAGCACACCGCCTTGGCCAAACTCGCCAGGACCGCGGCGTCCGGCCGCTCCGACGCCGCGGCATCCGCCGCCGACAACGCAGCCGAACGTGCCATCTCGACGGCGACCAGCATGTCCGCACATTTGTGCTTGATCGCTTGGAACGAGCCGATCGGCCGGCCGAACTGCATGCGCGACTTCGCATAACCGACACACATGTCCAGGCACCGCGCCGCGCCGCCGAGTTCCTCGGCGGCCAGATAGACCGTCGCCAGATCGAACGCCTGACGCAGCGCCGGCCAGCCGGCGCCCTCCTCGCCGATCAGCCGGGCAGGGGCCGCCGCGAAGCGGATCGCCGCCAGCGGCCGGGTGGGGTCCAGGGCGTCGTGTGCGGTGACCTCCACCCCCGCGGCGCCGGCATCGACCAGGAACAGGCTCACTCCGCGCGCGGTCCTGGCCGCGACCACGAAGAAATCCGCGACATGTGCGTGCACGACATAGCGCTTCTGACCGTACAGTAGCCACGAATCGTCGAGTTTCGTTGCGGCAAGCTGTATTTCGGATTCATCCCAACACCCGTGCGCCTCGGTGAAAGCCAGTGCACCCACCAGGTCGCCGGAGCCGATCCCGGGTAGATATTCGGCGCACACACTGCGATCGCCGGTAGCCTGTATGACGGTGGCGGCCAGCCCGACGGATGCGAAGAACGGTGCGTCCAACAATACGGCGCCCATTTCCTCGAACGCGACCGCCAATTCCATCGGTCCGTATCCGGCGCCACCGAACTCCTCGGCGATGGCCAGTCCGTGCAGTCCGACCTGCTGCGCCATCACGGCCCACAGCTCCCGGTCGTAATCGGCCGAAGCGTCCGGCGCGGGCACCGAGTCTCGGGACGCACGCTCTGCAAGCAGCTTGCGCACGGTTTCGCGCAGGTACTCCTGCTCCTCGGTCAGCACCCGAGATCAACCCCTCGAAGTAGGTGTAACAGTTATATAATTAAGCAGTATATAACCCGAGGAGGCAAGTCGTACCTTCCGCTCCGGAGATCGGCCCCGGCGAATGTCACGGTCAGGCCGGTGCGGCGCCAGCATTCCAATAGTCACGATTCGCGCTGATCCGACCGTCACGCAGCGAGCCGACGGAGGCGCCGCGGAGGCCGACTGGTCGCATGACCCACTCGACGACGAAGACGTCGCCGCTGACATGACTGCTCACCACGTCGTAGTGGGCCCCAGGCGCCTTTTGCAACGCCCCCTCGACGAACGCCCGTGCCTGGTCCGCGCCCCGCGCGAGGTGACCGCTGGGCACATCCTCGAGGACGACCCCCGCGCTGAGTGTGTCCATGATGGCGTCGGCGTCACCGGCATTCCATGCGGCGAAGTAGCGATCGAGCGTAGCGTTCTCGGTCATTGTTTTCTCCTGTCTCGTACGGTTTTTCGCTCATCCCGCCCACTCGGTCGGGAAGCCGCGGAGCTTTCCAGCAGCCGCCGCAGTGCCCGGTCGAGCACTGCGCCGTCCGCCAGATCCGGTGCCGTGACACCGGCCGCTACCAGCGCTGGATGGGTGCCGCCGGCCTCACGGAGACCGCGGGTGACCAGCCATCCGGCGAACAACAGATAGGTGGCCGTGAAGATCTCGACAGCGACCGCCTCGGAGAAGCCGGCGGCACGCAGAATCGACAGTGCCGCACCCGTCAAGCGTCCGGCAGCCGCGGAATTGCGCGAGGCCGCGAGAACCCGCGTACCCGTTCCCGGATAGCGCAAGAACGTGCGGTCCATACTCGACACCAGATCGACGTACTGATCCACCCAGTGCGCGCCGGAGTCCGTATCCATCTCGACCCGCGCGGCCACCGCTTCGATCACGCGATCGGCCAGATCCTGACCGCCGCGCAGATGATAGTGCACCGCCGGCGGGGTGACCCCGAGCTCGGCGGCGACACCGCGCACCGTCAGCCCATCCAGGCCCCACCGCTCGACGAGCCGCAGTGCGGCTTCGAGGATGTCCTGCGCCGACAACGGGATCGGTTGCGTTCCACCACGCTGACGTGCCACCGACACCTCCGTGCACTCGGACCTCTCGCGTTCCGCGAACCATTATGTCACAGTAAATGAGATCTCATTATGTCCTAGTAAATGAGATTCAGGAGGACGAAATGCGTTGTGATGCAGTGATAATCGGCGGCGGCGTGGCCGGATGCGCTCTCGCGGCCCGGCTGGCGGCCGCCGGCCGGGCCGTGACCGTACTCGAGCGGGAACCCGTATATCGGGATCAGGTTCGCGGTGAGGCCCTGGTGCCGTGGGGATTTCTCGAAGCGGCCGAGCTAGGCGTAGCCGAAGCCGTCACCGGCGCGGACGGCGCCTCGGTAATCACCCGCATGGTGCCGTACGACGAGACGCTCGAGATCACCCGTGCGCGCCGCGGGGCGATCGATCTCAGCGCGGCGGTGCCGGGCGCGCCCGGCGTCATCGGGGTCGGCCATCCCGAACTGCGAGAGGCGCTGGCCACCGCGGCGGCGAAGGCGGGCGCCACAGTCGTCCGCGGCGTCACTCGCTGCGTCATCGAGACCGGCGACGCACCATCGGTCAGCTATCAGAGCTTGGGAACCGAGCATCGTCTGGACTGTCGGCTCGCGGTGGGGGCAGACGGCAAGACCTCGGCCACCCGGACCGCGGCTCGCATCCCGTTCACCATCACCACCCCGCGAGTGATGTTGTCGGGCATGCTGGTCGACGACCACGGTGCGTGGGATCGCAGCGACACCACGATCGCGGTGAGCGGTCGCAATCAGTACATCGTCATTCCGCGCGCCGACGGCCGGATCCGGCTCTACGTCGGCCGCCGCACCACCGACCCCGACCGCATCAGCGGCCCGGACCGGACCAGCCGATTTCTCGACGCCTACCGAACCCCGGCGCTACCGTGCGGCGACGCCCTGGCCGCCGCGGACCCGATCGGCCCCTGCGCCACCTTCCCGTTGACCGACGCCTGGACCGATACCCCCGTCGCCCCCGGCGTAGCCCTGATCGGCGACGCGGCCGGCTGGAGCAACCCCATCGGCGCACAAGGTCTCAGCGTCGCCCTGCGCGACGCCCGGCTGCTCGCCGAAGCGCTGCTCGACAATCGGACGTGGACACCGGCGACACTGCGTGGCTACGCCGAGGAACGCGCCGTACGCATGGCCCGGCTGCGCTTCGCCACCGCACTCACCGACCTGCTCTCGGCCTTCGGGCTACCCGACCGCGCCGCCAAGCGGGCTCGCATGCTGAAACTGGTGGCCGAGCGACCGGAGACGACGGCGGCGCTCGCGGGCATCCACTCCGGCCCCTGGGTGCCACCGGCCGCCGCTTTCACTCCTGACATCCTGACCACACTCGCCCTGACCTGACCTCACGATTTAATTAGATGAATTAGTAATCTTATTTGACTCTTGCCTGTTAGCATGCTCGGCACGGGGAGCAACGGAAGGACTATCAATGACGAGAAGTCTGCGGGGAATGCGGTTCTGGCAGGTGGTCATCGCCGCCGTGGCTTTGGCGGCCATGGCGCCGCCGGCCACCGCCGCACCGTCGGCCGAGGTCCGGTGCACGGAGGTCTCGATCCCCGTCACGCTGGACCCGAGTGGCGAGAATGCCGCCCACATCGCCGGAACATATTGCCGCCCGGCCGATCCGTCTCCCGTGCTGCAGATACTCGTGCCCGGCGCCACCTACGACCGAACCTATTGGGATTTCCCCGGATTCGGCGGTCGCTACTCCTACGTGCGGCATGCCGCCGGCACCGGACTGGCCACCCTCGCCATCGATCCGATCGGTGTCGGCAAGAGCTCCAAGCCGATCGGGCTACAGGTCTCGGCGTTGTCGGCGGCACAGGCCGTGCACGAGGTCATCCGGGCCACCCGCGCCGGCGCCCTCGGCCGCACCTGGAACAAGGTCGTGCTGGTGGGCCACTCGTTCGGTTCACTGACCTCGATGCTCGAGGCCGGTACCTATCGCGACGTGGACGGGCTGCTGATCAGCGGCGCGTCACACGCACCCGGCCCCGGAGGCATAGCCACCATCATCGGCGCGGTACGTCCGGCCCTGAACGATCCCGCCACCGCGGGGCAGGTACCCGCCGGCGACCTCGGCTACCTGAGCGTTCCCGGCGCCCGCCGGGCCGCCTTCTACGCACCGGCCGACTCCGATCCCCGGGTCGTGGCCGCCGACGAAGCCTCACGCACCGCCGGGACGGTCGGCATCCTGGCCACCATTCCGGTGTTCATCCCCGCCACCTTCGATATCGCGGTGCCGGTGCTCATCGCGAACGGGACCGCGGACAAAGTCTTCTGCGAACAGGGGGGCGGCGGCTCACTCACCGACTGCTCCACTGCCGCCACGCTGTACGGCTCCGAACGCCCGTTCTTCCCTCGCGCGAAGCTCGAGACATATGCGCTGCCGGGAGCGGGCCATTCGATGAACCTGGCGCTCAACGGGACGGAATTCTTCGACCGTGCCAACGAATGGGTGCACCACGTCGCCGAATCATGAAGCGGCGCACCATGATCGAAGATCGCCTGGAGCAGAGAGGGGAGACTTCGTGTATCCAGCCCACTTCGCCGGATCCACGCCGGGCAAGGCGGCGGTGATCGACACCGCCACCGGCGCCGTACAGACCTACGGCGACCTGGTGGCCGGTGCGAACCGGCTTGCCCGGCTGCTTCGTGAGATCGGATTGCGGCCCGGTGACCACTACGTGATTCTCGCCGAAAACCACCTGCGATATTTCGAGTTGGTCTGGGCCGGACTCAACTCCGGTTTGTACGTCACGCCCGTCAACTCGCACCTGACCGCCGCCGAGGTCGCCTACCTGGTCAACGACAGTACGGCGAAGGTGGTCATCACGACCACAGCGCTGGCCGCGGTGGCCGAGGAGATCGTCGCGCTCACCCCCGGTGTCGTCCGGCGTTTCATGCTCGATGGCACCAGCGCGTCCTACGAATCGCTGGACGCCGCGGTCCCGCACCAATCCGGTGAGCAGGACGACGCACAGGCCCGCGGCACCTTCATGCTCTACAGTTCCGGAACCACCGGCCGCCCCAAAGGTATCCGCTACCCACTCCCGGGGCATCCGGCCGCCGATGGCGACGCGGAACTGCTGCCCAGCGGACGCGCCCTCTTCGGTCTCGATACCGACACCGTATTCCTGTCCCCGGCCCCGCTGTATCACGCTGCCCCACTGCGTGTTTCGTGCTTGGTGCACTGCACCGGCGGCACGGTGGCGATCATGCCGAAATTCGATGCCGAGGCCGCCCTGCGCGCGATCGAGCGGTACTCGGTCACTTCGAGTCAATGGGTGCCGACGATGTTCGTACGTATGCTGAAGCTGGCACCACAGATCCGGTCCCGCTACGACCTGTCCAGCATGCGAATCGCCGTGCACGCCGCGGCGCCGTGCCCGATCGAGGTCAAATCGCAGATGATCGACTGGTGGGGACCGATCATCACCGAGTACTACTCCGGGACAGAAAATTTCGGCACCACCGCCCTGTCCAGCGAGCAATGGCTGGAACATCCGGGCTCGGTGGGCCGGCCGGTGGGCTGCAACGTCCACATCTGTGACGAGAATGGCGAGGAACTGCCGGTCGACGAAGTCGGCACCGTATATTTCGACACCGCCGCCGCGAATTTCAGCTATCACCGCGACCCGGAGCGAACCGCAGCGGTCTCTCATCCGAAACATCCGGGCTGGCATACCCTCGGCGATATCGGCCAGCTGGATGCCGACGGCTACCTGTATCTCACCGACCGCCGCGATTTCACGATCATCGCGGGCGGGGTCAACATCTATCCCCGTGAAATCGAGGATGTGCTGATCCTGCACCCGGAGGTAGCGGATGTGGCCGCCTTCGGGGTGCCGGACCCGGAACTCGGCGAACAGGTGAAAGCCGTTGTCCAGCCTGCCCATTGGGCCGACGCGGGCCCGGAGCTGACGCAGCGGCTACTCGACCACTGCAAGAATCGGCTGGCCCCCTACAAATGGCCGCGATCCATCGATTTCGCTCGGGCACTCCCCCGGCAGGACAACGGAAAGCTGTACAAGAAGGTGCTCCGCGATCCGTACTGGGCCAGGTGAGGCGGTAACCGATGCACCCGCGAACTCCACAATTCGGGATTCTCGTCCCGCAGCTCAACACCACCCCGGACGCCGGGATCGCCACCGCCCGCGCGGCCGAACGCACGGGTTTCGATTCCTTCTGGGTCATGGACCATCTCTACGGGCCCGGAGCTCCGCCGGTGAATGTGCCGGGCCGACACTGACGATGCCACTGGTTGGCGAGCATGCCGACTGGTGGAATTGCGTCGCCGGCGCCCGCGAGCGCATTGACAAGCTGGCGCCGCTGCGCGGTGGGGCCAGAATATCCGCACGATATCCGGTCGGCCTGGTCCACCCGTCGCCACGCCGTTGCGTCGCGATGCGGCCGCAGAGCGATAGTCCAGCTGCCGCAACATCATCCGTACACTCTCGGTACTCCGGCGTGGAAAGGGGTCAGGCGCGAACCCATCCGGTCGCACACCCCGCAGCTGTGGGGGTGCGACCGGAGCCGGACCGGATCAGTGCGGGGCTCTGCCCGAATCGGCCGGGGAAAGCCGACCGGGACCGGACTCGGATTCGTGGACGGTGATCGTACGCAGCAGACGGACGACGGGTGCCGGATCGGTACACAGGGCGTCGGACATGTGCAGGGCACCTCCCACCGCGGCGGCGAACAGCCGGTCGGCCACCGCCTGCAGATTGTCTGCCTCGATCTCGTACAGTGCGACGAAGGGGCCGTCATCGGTGATCGGCTCGAGCCGGCGGGCCGAGACGAACCCGTCCATCGCCACCACCTCGCGCAGATGAGTCTCGTCATACCAGGTGTGGTATTCCGCCGTGCGCTGCGGGGCACTGGGCCGCGTCTCGACGTACAGGATTCCTCGGGCCACGGCAGTTCCTTCCGATTCAGCGATTATGTCCGAACTAGCTGTTGCACAATATATTTCAAGTACTTTTACCCAGGAGAACCCCCTGGGCGGCGGCGGTCCCGCCCGGCAGTGGGATCACCGTGCCGCGCGGGACCGAGGCGCCTGGCGGCAACGAGATCACCGTGCCGCGCGGTCCGAGATGCCTATTCGATCCGGCCGACAACCGTTCCGACCGGGTACTCCACCTCGACCTCGCCGACGATGATCAGCGTTCCAGCGGCGGGCGACTCGATATCTGTCTCGGTCTTATCGGTGGCCAGGGTGTACAGGACGTCTCCCTCCTGTACGGCTTCGCCGTCCTCGACCAACCACTCCGTGATCGTTCCCTCGGTCATCGTCACACCGAGCTGGGGTATCAATAGTTCGTGCGCCACGGAAGGCGTCTCCTCTCGCGATGAATCGGATGATCGGGGCTCACAGCAGTCCGCGTACTGCCGCCTCGATCTGCGGCGGGCCCGGAATGTAGGCCTGTTCCAGCGATTTGGCGTACGGCACCGGCGTGTTCGGCGCTGTCACGCGTGCCACCGGACCGGCCAGCTCACCGAACAACTCCGCGTGAATGGTCGCGGCGAGTTCCGCGCCGAATCCATTGCGCCGCACCGCTTCGTGCACGACGACCGCGCGCTTGGTCTTGGCCACCGAGGCGAGTACGGTCTCGGTGTCCAATGGCTGCAACGTCCGCAGATCGACCACCTCGACATCGATCCCCTCCCCGGCCAGCTGCTCGGCGACGGCCAGACAATCCACCACCTGGCGACCGTAGGTCAGAATGGTGACGTCCGATCCGGCGCGCGCAATATTGGCCTTACCCAAGGGAACTCGATAATCCCCCACCGGAACCTCACCACGCGAGGCGAAGTAGAGCCCGAACATCTCCACGAAGACCACCGGGTCGTCGTCGAAAATCGACGACAGCAACAGGCCTTTCGCATCGGCCGGATTACTCGGCACCACGACCTTGAGCCCGGCGGCATGCACCAGCTGAGCCTCGAGCATGTCCGAATGCTGTGCCCCGAATCCACCGCCGGCCCCGGTGGCGGTGCGTACGGTGATCGGCACCGGGGTACGGCCACCGGACATGTAGCGCAACTTGGCGGCATGGTTGACCAGCTGATCCATGCAGACGTGGGTGAAGTTCATCAGCATGATCTCCGGGACGGGCCGCAGTCCGGAGATGGCCGCGCCGATCGCGGCCCCCATGATCGCCTGCTCGGAGATCGGGGTATGCCGAATCCGTTGTGTCCCATACTTTTTACCCAGGCCTTTGAACACACCGAAACCGCCGCCGCCGGGCTCCTGGATATCCTCGCCGAGGGCGAAAACCCGCTCGTCGGTCTCCAGCGCGATATCCAGTGCCTCGTTGATCGCCTGGACGAAGCCCAGGGTCCGGGTCTGCACAGGCTGTTCTGCGATGGTCATGCCGCCGCTCCTTCCGCATACACATCGGTGGTGAGTTCAGCCGGATCCGGCAGTGGAGCGTCGAACGCGAACTCGGCGGCATCGGCAACCTCGGCGGCCGCCGCCGCCTCGACGGCCTCGATCTGCTCGACCGTGGCCGCGCCCGACTCGATCAGTTGAGCCCGGAAGCGCGGCAGCGGATCGTTCGCCATCGCCGCCGCGAGTTCCTCCTTGGGCATGTACCCCTGCTGATCGCCCATGACATGGCCGTGGAAGCGAAAGGTCATGGCCTCCAGCAACGTCGGCCCCGCACCGCGGCGAGCCCGGCCGATCGCGTCGCCCGCGACCTGGTACATCGCAATGGGATCGTTCCCGTCCACAGTGACACCGGGCATCGAATAACCGGCTGCCCTGGTGGCGATGCTCTCCACCGAGGTGCCCTCGCGCAGTGGCGTGTACTCGGCGTATTTGTTGTTCTGACAGACGAATACGACCGGCAGCCGCCACACCGACGCCAGGTTGAGCGCCTCGTGGAAGGCGCCGATATTGGACGCGCCGTCACCGAAGTTCACCACGGTCACCTGATCGGTGCCGCGCATCTGCGCGGACAGGCCCAGTCCGTTCGCGATCGGCAGGCCGGCGCCGACGACACCGGTGGTGACCATCAGCCCGTACTCCGGCGCGGTCACATGCATCGGTCCGCCCTTACCGCCGCAGGTTCCGGCGGCCTTTCCGAGGTATTCGGCCCATAGATCTCGCAGCGGCACCCCCTTGGCGACCTGGTCGTGTAGTCCGCGATAAGTGGTCACCACGTAGTCGTCGCGCCGTAGATGCGCCGCGACCGAAGCCGCGACGAACTCCTGTCCGCGCGGCGAGTAGTACATGCCGCCGATCTTGCCGCTCAACATGTATGAGCGATATTTCTCGTCCGACAACGCGATTCGCGTTGCCGTCGCGAAGATGTCCAGTTGCGCCTCGGGGCTTGGCGCGGGGGTCGATGAACTCACCTGATCTCCTGATTCTTCGATTCGAGAATTTCGACGTCGCGACCTGACCCGGCCGCATGCTCACCCGCACGGCGGCCGGAGAAGACCGCATCGGCCAACGACAGCCCGGAAACGTAACTGTTGCTGCAGATTCCGACCGCCGCGCGTCCGGCGGCATAGAGGCCGGGCACGATACCGCCGCTCGCCCGGCGCACCGCCCCGGTGTCCTCATCCACCGCCAAACCGCCGAGGGTGATGAACGGGAACGGGTAGGCGGGGCTGACCTGCGGCGCCAGATTCACAGCGAAGTACGGCCCGCGGTCCAACACCCGGCGATACGGGTCCGCCTTACCGAACCGGTCTGGCTGCCCTGCGGTGATGTCCTGGTTGTACTGCGCGATGGTCGCCTCGAGACCGGCCGGATCAATACCACACGCCGAGGCCAGCCCCGCCACGGTGGCGGCCCGGCGATGACCGAACGGGCTGAAGATGTAGAGGCTCTGCGGGACCTGGAAGAACGCGCACTGCGAACGCGCCTGCCGCCGGGCCTTGCGCCACCCGGCCGCATCCAGAATCAGGAATCCGCGCCCGCCCTGCCGCTCGATCAGCGGCTCGGACATGGTCGCGCCGTAGAGCTGTTCGTTGGCGAAACGGTCGCCCGACAGACCGACCGCGACCCCTTCGAGAAATCCCGACGGAGGCGAGATGAACTTCCAGCCAGACATCTTGTGCAGGTGGCTGGTGGCGGCGTCCACCTGCGCACCCAGCCGCAGAGCCGCGCCGTCGTCACCGCCGGCGGCCAGCGGCGACACTTCGGTCCAGGCGGGCGCGTGGCGTCGTACCAACTCCTTGTTCTGCCCGAAGCCGCCGGTGGACAGCACCACCCCGCCGCGGGCCAGGACCCTGTGCCGAGCGCTCCGCTTGCGCTGGGCCGAAACGACTTTCGCCATCAAGCGGTCGCCCAGCGGCGGATGCCACACCTCTGCCTTGGCGGCGATCTCGGTGCGGACCTTGTGCCGGCGCCCGAAGACACCGGGGGCCGGGGCGTCGAATTCGACGCCCACCACCGCACCGTCGGCCACGATCAGCTCGCGTACCTCGGCCAGCGGCCGGAACTCGACGCCCTTGCCCAGCGCGGCATCTCGCAGCGTGGCGTAGAATGCGGCCCCGCTGAAATTCTTCGCCCGGACCCGGTGCCCGCGCGCGGCCGGGGCGACATTCTCCGCGTACTTCGGAACCTGTTCGTTGCCCGAGTAGTACAGAAAGTGGCGATTGGTCGGGTAGGACGTCTTGTACGGGCACAGGCTGCCCTCGAACGGCAGGCCCTGCGCGGTGAGCCACTCGATCATCGCGGGACTGCCGTCCACGAACCGGCGCAGCGTCTCGGTGCCGACCGCGTCACCGACCTCCCGGGCGAGATAGCCGAACATGTCCTCGCCGGAGTCGGTGACTCCCGCCTCCCGCTGGGTGGCGGTCCCACCTCCGGCGTAGACGACGCCGCCGGAATGCGTCGTCGATCCGCCGCCGTAGAACCTGTCCAATACCAGCACCGAGGCGCCGGCATCCGCGGCCGCGATCGCCGCACACGCACCGGCGCCACCGAATCCCACGATGACGACGTCGTAGACCTGTTCCGGCCGGGTCTCCGGTTCCCGCTCGCTCACCGCACCTGCTCCTCACTGTCGGATATCTCTGCCGACTCCGCCGACGGCGGCCGCGCCGCCCGCTTTTCCACCGTGATGTCACCGGTCACCGTCAGCCGGCACGCGAGCCGGGTATCCCGCATCGACCAACCCCTGCGGCGATTTGTGAGCTGCCGCAATATATTTCGCTCCTCGTCCAGGATCGGGCCTAGGTTCTCGTGCCCGTCGAGCACGCGCACCGCACACGCGGTGCAGCGCGCCTGACCGAAGCAGATCGTCGGCCAGCGGGCCTGGACCCGCAGCGCCGCCTCGAAGACGGTCTCACCGTCACGAACGGCCAGGTCGAACCCGGCGGGATCCACCCGCACGACTGCCACCTCGGATCACCGCGCCAGAAACTGGTCGATGGTCTGGTGGCTGTTGACGATCATGGCCTCGTACCGTTCGGACAGCACCAGATCGTCGAGGCCCTGGGTCTTGAGCCCTTTCTGCTGAGCGGTGATGTTGGCGAAATCCTCTTTGAAGATCTGGGGCCAGTCCTCGACCGGAATCGGCCCCTCGAGTTCGGGCCGATCCTCGCTATCTTCACCGGCCGCCGGAATCTGCAGCGCCCACACCTCGAAGATGCACGATTCGGGATCGTCGCCATTGGGGCGCACCCGGTACATGATCGAGTTCCCGTAGGCCGGCAACACGGTGATGTTCGGGAAGATATGGCCATAGCCGCTGGTGTTGGTCGGCGGCGGCGGCAAGGGGATGCCGGCGCCCTGCGCGTATTCGTAGAGCGCGCCGAAGAAGGCCAACGGGAACTGTTCGGGATCGATGCCACGTTCCAGCAGACCCTGCTGGATGAACATCTCCCGCTCGGTGGCGTAGGCGTCGGTGCCGAAGTACAGCGCGTTGTTGAACTGGATGAAGTAATCGGCCACGGTCATCCCCTCGACCGGAACCTCGCCGGACAGCGGCAACATATGCGCGTGGCCACCCTTGAAACACTCGAACGTGCCACCGAAGGCATCGAGGTTGAAGTCGTCGTCGGCAGCTCCCATGGCCAGCGACGGATGCGCCTGCATCACGTGGTATGCCTCCAGGAACGCCTCCTGGGCGACCTTCCAATTCCCCGGCAGGATCAGATGCCGCCACCACCGCACCTGCATCCGCTCGAAGCCGATCGGGGCCATCACCTCGGCGATCTCACCCATCGCCTCCGATAGCGGCGGGGCCTCGGGATCCATGTTGATCCACACCATCCCGAACAGCTCGCCGACCTGACATTCGCTCAGCCGCAACGAGTCTCGCTCGACACAATGGGGGGCGAAACCGCGTTCGGCGAAGACGTAGGAGTTGGAACCGTCCAGGTTCCAGCGCCAGCCGTGGTAGGGACAGACGATCTGGCCGCCGTGGAAGGTTCCGGTGTCGGTGGCCAGGGCGGTGGCACGATGGCGGCACGCATTGAAATATGCCTTGACCGTATTGTCGGCCTGGCGCACCACCATGATCGACTGATCGTTGATCTTGTACTCGGTGAAGTCTCCAGGGCGCGGAATCTCGTCCAGACGGCACGCCATCTGCCAGACGTGCGGCCAGAGCTTCTCCTTCTCGAGCTGCGCGAACTCCGGCGAAAAATACCTTCCCGCAGGAACTTTGGAGGAATCGGTGATTGCGAACGGGACTCCGGTGCTCGGCTGCTCGATCCGGCGTTCGGTGTGGATGGTCATGGCCAGCCACCTCCTTGTGACAGGGCTGCGACGTAAGTAACTAATTGATGAGTTACTTTATGGATGTGGCCCCGGTCACGTCAACGATTCCGGCAAAATTACCTAAATTCGTTTAATCATTGCGTTCGATCAGCAGGACTCCGGCCAGCAGCGCTTCGGTCGCGCCCACCGCCGCTCGATGCCGTTCGGCGGTGGCGGTCGCCGAGAGGTGAGCCAACCCCCAGGTCAGCGACGTCAGCATGTCCACCACGGACCGGGGATCGATACCGGGCGCCACCTCGTGGGCCCGCACCGCCTCGGCGACCAGCTGCGAGTACAGCTCGTTCTCCGCGCGCTCCCGGCGCGCCACCGCGGCACCCAGATCCGGATAGCGCGCGGACTCCAGGTAGACGGTGGCATCGAACCTGGCCACCGACGGATAGTCACGCACGCAGGCGATCGCCTCGTCCAGCAGTGCGACGAAATGCTCGCGCAGCGTCCCGGGAAACTCGACCGCCCGCGCCAAGCGGCCCATCACCTCGTCGATGCGCGCGTTCAGCGTCGCGGTGACCAGGTCCACCTTGGACGGGAAGTAGTGGTAGATCGCCGCACTGGTCAGCCCCGCCTGTTCGGCGATCGATTTCATGGTCGCCTTGGCATAGCCGACCTCCGCGATGTGATCCATCGCCGCGGTCATGATCCGGAGGCGTGTCTGCTCCCCGTCCGCATTCACCGGACGACCCATCCTGGCCGGCGCCGACATCGCATCTCCTCCCTACGAGGACAGTATCGAGCTCCCATTCTTCCATCTCGGACATATGCCATCGTCCCCCACCGCGGCCCGCCCCCGCGAACAAGCCGGACCCACGGCCGCCACGAGCCGCGACGGATGACATCCCGCCCTGATCGGCAACGCCCCCACTCCACTGTATATAGTTAGATAGTTAAGCGGAAAATGTGATCTGGCGAGGACCGCGCGAACTTGCTACCGAGAGAAGAGGTTCCGCCATGAGTATGGCGACACAGACGGCCGATCCGGTCTCCCTGGCCGACGTTCTGAGCATCCACCGGGTCAGCGGATCCGAATTCCTCGGCCCCGCCAGGACCACCTCGGCACCGCGCATCTTCGGCGGCGTCACGATCGGACAGACCCTACTCGCCGCCCGTGCAACAGTGACCGACCGCCGCCCGATCCACGCCCTGCAAACCACATTTCTGCGCCCTGGATACAGCGACTCACCCGTCACCTATCGCGTCGATCCGCTGCACGACGGCGCGTCGGTGACCACCCGGTTGATCACCGCCACCCAGCACGACCGGATCATCTTCACCGGCATCGCGTCATTCCACCAGCCCGAACACGGTCTGGCACATCAATTTACGACATTGTCCGCGCCCCGCCCGGAAGATATCGAGCCGGGCGCACGCACGGTGGGCAAATCTCGCAGCAGCTCATGGCTTTCGGCTCTGGAGCAGACCACCATGCTGGAATTCCGATTCCCCGACGCCCCCATCCGGATATCCGCCGAGCGCGGCGTTGCCGTGGATCCGCACCAGAAATTCTGGGTCCGCCCGGTCCGCCCGCTCCCCAGGGACAGCTCGGTGCATGCCGCTGTCCTGGGGTATCTGTCCGATGCGCTGCTGCTCTCGACATCTCTCGGCCCCCATCGCAAGACGCTGCAGGATCCGGACATACAGTTCGCCACCATCAACCACAGCGTCTGGTTCCATTCGGCATGCCCCGCTGACGACTGGCTGTGGTACGAACAGGAAGGCATCTGGGCCGGGTCGGCGCGCGCGGTCTGCCGTGGTTCGATCTTCCGCCGCACCGGCGAATTAGCGGCAACCGTCGTTCAGGAAGGGCTGATCCGGGTCACGCCGGAATGATCGCCGGACGCGCCCGCCGACACTCGCGGCGGGCGCGTCCGAATCAGGCTCCGGAGAACGTCCGGCGCAGGGACTGCTTGTCCAGCTTTCCCAGTCCGGTCTTGGGCAGCTCCGCCACGATCTCGAGGCGCTCGGGCAGTTTCTGCGGCATGAGGCCCGCCTCTCGCAGCCGTGCGGCGATATCGCTCAGGGTGGGCGTCGCCGTATTCGGACGGACGGTGATCACCGCACACACCAGTTCACCGCGTTCCGCGTCGGGCAGGCCGATCACCGCCACCTCCGCCACGGCCGGATGTTCGGCGAGCAGTGCCTCCACCTCGACGGGGCCGATGTTCTCGCCCTTGCGAATGATCATGTCCTTCAGGCGGCCGGTCACCTCGACATACCCGTCCGCACGCAGGTGCCCCAGGTCGCCGGTACGGAACCAGCCATCGGCAGTGAACGCCGACGCGGTCAGCGCCGGATCCGTGTAACCGCGAAATACCGACGCGCCCTTGACCTGAATTTCCCCGTCCCGACCGACCGGCAGCTCCTGGTCGTCGGCGACGACCCGCAGCATGAGACCGGGAATCGGGCGGCCCTCGGTCTGTGCCAGCTGCTCGTCGGTGTCGTCCGGGGATGCTACACAGATCATCGGCACCTCGGTCGCGCCGTAATCGTGCGCGACCGTCGCATGCAATTCGGCGCGCACCGCGTGATAAACGCTCGGCGGACACGGCGCCCCGCCGCCCTTGAGCAGACGCAGGCTCGGCAGCAGCCGCTCACCCGGGGCCAGCTTGCGCTGCTCGTTGAGCAGCGCGGTGTAGAACACGGTGCTGCCACCGGTGAATGTCACCCCATGTCGGCGGAACAGCTCCGAGGTGGCGGCCGGGTCGAACGCCTCGACCACAACGGCGGGGAACCCGACCAGTAACACCGACAGCAGATAGATCGCGCCACCGATATGCGCGACCGGGAACGGGATCCCGCCGAATTCGTCCGGTACCAGCCCGCCCCGCTGCGTGAACCCGCGCGCCGCGGCCAGCAACGAGCTGTCGCCGTGACAGGCCCCTTTGGGCTGCCCGGAAGATCCCGATGTGAAGTAGACCCACCGGATATCTTCCGAGACGACAGGTTCCGGAGGCAGGGCCGCCACGTCCGCCAACTCGGGTGCGACCATCCCGATGGTCAGCACGCGCCGGCTCCCCGGCAATCCTTCAGCCATCGCTCGGTAGTCGGTACCACGCCAGACTCCCGGTATCAGCATCGTGTCGGCCTCGGCGGCGGCCACCGCCACCCCGGTTTCGCGTTCCCGATAGATCGGGATGATCGGCGCCTGCAACGCCCCGAGGCGGGCCAGTGCGGCCATCACCAAGAGCGTGCTGATTCGCGTCGGCAGCTGCCAGGCCACCCGCGATCCCGGACCGATTCCCTCGGCATGCAGGGCGGCCGCGACCCGCTCGGCGCGTAACCGGAAGTCGCCGAAAGTGAGTGTGGTGCCATGTTCATCGACCAACATCGGCTGCCGCGCCGACCTTTCCGCGCGCTCACGGACGAGGTCCCAAACCCCTTCCACCGCAAAATTATCAGTGTTACTCAGAGGCGAAGCAGCGGGATCGACCAGCATCAGAGGAATCCTTTCACCAGGCCGTGGCGAGCGGCACAGTCTCAACATATAGTAAAAAGATCTGACTATTAACTCAATGCCTGATTCCGAGACGATCCGGCTCCGCGACGTCAACTGCGCGATCCGAGGGACCGCCGAGCGCCGGCTCGTCGCCCTCTATAGCGATGGTGGACGGTCTGTGGCGCAGCGAGTGTCAACATGCCCGCGCCATTCGCGGCTACCGTACGCAGGTCGCCGCGAATGCTCCTATCGAACCTCTTCTCCCAGTTGGGATCTCGAAACGACTCAGTGTGAAATGCGAGCCGAGGTCGTCGGCTCGACATGATCGGCGGCGTCGCCGTCGGCCGTCCGGTCGCCACATATCAGAACGCGCTGGACGTGCTTTCTTCCTGAGTTCCCGCGGAAATCCCGGCCGGAAAACGGGCATCGGTCTTCCCGGCGATCAGCGCCGTGACGACGAATCACCGGAAGTAGTGGTTCACGACTCTGGTAGCGGGCCCCACACCGATGCGAATTCCGGCCGCTCACTTCACCGATCCACCGGCTGCCGCAACTGTCCGTGCCGCACAAAGCCCCGACAACATCAGGTAGATTACATAGTGAACTATGTTGCAATAGTGGGCGAGGAGATCGCCGCTGTGAAAGGACATTCGAATGCAGATCAACGACAGCGTGGCCGTCGTCACCGGCGGCGCCTCCGGCCTCGGTTTGGCCACGACCAAGGCGCTGCTCGCCGAGGGCGCGTACGTCGTCATCATCGACCTCCCCTCTTCCAACGGTGAGGCCGTCGTCAAGGAGCTCGGCGAGCGGGTGCGCTTCGCCGCTGCCGATGTCACCGACGAGAGCGCGGTATCGCAGGCCCTCGACGTCGCCGAATCACTTGGGCCGCTGCGGATTGCGGTCAACTGCGCCGGGATCGGCAATGCGCTCAGGACTGTCGGCAAGAAGGGCCCCTTCCCACTCGACGCCTTCACCAAGGTCGTCACTGTCAACCTGATCGGTACGTTCAACGTGTTGCGCCTGGCCGCCGAACGCATCGCCAAGACCGAACCGGTCGACGGGGAACGTGGCGTCATCATCAACACCGCCTCGGTCGCCGCCTTCGAGGGCCAGATCGGCCAGGCCGCCTATTCCGCGTCCAAGGGTGGCGTGGTGGGAATGACGTTGCCCATCGCGCGCGACCTCGCATCGTTGCTGATTCGCGTGAACACCATCGCGCCGGGACTGTTCAAGACACCACTGCTGGGCACGCTGCCCGATGAGGCGCAGAAGTCGCTCGGCGCCCAGGTCCCGCACCCGTCCCGGCTCGGCGATCCCTCCGAGTACGGCGCTCTCGCCGCGCACATCGTCGCCAACCCGATGCTCAACGGCGAGACCATCCGCCTGGACGGCGCGATCCGCATGGCACCGCACTGAGAATCTCCGAGTTCGAGCCGAGCAGCGCCGGGCACGGTACAGTGCCCGGCGCTGCTCGGCTCGAAAATGCCGGAGCCGCAGGATGTTCCGCAACCGGCCCGGCGGAGCGCGGTCACGGCCACAGATTTGCGACTGGTTCATACGCGGTTTCGAGCAGGTGCGGGTCGCCGACCCCGAGGTGCCGCTCGGAGTCCGAGCACCGCTTCACCGACACCGCCGCAATCGCGCACCAGCCCTGTTCACCTTCGTCGGCTACGACCTACTCACCGGACCCGCCGGTAACGCGGCAAGGAATTCGATCTCACTCGAGCATATTGTATGGGTGACAACGGCTTTCACGGCAATCAGATCCGGGCGAGATGCGGAGCGGAGAACCGACCCTGAATCGATCGGCTCCCGGCCATCATGGGCGAGAAGGGTTTCCGGCCGAGTGAGGCCGCCGCGGGTCGACGTAATCGGCCAGCAGTTGACGGCGCAGGATCTTTCCGCTGGGCAACCGGGGCACCTCACCGAAACTGACCGACCGGGGTGCCTTGTAGTGCGCGAGCCTGTCGCGGCAGTAGTCGATCAACTCCCGCGCGAGGTCCGGGCCCGGCGTCACATCGGGCGCGGGCTGGACCACAGCGTGTACCCGCTGACCCATCTCGTCGTCGGGTAGTCCGATCACCGCCACGTCGAGTACCGCGGGGTGCAGGGTGAGGGCGTCCTCGATCTCCTGTGGGTAGATGTTCACGCCGCCGGAAAGAATCAGATCCGAGCGGCGGGCCGACAGGTACAGGTAGCCGTCCCGGTCGACATGACCGAGGTCGCCGAGGGTGTTCCAGCCCTTGTCGTTGAACGCCTCCGCGGTCTTGGCCGGGTCCCCGAGATATTCGAATCGCCGGATATCACCGAACCAGACGGTGCCCACCTCGCCGGGCGCGAGCTCGTTGCCGTCGTCGTCGCAGATGTGCACGACGCCTTGTACGGCCTTGCCGACCGATCCTCGGTGGGTCAGCCACTCGGGTGTGTCGATCATGAAGAAACCGGTTCCCTCACTGCCGGAGTAGAACTCGGTCAGCTTGGGCCCGAACCACTCGATCATGCGCTCTTTGACCTCCACCGGGCACGGTGCCGCGGCGTGCACGACCAGGTGGATACTGGAGACATCGTAGCGCTCGCGAATATCGCTGGGCAGCTTGAGCATTCGCACGAACATCGTGGGCACGAACTGTGCGTGGGTCACCCGGAACCGGTCGATCAGCCGGAGGGTTTGTTCGGCGTCGAATTTCTCCATCACGATCGCGGTGCCGCCGTTGCGCACCGTGCCGAAGGTCCAGCCCAGGGGCGCGGCGTGGTAGAGCGGTCCGGGGCTCAGGTAGACCGAGTCGGGTCCGAAACCGAATGCGGTGCCCATCAGGTGGTCGATGCCGAGTCCGACGCCGAACGGTTGCCCGGTCAGCGTGGGGAGAATTCCCTTGGGGCGTCCGGTGGTTCCGGACGAGTACAGCATGTAATAGCCCTCGGACTCGTCCCGGATGGGTGTGCTCGGCAGATCCGCGATCGCTTCCTCGACACGTTCGGCCCCGGCGGCGCTGCCACCGACCACCAGTCGCCATCGCAGCTGCGGAGCTGCCGCCTCGGCCGCCTCGGCGAGATCGGTCAGCGATGCCGAGTGGATCAGCAGGCGCGCACCGCAGTTCGCGACGATATAGGCCGCCTCCTCGGCGCTCAGGTGCCAGTTGACCGGCGTGTGGAGCAGGCCGGACCGCTGTGCGGCCCACACGACCGGGAAGACCTCGAGCTGATTGCGCATCAGGATCGCGATACGGTCGCCGGGACGCAGCCCACGGGACCGGAACAGGTGCGCGATTCGATTCGACCGTTCTTCGAGTTCGCGATAGGTCAGCGTCTCACCGCCGGCGCCCATGACGATCGCGGGCTTGTCCTCGTACCGGGCGGCCAATTCCGTGAGATTCACACCGCATCCCATTCCTTCTCGTCGAGTTCGGCCCCCTCCTGTCGAATACGGCTTGGAGCTCGTTCAGCCCTTGTCCGACAGCGCCTTTCGCCAATCCCCGGGCACCCGCGCGGCGGCGAGTTCGGCCGCGAGCCGGTCCACGACCGCCTGCACACTCGGCACATCGGTGATCAAGGCGGTCGAGTGACCGGCGCTCCACACCGATTTCCACGGTTTGATTCCCTCGGGCAGGTTCGGGCGGTGTCTGCCGGTCGGGCGCGGCAGATTCCGCGGGTCGAGACCGGCGCGGACGATCGAGGGCTCGAGGAAACTGGCCGGCAGACCGGCGATCGCGTCGGTGAACAAGACGTCCTCACTCTTGGAGGTGACCAGCATCTGCTTGTGATCCTCGACGGTGCCCGACTCGGCCGTCGCGATGAAGCGGGTGCCCATCACGACGATGTCGGCGCCCAGCGCCAGGGCCGCGGCGATGCCGTTACCGTCGGCGATACCGCCGGCCAGCATGATCCGGCCGTCGAACATGCCGCGCACCTTCGGGAGGAACGCGAACGGCGACAGCGTTCCCGCATGCCCGCCCGCACCCGCGCACACCAGCATTAGCCCGTCGACACCGGCCTCGATCGCCTTTTCCGCGTGCCGGATGGTCGTCACGTCGTGGAAAACCATGCCGCCCCACTCGTGCGCCGTCTCGACGACCTCGCGCGGGTCACCCATGTTGGTCAGGATCAGCGGTGCGCGATGTTTGCGCAGCGTGGCCAGCGCGTGGTCCCGTGCCTGTTTGTCCGCCGCAGCGGAGGCCAGCAGGTTCACACAGAACGGCGCGAAATCGCCGCCGGAATCCACCGTCCGTTGCTCCGCCTCGCGGATCGCGTGCAGCCACGTGTCCAGGGTTTCCGGGCGGCGCGGATTGGCCGAGGGGAAGGCACCGATGACCCCGGCCCGGCAGGCCGCGATGATCAGGTCGAGATTGGAGACGATGAACATCGGCGCCGCCATCACCGGGATCCTGAGCGAGTTCCAGTTGATCATGCGTTCTCCACCTTGCCGAAGTATGTCGTCCGCAGATCGCTCTTGCGGATCTTGCCCACCGCGGTTCGCGGCAATTCGTCCACGATCGCCAGCTTTTCCGGCGTCTTCTGTTTGGCCAGACCGGAGGCGGCGAAATGCCCTCGCAGCCGGTCCAGATCGAGTTCGGCACCGGGCGTCAGCACGACGACCGCCGCGGCGACCTCGCCGTAGCGCTCGTCCGGCGCGGCGACCACCACACCCTCGGCGACGGCCGGGTGAGTGCACAGCACCTCCTCGATCTGGCCGGAGGAGATCGTCTCACCCGCGCGGATGATGACGTCCTTGATCCGGTCGGTGATCGAGATCCGGCCGTCGGCGTCGAAATGGCCCAGATCTCCGGTGCGCAACCAGCCGTCCTCGGTGAACGCGGCCTCCTCGAGCGAGGAGTCGCGGTAACCGACGAACTGGTCGGGCCCACGGGTGACGATCTCGCCGTCGACACCGACCGGCACGTCCCGGCCCTGCGGGTCCAGCACACGGACCTGCACGCCCGGCAGCGGGGCACCATCGGTATGAATGCGCGCCTCTTGCGGGTCGCCGATATCGCAGACGGTGATGGTCGGATGCTCGCTCGCGCCATAGCACCGGTAGGTCGTGATACCGGCCGCCGCAGCGCGTCTGCCCAACTCATCGGGAACCGTTGCCGCGCCCAGCATCATTTCCCGCAGGCTGGCCAGTTTCTCGTCCCGGTCCTGGACGTCGAGGATCCCGGTGAGATGGAACGGGGTACCCACCGTGGAGGTGACCCGGTACCGGCCGATCAGTTCGACCGCGACGCGGGGGTCCCAGTTCTCCAGGTAGACGGTGTCGGTGCCGTGCAGGATCGGACGCAACATGCCGCCCACACCGGCGATGTGACCGGGCGGAAACGAGACGAGATGCACCGCCCCCGGACTCGTATCCTGCAGGTGCGGCATCGTGCGCTGCTCCGCGAGCACCGAATTATGGCTGTGCTGAACACCTTTCGGTGCCGAAGTGGTCCCGGAGGTATAGACGAGCAGGCACACGTCATCGGAGCGCACCCGCGGCCTGTGATACTCGCCGTCGCGGTCGAGCTGCGACCAGGTAGTCACCCCCGCGTGGTGCTCGCCACCGACCACCACGATCTGTTCGAGGGTGGGAATCGCGGACAGCTGCGCGATCCGATCCGTGTAGCGAGTGGACCGAATCCGCTCGGGCATGATCAGGACCTTCGCCGCGGACTCCCCGAGAATGAACGACAGCTCGGCCGTGCCGTAGATGTGCACGACCGGGACCAGCGTCGCACCGGCGAGCAGCACCGCCTGGTAAGCCACCGCGCATTCGAACCGGCTGGGCAATTGCACCACCACCGCCTCGCCGGGCCCGACGCCCATGCCCTGCAACGCCGCGGCGATTCGCCGCGCCTCACGATGGATCTCGCCCACCGAGGTGTCGATCACCGTCTCGGCACCGGCGAATACCACTGTGGTGCTCGCATGCTTCCGCGCACCCTCCTCGAACGCGTCGAGCAACGTGCGGTCGGAATACCAGCCCTCGCGATACCACTTGGCGCGCAACGCCTCCCGGTCACGGCCCGGGCTCTCGGTGGTCGTCATGGATTCGCTCCGATCGTTCGGGAGGACCTGCGCAAGTGCTTGTGCCGCAACGCTCGCGGCTCGTAGGCGAGGTCGGCGCGCGCGATGGTCACACCCGGGGCGACCACCTCGTCGATGAGATCGAGCACCTCATCGGTCAATACGGTGCCCACCACGCGCAATTGGCTTTCCAGCTGATCCATCGTGCGCGGGCCGATGATCGTCGAGGTCACGGCGGGGTGTGCCAGCGTGAACCCGAGCGCCAGGGTGATCAGGTCCGTGCCCGCCTCGGCGGCGATCTCGGCGAGCCGTTCCACTGCCGCGAATTTGCGCCGCGCGCCTTCGGAGTCGATCCGCCAGGATCCGCGACCGAGGCGGCTGAACCGCGACGCATCGTCAGGTGTGTTGTCGCTGCGGTACTTTCCGGTGAGCCAGCCGCCGTTCAACGGGCTCCAGACGATCGTGCCCATGCCGTACCGCTGACAGGTCGGAAATACGTCCCGCTCGGCCCCTCGAACGAAGATCGAGTAGGGCGGCTGCTCACAGCGGGGCTTGATATGACCGCGATCGGTGGCAACCCACTGCGCCTCGACGATCGCCTCCGCGGGAAACGTCGAGGTACCGACCACACGCACCTTACCCGCGCGCACCAGATCCGACAGCGCGCCGAGGGTTTCGTCCAGATCGGTGGCCTCGTCGAGGCGATGCACCTGGTACAGGTCGATGTAGTCGGTGCCCAGGCGGCGCAGACTGTCCTCGCAGGCCCGTACGATCCACCGCCGCGACGCCCCGCGATGATTGGGGTCGCGGCTCATGGGATTGAAGAATTTGGTCGCGACCACCACATCGTCGCGCCGCCCGGCGATCGCCTTACCGACGATCTCCTCCGACTCCCCCCGCGAGTACACATCGGCGGTGTCGATGAAGTTGATGCCGGCATCCAGTGCGCGATCTATGATCTCGCGACAATCGTCGTGATCGGCATTGCCCAGAGCACCGAACGACATCGCGCCGAGGCACAGGCGTGAGACGGTGACGCCACTGCGCCCCAGGTGGTCGAATTCCATATTCATCGTCCCTTCCGAACGGACGCGCGATTACCGGACGAATGCGCGCGGCATGTGCTGAGCGTCCCTGGACTGATGAATGCTCTCGTGCTCGAAGTGAGTACACGCCAGAGCACCACGTCGGCCTTGTCGGCGCCACGATCCGTCAGCCATCGTTGCGCGCCTCGCGGGGCATTGGCGACCCCGGCGATCGCCTCGGCAGGCGCTCGGAGGAACGCGTCCGTGATCGGACGGCGTCCTCGGCGGTCCGCGCGACACCGCCGCCCACGTCACGCAGACGCACCAACCGGTCGTGATCGGTCGAAGGTGATTCCGCCGTCGCTTCCATCTGCTTCCTTTCGGACGAAACCGGTCAGGTCGGCTGGTTCGCAATGTCCGGTTCGCGCACGGGGCGGTAGCACGCGCCCAGCAGTGCCGCGGCCGCCGCGAGACCCAGCACCACCGAAATCACCAGCCCGGCCCAGCCGTCGAAGATGTTCTGCCCGAACAATGCCCGGTCCAGGCTGATCCGCCCGGCGCCGCCGACCGCGACCGATACCGCGCCGATCGCGAGGATGAAGTTGTACTCCCAGCCGTTTGCGGCGATGAAGAAACCGTGCGCGCGGTGCACCGTCCACGCGGCAACCGCCATCAGCGAGACGAAAGCGGCGGCCGCGAACGGAGTGAGCAGGCCGAGCGCGAACAGGATTCCGGCACCCACCTCGGTGCCCGCGGCAAGCCACGCCTGCACCGTGCCCGGACGCATGCCGATGCTGTCGAACCATCTCGCGGTGCCGGGAATTCGCCCGCCGCGGAACAGCTTTCCGTAGCCGTGGGCGGCCATGGTCAGTCCCAGGCACACCCGAAGCAGGGCCACGCCCGCATCGATCGAGGTCACGAGATCTCCTTGCCGGGTCGAATCAGGACAGTCGGGCCAGCACCGCACCGGCGGCGCGATCGCGCAGGTTCTCGGGGCGGCCGAGCGCCACCTGGTTGGCGGTGGCGCGGCGCAGCAGGAGGTGCGCGGGATGCTCCCAGGTGAACCCGATACCGCCGTGGATCTGGATGCAGTTCTCGGCCACCCACACCGCGGCGTCGAGTGCGGCCGCGGCCGCGATATCCGCGGACAGCCGCGCTTCGGCATCGTCGGGTCCGAATTCGGCGGCGGACAGTACCTGTGCGCGCGAACCCTCCGCTCGGACCAGCATGTCGGCACAGCGATGCGAAATGGCCTGGTACGAGCCGATCAGGTGGCCGAACTGCTCGCGCTGCCCGGCCCAGTCGACCGCGAGTGCCAGGGCTCGGTTGGCGACGCCCACCGAATCCGCCGCAAGCGCTACCTGGGCCACTCGCCTGGCGGCATCGAGAATTCGGGTCACCTCCGCTCCGCGGGCGATGATCTCCGGCTCGACACCGTCCAGCACAACCGTGCCGATGGTTGCGGTGACGTCCACCGATTCCTGGGGGTCGATCTCGGCCTCGATGGGTTTCACCGTGCCCAGAACGAGTTCGCCGGTGGCGTTTTCGCGGGCCAGCACCACCAGTTGGTCGGCGACCGGCGCACCGGGCACCCGCTCGACCGAACCCGACAGGCGAGTCCCGTCCAACGTCGGCAAGCGATCGTCGACGACCCAGCCACCGTCGTCGACGGGGACGACGAACGCGGCGGTGGCACCGTCGCACACCGCGCGCACGGCCTCGACGGCACCGGCCTGCCGCAGCACCTCGAGCGCGATGAGCGTCGGGACCAAGGGCACCGGCGCGAGGGCGTAGCCGACCTCCTCGACCGCGGCCGCGAGCAGGCGAAGGCTCGCGCCGGCGCCCCCGAGGTCCTCGGGAAGGGCGAGACCGGGCAGGCCGAACCTGATCAACTCGTCCCAGAGTCCGATGTCGTAGTCCGCGGGCTTGGTCGCCCAGGACAGCAGCTGTTCGGTGCCGGTGTGCGATGCCAGGGCCTTGTGCAGCACCTCGCGCAGCGCGGCCTCGTCCTCCTCGGGCGCGGTGAGCGGGCGGCCCGGTGCGACCGCGGCGGGGCGGGTGCCCTCACCACGATGCGACGGCAGGCCCAGAACCTGCTCGGCGATGGCGTTGCGCTGGATTTCCGCGGTGCCCGCGCCGATGGTCGAGGCCCGGGTCATGAGATAGCCGTACGTCCAGCGCCCGCCGTCGACGGCGCCCTCCGACCGGTTGCTCAGCGCAGCGCCCGATCCGGTCAGCCGCTGCGCGAGCCGGTGCAATTGTTGTTCGAACTCCGATTTGACCAGCCGGTTCACCGATGCGACGCCGCCCGGATCCTGTTGGCGCAGAACGGCATCGAGCGCGCGCGCGCTGTTCGCGGCGATAGCGCGCACACCGGTCTCGACGTAGGCGAGTTCCTGGCGGATCAGCGAGTTGTCCGCGTAACCCTGGTCGATCGCGAGGGCGAACACCTTGTCCACCAGGCCGCGATAGCGGAACTCGTCGGCCAGGAATGCGGTCGCGCGCTCGTGGCCCAGGGAGGTCCGCATCACCGACCAGCCGCTGCCCTCCTCCCCGACCAGATTCTCCACGGGCACCACGACATCGTCGAAGAAGATTTCGGCGAAGTGGTGACCGCCGGCCGCGTCGCGGAGCGGGCGGACGTCGATACCGGGCGAGTTCATCGGGATCAGCAGATAGCTGATGCCCGCCGTCCCCCGGCCTGCAGGACCCGTACGCACGAGCGCGAACATCCAATCGGCCTCGGCCGCCTGAGTTGTCCAGATCTTCTGACCGGTGACGCGATACGTGTCGCCGTCGCGCACGGCCTTGGTGGACAGCGAGGCCAAGTCACTGCCCGCACCGGGTTCGGAGAAGCCCTGGCACCAGCGCTCGTCCGCGCGCAGCAGTGGCTCGAGGAAGCGCTTCTTCTGCACCTCGGTGCCGTAGACGATCAGGGTGGACGCGACGATGAAGGCGATCGGGTTCGGATGCTTGGGCACGCCTGCGGCGCTGGTCATCCGGTAGTAGTCGAGCTGGTCCTCGAGACCGAGCTCGAGACCGCCGACCGCGCTGGGCCAGCCCGGCGCGGCGACCCCGGCGTCGACCATCTCCGACTGCCAGGCGCGCGCGGCCTCGGCGCGTTCCTTCGGGGTTTTCGGCCGCGGACGCTTGGCGTAGGCCTCGAGCAGGGCGGTCAAGCGCTCGCGCCAACCGTCCGGTGCGGCCGGTCCCTCCAGCGGTCCCGTCGTCGATCCCTCCACCACGCCTCCTCGACCATTCTCAATAATCACTAGGTTAACCTAGTGATAGGTTACAGCTTTCTTGTGCACAGCGGAAGTCCCGGGTGGGGAAGCGCCGTTCGACGCCCCGGGGAAATTCGGATTCTCAGGCGCCGGGCAGAAGCAGCTTGTGCGCCGCGGTCCGATACGCCTCGGTCAGCGGTGCGGACCCCGGCACACCCTCGACGGTGTTGACCTCGATCGACCGTGACGCCGCAACCAGACGGCCCGCCTGGAACAGCCCTGCCCGCTGCTCGATCGAGGACCGGCCGATCCGACCCAGGCCGATCCCGAGCTGAACCTCGCCCGGATACATCACTTCGGCGAGGTAGTCGATCTCGAGACGGGCCAGGACCATCCGCAGCGGTACCTCATCGGCCAGCAGATCGCTGGTCGCGCGAGACAGCGTGACGCGGCCTTCCTCGAACATGCGCGCGATCGCCACATTGTTCACGTGACGGAGCGGGTCGATATCCGCGAATATCAGACTGATCTCACGTCGGCAGGGATACGCCTCGAGCGGCAAGTGTTCGGTCATGTCACTATTCCTACGGAATCGGCCGCGCAGATGAACAATCCTCGGGCGGACACCGTCACCTGCCCGTCGGCGACGATCTCGCCGATCGTGAACAGCTTGCGCCCCTCGCGACGCAGCTGCCGGGCGCGCACGGTCAGCGGGACGTACAGCGGCGTCGGCCTCCGGTAGGTGATATCGAGTTGCGCGGTCATGCCGCCGACACCGGCCAATTGGTTCGCCACCGCCAGCGCCGCATCGAGCAGCAGTCCGCATACCCCGCCGTGCACGAGGGCGGGCGGACCCTGATACGGAAGCCCCAGGGTGACAACCCCTTCCGCCCATCCATCGCCGACGTCCCGCATCGTCAGCGGCGGCGCGAGCGGGTTCTCCGGACCCGTCGCCGGATCGTGCCGGGCGATTCCCTCGCCACGCCACATCTCCGACAGATGGGCGGGAACGGGACGAGTACGACCCTCGAGGGCCTCGGCGATACGCTGCAACTCTGCCGCAGCGGCCGGCAGGCCGCCGTCGTCGGGGGCTGTTCGCGCCAATGCGCCGATGATCCGCCGGACCGCGGTCACAGCATCGTTCAGCGGATCGTCGATCCGCGGCGCGGTCAGGCATGACTCACCGGGAGTGAAGCGGGACAACAACTTTCGGCGCGCCGGCACGGTCCAGTCGATCATCGCCCGTCCGGAGCCTCGCGTCGGGAGGGTCTATCGGTGTAGGCCATTTCCTGGGTCAGGCTCGCCACGATCTCGCCGTTGTCGACAACCGTGCCCGAGTACCAACCGCGTCTGCCCGCCGACACACCTTTCCCGAGATCGACAAAGAGCCAGTCATCCCAGCGCGGCGTGCGGTGGAACCACAACGCGTGGTCCAGGCTCGGGCCGAGGACCTCACTGCCGACCGTGCGCTGCAGACCCGCGGAGAAATCCGACATATAGGCGATCGCCGCGGCATGCCCGAGCGGATCATCCTGCGGCAGTTCACCATTGGGTCGAACCCAGAACCTCGTCGGGAAGAACTCGTCCGGACTCGACCAGTCCTGGACCCGAACCCGCAGGGCCAGTTCCGGATCCGGCGTGATGGCCGGGCACTGCTCGGGCCGAAGGCGCGGCGACACCTCCGACACGGTGTGTTCCTCACCGTCGGCCACTGTCCGGAAGGACGCCGACATGTTGAAGATCACCTCACCTTCCTGCAGCGCGACCACTCGGCGCGCCGAGTACGACCTGCCGTCCCGGTCGTTGTCGACCCGGAAGAGCACCGGGCGAGCGCCGTTGCCCCGGCGCAGAAAGTATCCGTGCAACGAGTGCGGCAGCCGGTCCGGCTCGACCGTCGCCCCGCAGGCGAGCAGGGCCTGCGCCATCACCTGGCCCCCGTACAGTGCGCGATCGACCTCGAAAAGGTGTACCGACCGGAACAGCCCCCGGTCGATCCGGTCGAGCTCGAGCACATCGGTGAGCGGGACCGTCCGTAGCTGGTCCGCAGAGCTCGGCGCGGCCACCTCAGGCATCCGAACTCGATTTGGCCGGGCGCTTGTCGAAGCGGTCGCCGATGTCCTTACCGTCCGGCCGCCACGACGCCGACGCCTCCGCCTCGAGGCCGAGCGCGTGTGCGACCGAAGCACCTGCGCCCTCCTTGAGCAGGCGTAGCATGCGCTGCACCGCGACCGGGTGGCTCGCCGCGATCGATGCGGCGATCGCGAGGGTGCGCTCCATCAACTGTTCGTGCGGCACAACCTCGTTCGCCAGACCGATGCGCAGTGCGGTCGCCGAGTCGATCGGATCGCCGCTGAGAATGATCTGAATCGCGGCCGGCAACCCGACGATCCGGGGCAGCATCGCACTGCCGCCCCACCCGTTCAGCAGTCCTATCGAGGCATGCGTGTCGGCGAACACGGCCTTCTCGGAGGCGATGATGAACGAGCAGTTCACCGCGAACTCGAAAGCTCCCGTGTAGCACGGCCCGTTGACCGCGGCGATCACCGGCTTGCCGATCGCGCGCACGACCTGGGTCGGCGTGGTTCCCTCGGTGCGCGGCGGCGGACCGGTCAGCGCCTCGGGCAAGTCGACGCCCGCAGAGAAGGCTGTTCCCGCGCCGGTAATGACCACGACCCGTACGTCGTCGTCGGCATCGGCCTTCCACAATTCCCGCTTGATCGCCTTGCGCATCGCCCGATTGATCGCATTGCGCCGATCGGGCCGATTCAGCGTCAGAATCGCGACGTGGCCCTCGCGGGTCACCACGACCGGTTCGGCGTCGAAATCGTCGTTCTTCTCACCCATCGCGACTCCCTAACATTCTCAAACGAATTCGACTACTGCCTCGGTGAACGCGTCGTTGTCGTCGCCTGCCGCGGTATGACCCGCACCGCTCAACTCCACGAACCGTGCGCTCGGCACCACCGCCAGGAACTCCTCGACGGCCTCGGCGCTGACCACGTCGGACATCGCGCCGCGGATGACCAGTATCGGCACTCCCAGCCCGGCTGCGGCCGACTCGAGTTCGCGCACTCGCGCCTGCACGTCCTGGTCCGGCTTGCGGAGAAACTGCGGGTCCCAATGCCATCGCCAACGTCCGTCCGGGCGCTGTCGCAGGTTGCGGCGCAAGCCTTCCGGACTACGCGGACGGGTTCGATGCGGCAGGTACGCCGCAACCGCGTCCGCTGCCTCCTCCAGGCTGGCGAAGCCGTCCGGATTGCCCTCCATGAAGGTCCTGATCCGGCTTCCGCCCCTGCGTTCGATCCGCGGCACCACATCGACCAGGACGAGCTTGCGGACTCGGTCGGCGCCCAGGTCACCGGCGACCTGCAGACCGGTCAATCCGCCGAGGCTCGCTCCGACGAGCGTGACCGGTTCCCCGATCTCGTCGATGACCGCGCGCACGTCCTGAGCGAGAATGTCCCATCCGTATTCAGCGGCCGATTGCGCCCACGCGCTGTCCCCATGGCCGCGAGTATCGATCGCGATGACGCGAAACCCCTTGGCCGCCAGGTGAATACCCGTCCTCTTCCACGAGTGCCGGGTCTGCCCGGTTCCGTGCAGCAGCAGCGCCACCGGGTCACCGTCCTTCCCCCAGCAATCCCCCGCCAGCCGCAGATCACCGGCCCCGCGGAATTCCACGGGGCGGCCCTGCTCAGCGGTAGCGATACTCATTGCGCTCCTTGTCCGAAAGTGTCAGGAGACCACGACCGGATCCGAGATCAACGCTGCGTTGCGACGCAGGACGGTCTCGGCCTCGGCCGCGATCCGGGTGACCAACTCGGCGGCGGTCGGGATGTCGTGGATCAGGCCCTGCACCATTCCGACGGTCCAGATGCCAGCCTCGGGATCACCGTTCTCGTAGACCTTACGGCCGCGAGTGCCCGCGACCAGCTCCTGCACGTCCTTGAATCGTCCACCCTTACCGAGGATCTCGACGACTTCCGCACTCACCGAGTTCTTCGCCGCGCGCATGGTGTTGCGCAGCTGCCGGAAGATCAGCTGAGTATCGAGCTCGCTCGCCTCGACGATCTGTTCCTTGACCCGCTGGTGAATCGGGCTCTCCACGGTGCACATGAAGCGAGTGCCCATATTGATGCCGTCCGCTCCGAGCGCGAGCGCGGCAGCCAGGCCCCGGCCATCGGCGAAACCGCCGGAGGCGAGGATCGGGACGGTCAGTTCGTCCGCCGCCGCCGGAATCAGCACCAGCCCCGGGACGTCGTCCTCGCCGGGATGTCCGGCGCACTCGAAGCCATCGATGCTCAGCGCGTCGACGCCGAGGCTCTGCGCTTTGAGTGCGTGCCGGACGCTGGTGCACTTATGGATCACCTTGATGCCGTGCTGCTTGAAATGCTCGACGTGCACCTGCGGATTCGACCCCGCGGTCTCGACGATCCGTATCCCGGACTCGATGATCGCCTGCCGGTACTCCTCGTACGGCGGCGGATTGATCGACAACGTGAGGGTGAGGTTGACGCCGAACGGCTTGTCGGTCATCTCCCGGGCGCGCGCGATCTCTTTGGCCAGATCCTCCGGCGTGGGCTGAGTGAGTCCGGTGATGATGCCCAGGCCGCCGGCCTCGGAGACCGCGGCCGCGAGCTCGGCGCGACCGACCCACATCATGCCGCCCTGGACGATCGGATGCTCGACGCCGAACTCTTCGGTGAATCGCGTCTTCAACATGGAGGACTCCTAGACGTGTGCGGTGGTGGCCTGTGAGTCGGGCCGATAGAAGACGGCCTCGCGCTTCTCCGAAAAGGCCGCCCGGGCCTCCTGCGCATCGGCGCCGAGCATGTTGTTGGCCTGAGCGTGGTTCTCCCGCTGCAGCGCGGCCTCGATGCTGCCACCGTCCGCGGCGGCGTCGAGCAGCTGTTTGGTCAGCGAGAGCGCCTGGGCGGGCGCGTGCACCAATCGCCGGGCCATGGACTCGACCGTACTGTCGAGTTCCTCGGCAGGCACGATTCGGGTCACCAGGCCGAGCTCGGAAGCCTCTGCGGCCGAGAGGATTTCACCGAAGAAGGCGAGTTCTTTGGCCTTCTGCAGGCCGACCAGGCGGGGCAGCAGCCAGCTGCCCCCGAAGTCGAGCGAGAGCGCGCGGCGGATGAAGATCTGGGAGAACCTTGCTCGGTCGGTGGCGACGACGAGGTCGCAGCCGAGCGCGAGATTCCAGCCGGCGCCGACCGCGACGCCGTCCACCTTGGCGATGGTGGGGATGGTCAGCGCGGACAACGCCTCGGCGGCGTGACTGGCGCGCTTCATATAGTCCAGTGCGTCATCGGAGATTCCGTCCAGGTCGGCTCCGGAACAGAAGTCTCCGCCGGCACCCGTCAGCACCATCACCCGATCGCCTGGTCTGCGTTCTATCTCGGTGAAGGTTTCGGCGAGCTCACGCCACATCGCCGGGCTGCCGGCATTCTTCTTCTCCGGCCGTGACATCACAACCGTCACCACCCCGTCGTGGCGTTCGACTTTCAACGTCTGCACCGTGCCTACCTCTCCGCCGACCTGCTGGCAGCGCCGCCAGAACCTTACCTAGATAACATAGTTC
Source organism: Nocardia miyunensis NBRC 108239 (assembly GCF_001613065.1). GTDB lineage: Bacteria > Actinomycetota > Actinomycetes > Mycobacteriales > Mycobacteriaceae > Nocardia > Nocardia miyunensis. The sequence goes on from NZ_BDBQ01000001.1 coordinate 330,744, forward strand.
ACTATGTCATGGGCACGCAAGATCGAGGTGAGCACGTCGACGAGATCACTCTCGCCGAACCGAAATCATCGGCGATAATCAGCGATTTCGACGCTCGAGCGACGTTTTCGATCGCAGCCGCCGAGTCGACCGGACGCTCGAAATCCGCAGCCACGCACTGACATTCTCCGAAACTCAATGCGCACCTGGTGTACTTAGATTGCTTATTGACACATCTCATCTTCGCACCTACCTTTACCTCACCCAGGGTTTGTGATCCACATCACCCGACGAGCAGTGCTGCTCAGCCTGAGAGAAGGAACCATGACCGATAAGCGTGACAATCGGCGATCCATCAAGCCCCGAGTCGGCAGGCTGGCCCTGATCGCGCTCGTGCCCGCGATCGCACTCGCCACCGCCTGCAGCAGCGGCGACAACTCCTCCGGCACCTCGGCCGAGGCTCCCAGCAGCGCCTTCCCCGACAAACCGGCGACCGGCAGCCCGATCAAGATCGGACTGATCAATCCCGAAGGCGGACCCGCGGTGTCGCAACCGTCGAACCGTGAGGCAGCCGCGGCGGTCGTGCAGTACGCGAACGCGAACCTGGGCGGTATCGCCGGACATCGCGTCGAACTCGTCACCTGTGCGGCGAAAGAAGACCCCGCGTCCAACCGCGACTGTGCCAACCAGATGGTCGAGGCGAAGGTCTCCGCTGTCGTCGTCACCACCACCGCCTACGGCGACGCGATGGTCCCGGTCATCACCGGAGCAGGCATCCCCTACCTCACCCCGGCCGGGGCGAGCGCCGCGGAGATGACCACTCCCGGCGCATTCGCTCTCACCGGAGGATTCCCCGGCTCCCTGAAATCGATGGCGGTCTACGCTGCTGGCAAGGGGTACAAGAAGGTCACCGCTTTCGTCACCGATTCCGGCACCGCGCCCGCCACCACGAAGACCATGGGCGGGGCCGCCTTCAGCGCCGCGGGCATCGACCTGCAGGTCGTACCCATTCCACTGGGCACACCGGATGCCACCCCGCAGGTGAGCTCCGGGATCTCCGGCAATGTCGGCGCCATCGCGGTAGTGGGCGACGCGACGATGTGTACCTCGGTGGTCGAGGCACTGGGCGCCCTGGGCGCCACGCAGGACAAGATGCTGATCCAGCCGTGCCTGGATCCCGCCACCGTCGAGGCTGTCGGCGACGCAATGAACGGCGCCCACGTCTTCACCACCGCGGACCTGGTCTCCAATGATCCCGAGGCGGTGCTCTACCGCAGGGTGATGAAGATGTACGCACCCCACACCGATCTCAGCGGCTACACCTACATCGGCTACCAGGGCATGCTCGGTCTGGTGCGCGCCGCCCAGGGGGTGACCGGCGATCCGAACGCCGCGGCGATCTCCACCGCCATCAAATCCGCCCAGAACGTGCCGTTGCCCGCTGGACACGGCATCACCTTCACCTGCAACGGCAGCACGATCGCGCAACTGCCCTCGATCTGCAGCACGCAGTTGGTAACGGTCACGGTCGACGACGGCAAGCCCACCGACCCGCAGATCACCAAGTAGGTCCCTGGCCTCAGCGAAATGTGTGGTATTCGAGGAGCTTTCCGTGACTGATCATGTGGTGTTCCTGGCACTGGGACTGGGCAACGGCGCCGTGTATGCGGCGTTGGGCCTGGCACTGGTGATGACGTTCCGCAGTTCGGGCGTCGTGAACTTCAGCACCGGCGCAGTGGCTCTGTACGTGGCATACACGTACGGTTTCCTGCGCAAGGGCGAACTGCTCAACCCGATTCCCGGGATGGCGACGACGGTTCATCTCGGCGGGCGCCTCGACTTGTGGCCCGCGATAGCGATATCACTCGTCATCGCCGCCGTGCTCGGAATCCTGATCTACGCCATCGTCTTTCGACCGTTGCGCACCGCGCCTCCGGTCGCGAAGGCGGTGGCCTCGATCGGGGTGATGCTGTTCGTGCAGGCCCTGCTGGCGGTGCGGGTCGGCACCACCCCGGTGTCGGTGAAGGCGATTCTGCCGTCGGGGGCGCTGTCGATCGGCACCGCCCGCATCCCCGCGGACCGGCTGTGGTTCGCCGCGGTGATCCTGGTACTCGCGGTGATTCTCGCCATGTCGTTCCGCTGGACGCGATTCGGCCTGGCCACCCGCGCCGCGGCGGAGACGGAGAAGGGAGCCCTGGTCACCGGTCTGTCCCCCGAACGCATCGCCTTCGGCAACTGGGCGCTGAGCACGATGGTGGCCGGGTTGAGCGGGATCCTGATCGCACCGATCGTGCCGCTCATCCCGGTCTCCTACACCCTGTTCATCGTGCCCGCGCTCGCGGCGGCGCTGGTCGGCAACTTCACCGCGCTGGGCCTGACGGTGGTCGCCGGTCTCTGCATCGGCATGGTGCAGTCGGAGACGACACATCTGCAGAGCACCATCGACTGGTTCCCGAAATCCGGTATGGCCGAACTGGTTCCGCTGCTGCTGATCCTCGTCTTCCTGGTGGTCCGGGGTCGGCCGCTACCGTCGCGCGGTGCCATCATCGTCCAGACGCTGGGCCGGGCGCCGCGACCGAAAGGACTGCTCGTCCCCACTGTTGCCTCGGTCGTGGTGGCCCTGGTAGCACTGCTCACAACCTCGGGTAGCTACCGCGCGGCGGTCATCACCACCCTGATCCTGGCGGTGGTCGCGCTGTCGCAGGTCGTGGTCACCGGGTTCGCGGGACAGATCTCGCTGGCACAGCTGACGCTCGCGGGGATCGGCGCGTTCACCCTCAGTCGGCTGACCAACGACCTTGGTATCCCGTTCCCGATCGCCCCCGTTCTGGCGGCACTCGCGGCAACGGTGATCGGTGTGGTCGTGGGACTGCCCGCACTGCGGATCCGGGGACTGCCCGTCGCCGTCGTCACGCTTGCGCTGGCGGTGTTTCTCGACGCGTTCTGGTTCCGCAACAGCAATCTCAACGGCGGGCTGAACGGCGCACACATCAAGAATCCGAGCCTGTTCGGCATTGATCTCGGTATCGGTGCGGGACAGGCATATCCGCGGATCGCATTCGGAATCGTATGCCTGGTGGTGCTGGTCCTGGTCGCGGTGGGCGTCGCCAAGCTGCGGACCAGCCGTCTCGGCGCGTCGATGCTCGCGGTGCGGGCCAACGAGCGCTCTGCGGCGGCATCTGGAATCGATGTATCCCGCACCAAGATCAAGGCGTTCGCCATCAGCGCCTTCATCGCGGGGCTCGGCGGGGCGCTGATGGGGTATCAGCAGACAGTGGCGACCGCGGAATCGTTCTCGGTCCTCACTGGCATCGGGCTGTTCGCGATGGTCTACATCGCGGGCATCACGTGTGTTTCGGGCGGCATTCTCGCCGGGATCATCGGCGCGGGCGGAATCGTTTTCATCGTGATGGACCGCGTCCTGCACCTCGGCGACTACTACTCGATCATCTCCGGCATCCTGCTGGTACTGACGGTCATCCAGTACCCCGAGGGGCTGGTCGGCCACCTGCATCAGCATTCGGCACGAATCCGCCGGTGGCTCAGCCGAATTCGTCCGACCGCACCTCCGCACCACGAGTCGGCGCCCACCCTCGCCGCACCACCGCCAATGCGGGAGGTCTCGGAGGAGGTCCTGTTGTCCGCCACAGGCATAGGCGTGCGATACGGCGGAGTGGTGGCACTCGACGACGTCACCTTCGAGGTCCGGGCGGGCGAGATCGTCGGGCTGATCGGACCCAACGGCGCCGGTAAGACCACCTGTATCGATGCCCTCAGCGGCTTCGCTTCCTCCTCGGGCGCGGTAACGCTCGGCGAGCGGCGCATCGACGGGATCGAACCGCACAAACGAAGCAAGCTCGGCCTCGGCCGGACCTTCCAGGGCATCGAGTTGTACGACGATCTGACGGTGCGTGAGAACGTCGCTGTCGGCACCGTCGCGGCGGCGAAACGCCCCGGCGAGAGATCCACACCACCGGATATCGACGCCCTGTTCGGGGTGCTCCATCTCGACGCGGTCGCCGATCGTTCGGTCAGCGAGCTGTCACAGGGGCAGCGCCAGCTGGTCTCGGTGGCGCGCGCCCTGGCCGGACGCCCCCGCATCGTCCTGCTCGACGAACCGGCCGCGGGCCTCGACAGCACCGAAAGTCAGTGGCTCGGTGCACGTTTGAAAGCCGTGCGAGACGCGGGAGTGACGGTGGTGATGGTCGACCACGACATGGAGCTGGTACTCGAGGTCTGCGACCGGATCGTGGTACTCGACCTCGGCCGCGTCATCGCCCAGGGCACACCCGAGCAAATCCAGTCCGATCCCGATGTGGTGCGCGCCTACCTCGGCACCACCCACTCCCCCACGGAGGTGTCCCCGTGACCACGGTCCTCGGATGTACCGAAGTCGACGCCGGCTATGCCAAGGGCCGGCCGTGTGTGCGCGGCTTCGACCTCTCGCTCGCCGACGGCGAAGTGCTCTGTCTGCTGGGCCCCAACGGCGCCGGGAAGACCACTCTGCTGATGACCCTCGCCGGACTGCTACCGGGCCTCGGGGGCACCGTCACCATCGCCGGGACCTCCGTCAAACCAGGACAGGCACGGGCGGCGTCGCGGGCCGGGCTGGTTCTGGTGCCGGACGATCGCTCACTGTTCACCGGACTCACCGTCGAACAGAACCTCGAGCTCGCGGGCAAACGCTCGGGTCCGGCCGTCACCGACATCGTCGACTACTTCCCCCGGCTCGGCGAACGACTGGGGGTCACCGCGGGCATGCTCTCGGGTGGTGAGCAGCAGATGCTCGCGATCGGCCGGGCGCTGATGCAGAAGCCCAAGGTACTGCTGATCGACGAGCTGAGCATGGGGCTCGCCCCCGTGATCGTCGAATCACTGCTCCCGGTGATCCGCCGGGTCGCCGACGACAACGGCACCGCGGTCATCCTCGTCGAGCAGCATGTCCGGCTGGCCCTCGAAATCGCCGACACGGCAATCGTTCTCGCCCACGGACGCGATGTACTACGCGGCAGCGCGACCGAACTGGCGGCCGACCCGGAGCAGATCGAACGGGCTTACCTGGGCACGGTGGAGGCCCCGGCGAGCGCCTGACCCGCCCCCGCAGTTCCTCGATGTCACACCGGTTCACGAAACATGATCCGGTGTGACACAGGCGAACTCGGTCACCGTGCGTAATCGCGCTCAGGGCTGTCCGGCCGCAGCGCAATTGCTGCGCACTCTCGGCAACCACCGCCACCTTTTCACCCGACAGCGGGCTGGCATCGTAGGGGTCACCGTTGTCCTTGTGCGACATGAATTCTCCCTTTCGACCCGCAATCGTCAGCTGCGAGCGACCGGGCTCGGTGACCGCCTCCGGCCCGCTCGAGGCCGCGGCCCCTCAGACATGGAGCGGGAGTATGGGTCAGGGGCCCGACCGGTCGAGGATCAGTGCGGCCGGATCTCTCTCGCGCCGCAATATCGGCAGCGCCGGATCGACGGTCAGGACAGGTATCGGTACCGCGCACAGACGAGAAATCCGTCCCTGCCGATTCGGCAGGAACGGACTCTGTTCGACGCCTTTGCTCGACTCGAGCCGGCGCACAATACCTTTCGATGACTACCGCAGCCTCTCGATGGCTACCGCGCCTTCCACACCGGGGCACGCTTCTCGGCGAAGGCCAACGGGCCCTCCTTGGCATCCTCACTGTTCATCAGAACCTGCCACTCGTCCTCCGAGTGAGCCCACCGGTCATTCTCGGCGGGACGGTCGCCCGCCTGGATACCGAGCGCGATCCGCTTGCTGGCCTGCACCGACAGCGGGGCGTTGACCGCGATCCGTTCGGCCAGCGCGAGCGCGGCCTCGACCACGGTGCCATCCGGAACGATCTGGTTGATCAGGCCGTACTCGTGAGCCGTCGCCGCCGAGATCGGGTCGCCGGTCAGGATCATCTCCATGGCCAGGCGCTGCGGTATCTGCGCCGGCAGCCGGAAGACCCCGCCTGCACCCGCGATCAGGCCACGCTTCACCTCGGGCAGTCCGAAGCTGGCGCTCTGCGCCGCGACGATCAGATCGGCGGAAAGGGCGAGTTCGGTGCCGCCGCCGAGTGCGGTGCCGTTGACCGCGGCGATGGTCGGCTTGCTGATGACGTGCCGAACGAAGCCGGCGAAGCCCCAGTCCTCGTTGCCGGGTGCGAACAGTCCCTCGCCGCGCGAGATCGCCTTGAGATCCGCTCCCGCGCAGAAGGATTTGTCGCCCGCGCCGGTAATCACGACCACCCGGATCTCCGGGTCGTTCTCGGCCTCCACCAGTGCCGCGCCGACGGCCGTGCTGACCGCCGCGTTGACCGCGTTGCGGGCCTCGGGGCGATTGATGGTGATCAGCAGGACGTTGCCCTTGCGCTCGACCAGTGCCCCGGCCTGGGTTGCCGCCGTCATCACTTCACCAGCTCGAGGATCGTGGCGTTGGCCTGCCCACCGCCCTCGCACATGGTCTGCAGACCGTAGCGAATATCGTTGCGGCGCATGTGGAATACCAGGTCGGTCAGGATGCGGGCGCCGGAGCCACCGAGCGGGTGGCCCAGGGCGATGGCGCCGCCGTTGGGGTTCAGCTTCTCATCGGGCGCGCCGATCTCCTTCTGCCACGCCATCGGCACCGGCGCGAAGGCCTCGTTGACCTCGAACACACCGATGTCATCGATCGTCAGACCAGAGCGCTGCAGCGCCTTCTCGGTCGCGGGGATCGGGGCGCCGAGCATCATGACCGGGTCCGCGCCCGCCACGACCGCAGTGTGCACCCGGGCGGTCGGCGTCAGCCCGTGCTTGCTCGCGAATTCGTCGCTGACGATCAGCAGTGCCGCCGCGCCGTCGGAGATCTGGGACGAGTTACCCGCGTGAATGACGCCGTCCTCCTTGAAGACGGTCTTCAGGCCGGCCAGCTTCTCCACGGTGGTGCCGCGGCGAATGCCCTCGTCCTTCGAGACCACGGTGCCGTCGGGCAGGGTGACCGGCACGATCTGCGCGTCGAACAGGCCGGCGTCCTGCGCGGCCGCGGCGCGTTCGTGCGAACGGGCCGAGAACGCGTCCACCTCGGCCCGCGACAGGGCCCACTTCTCGGCCATGATCTCCGCGCCGATGCCCTGATTGGGCGAGGCGTGATAACGCTCGGTGAACTTGGGGCTGAGCGGGCTGCCGCCACCGGCCACCGCCGCACCCATCGGCACCCGCGACATCGACTCGACCCCACCGGCGACCACGGCCTCGTAGTGACCGGCGAGCACGCTGGCCACGGCGAAGTTCAGCGACTGCTGCGACGAGCCGCACTGGCGGTCGACGGTCACACCCGGCACCGATTCCGGCCAGCCCGCGGCGAGCACCGCATTGCGAGCGATGTCGTGGGTCTGTTCGCCGACCTGCCCCACGCAGCCCCAGATGACGTCCTCGATCAGCTCGGGTGCGATACCCGCCCGCTTGACCAGTTCCTGCAGCACGACCGCCGACAGGTCGACGGGGTGAATTCCGGACAGCCCGCCGTTGCGCTTGCCGACCGGAGTCCGCACCGCCTCGACAATTACAGCACCCATTGGGTTTTCCTTTCTACAGTCCGAGCGAGCGCCCGATGATTTCCTTCATGATCTGAGTCGAGCCGCCATAGATCGTCTGGATCCGAGCGTCGGCGTAGGCCTTGGCGATCGGATACTCCATCATGAATCCGTAGCCGCCGTGCAGCTGCTGACAGGTGTAGATCAGGCGCTGCTGCAGTTCGGTGGTCCACCATTTCGCCTTGGCGGCATCGGTGCCGTCGAGAGTGCCCGCGTTCAACGCGGTGATGCACCGGTCGACGTACACCTGGGCGAGATCGACCTCCGTCTCGAGTGTCGCCAGCTCGAACTTGTTCGCCTGGAAGGACCCGATCGCTGTCCCGAATGCCTTGCGGGACTTCACATATTCGAGCGTCATATCCAGCAGCGTCCGGCACGAGGCGACGGCCGTGACCGCGATGGACAGCCGTTCCATCGGCAAGTTGCGCATCAGGTGCAGGAATCCCTTGCCGACCTCACCGATCACATTCGTCGACGGGACCCGCACCTGATCGAAGGTGAGTTCCGCGGTGTCTTGGGAGTGCATGCCCAGTTTCTCGAGGTTGCGGCCGCGGGTGAACCCGGCCATCCCACGCTCGACACCCAGCAGGGTGAACGCTGCGCTGGCCTTCGCATCGGGGTCGGTGCGAGCGACCACGATCACCAGGTCGGCATGGATACCGGAGGAGATGAAGGTCTTCGATCCGGTCAGCACCCAGTCGTCGCCGTCCCTGTGCGCCGAGGTCCGAATCCCCTGCAGGTCACTGCCCGCGCCCGGTTCGGTCATCGCAACCGCCACCACCAGCTCACCACTGGCGAACGCCGGGAGCCACCGCGCCTTCTGCTCGTCGTTGGTGAGCTCGAGCATGTAGGGGGCGAGCACGTCGTTCTGCAGGGTGAAGGCCGGACCGCCCGAGGACGCCCGGGCCAGCTCCTCGGCGACGATCGCGTTGTAGCGGAAATCGCCCGCCACCCCGCCGCCGCCGAACTCCTCCGGAACCGAGAAGCCGATCACTCCGAACTTGGCAGCATCGACATACAAGTGCTTGTCGATGATGCCGTCGGACTCCCACTGCCGCTGATGGGGAGTCGCGTAGCGGGCCAGGAATTCACGGACCGTCTCGCGGTACTGGTCGTGTTCGGCTTCGAAGATTTCTCGCTGCATCTGTGGCTACCTTCCCGATGCGACCGCTGGCACCGACGCGGATTCGTCTATCGCCCCGACCATTTCGAGCAGGCGACGCCGATCCACCTTCAGCGACACACTTCTCGGCAACTCGGGCACCGTGTAGATCCGCACCGGGATCTCGTAGGCGGTGAGCTGGCCACGGCAGAATGCCTTCAGCTCGGCCTCGGGGACCTCCGTGGCGCCCTCGCGTAGCTCCACGACCGCGACGGGCACCTTTCCGAGTCGCTCGTCGTCGCGGCCGTACACCGTGGCGTCCAGGATCGCGTCGTGCGCGCGCAGCGCCTCGGCGACGGTTTCGGGCTGAATCTTGAATCCGCCCCGGATGATCGCATCATCCGCGCGACCGTCGATATAGACGAATCCGTCCTCGTCGAGGTGGCCGAGATCCGAGGTGCGAACCCATTCGTGTTTGCCGGTGCCGGTCTGGCTGGAGCTGACCTCGAGCCGCCCGGACTCACCGAGCGCCAGGACCGTGCCGTCCTCGGCGACCGCCCGGAGCTTCACTCCCGGCATTTCCCGCCCGACGCTGCCACGCTTCTTCGTCCACCACTGTGCATGCATCGGTTTCGTCCACCCGGCGATCGCGCCGGAGAACTCGGTGGCCCCGTACATGATCAGTACCGGGATGCCGTACTTGGCGGTGAATTCGTCGGCGAGGTCCGGGTTGACGAATGTCGTTCCCGCGGTGATCGCACGCAGACTGGCCAGATCTTCGGCCGGGACGTCGGCGCTGATCACCGCACGCATTCCGGCCGGCGGCAGACCGGCGACCTTCGGTTGATGCTCTTTGACCGCCGCGCACCAGCCCTCGACGGTGAAGCGCGGGAGCATCACGAACGGCCTGGCCTCGGCAAGGTTCTGCAACACACCCCACAGACCGCCGATATGCACGATCGGGAGCGTGACCAGCGCGACACGGCCGGTGAGGAGCTTGCGGTCGGGCGGGCCGGCCGCGCCGGTATGGCCGTGCACGGCGGTCAGCGCGGCCTCGAGCTGACGCCAGGTGAGCGGAATCCGCTTGGGCGGGCCGGTGGTGCCCGAGGTGAACATCTCCACGCCCACCGGATCGGCGATCTCGCCGTCACTCTCGGGCGGGGTGGCCGCGGTCGCCTCGGTGGTGGCGGCGACCTGCTGGCCGTCGACGGCGAATCCGATCATGCCGCCTTTCTCGGCCGCGGACCGGAACAACGGTTCGCTCCACAGAGATTCGGATGCCAGAACAGCACGGGGGTACGCATTGGCCATATCGGCGGTCAGCCGCGCAGCCGGCTGCATCGGGTTGAGGGTGATGACTGTGCGCCCCTTGCCCAGGATGGCGATGAGCGCGGCGATCGACTCCATCCGATTGTCGAGCACCACGCCGACTCTGCTGCCCTCGTTGCACTCGGCCTCGGCCAGTGCGGTGTCCAGGGTCTCCGCAAGTGCCCGGACCTCCCCCCAGGTGAACCAGGTGTCACCCTGCTGAATCATGGGCGCGTCGTCGTCGGCCTCCCACAGCCGCGCCAACGCGCCTCTGATGCTCGTCATTGTTTTCCTCCCACTCTTGCGGTAGCGGGCCACCGAGCCGGGGCGCCGCACTCCGGCTCCCGGCCGTATCGATCGCCGTGATCACGCAGTCCGGAATCCCGGCTGTCGTATGCTCTATTCAGAAGATAGCTGACATGGTTAACTAGGTCAACATTCAAAGGAGGAACGTCGTGGATTTCGCATTGAGTGCCGAACAGGAAGACCTGGCCGCCAGTGAGCGCGCATGGCTGGCCAAACACGACCCGATCGCGGCGCGACGGCCGACCATCGACGATGGTCCGGCGCGAGTGCCCGACATCGCCACGCAACACGTAGTGGAGTCGGGGCTCATCGGCTTGCTCACCGCCGACATGGGTGGCACCCATGTCGATCTGGCGGTCCTGGTCGAAGAACACGGCCGAGCCGCCAGCGCCGTACCACTCGCCGAGCTGGCCCTGGCCACGGCCGAACTCGCCAAGCTCGACCACCCGCTGGCCGCGCAGGCCGAGGCGAACGCGAACGGCACCGAGTCGATTCCGCTGGTCCTCGCCTCGGTCGACGGCTCCCCCCTCACCGCCGAGACCGTCGGCGAGCAGTTGCGCATCAGCGGCTCCACCACACCTGCCACAGCACTGCTCGACGCCACCGGATTCCTGCTCGCCGCAACATCTTCCGACCGCACCGAAATTCTCGTCCACATCGCGGCCGGAAGCGAAGGCGCCGGTGTGCGCACCCTGGAAACACTCGACCTCACCAGGTCCTGGTCGATCCTCGACCTCGATCTGGCGGTGCCCGCCGAGCGCTGGACGAGTGTCCCGACGGGGACCGTCGCGTATCTCGCGGATGCCCTGGCCCTCTACCGGAAGATGGACGCGCTCGGCGCTGCCGAGCGTCTGGTGGAACAGACGGTCGGGTATGCGGGTCAGCGCACCCAGTTCGGTCAGCCGATCGGCTCGTTCCAGGCCGTCAAACACCACTGCGCCGATATGGCCCTGCGGACCGAGGCGTCCCGGGCGTCGTTGTGGGCCGCCGCGGTCGCACTCGACGGAAGCGACGCCGCCGCCCGCAGCACCGCGGTCTCCGCGGCGGCGGCCTATGCGGGCGAAGCCACCAGCACCGTGGCCTCGATCGCCCTGCAGGTGCACGGCGGGATCGGGTTCACCTGGGAGCACGACCTGCATCTGCTGACCCGCCGGATCAAGGTGGACGAGTTGCTCAACGGTTCGGTGAGCTGGCACCGCCGACGGCTCGTAGGCGCCTGAGCGACAACGCATTCCGCCATGCGGCAGGTTCGAGTTCCGGCTCGCCGGCGAGCCGGTGCCGGTTCACGCCCGCCGCACGCCCAGCCCGAATTTCGCGGGATCCAGGCACTCGAGGTACTCGATCGCGGTATCTATCGCCTCGTTCAGTTCGGCACGGGTGCGGCATTTGAGCACCACGCGGGCGGACTCCGCGCGCATCGCCAGCAGAAAGTCACGGAGCAGCTTCTCCCGGCGCGAGGACCCCAGGCCGAGTAGTGCGATGTCGTGGTCGCCACCCCGGCGCGCCTGGCCCCGGCGGATCGCGTCGAAACCCGGTGGCGTATCGCCCATGGCCGCCACCCGGGCCCGGGACTGGTTCTCCCACAACAGTTCCAGATATGCCCGGGTGCTCACCCCATACAACTGCATCGGGTTGTCGACACCATCCGCGCGCGCGGACTCCACGGCCTCCCGCACCCGCCCGTCGATCTGCTCGACCAGATCGCTCCAGATCGCCAGGAAGACCTCGGCCTTACCGCCGAAGTGGTGATAGATGCTGCCGACACTGACTCCGGATTTGTCGACGATATCGGCCATGGTCGCCGCGGTGAATCCACGTTCGCCGAAGATCTCCGCGGCGGCATCGAGTACCCGGTCCTTGGTTTCCGGCGAACTCGTCCAGCCGCGGGTGCGGCCCTTGGTATCCGTCATCGATCCTCCGTCGCCCGAGATCCGCGCCTTGACTTCTCCCACTCTCCGTGGTGATAATCACCTTACATTCTAAAATACCATTCTAGAAACTGATTCTGGCCAGACGGAGCGGTTCCCGACGACCGGGATCGTTGTGGCCGACCCGGGGACGCATCCGTCCCACATCAGCCGCGCATTTCCTCTCACCGTCACGGTGGAGAGATCAGGAGGCATCACATGACAATCAAGCTGTGGGCGAACTCGGCGGACTCGCACTTCCTCGAGCCCGAGGATCTGTGGCGCAGCCGGCTGCCCAAGCGGCTGGCCGAACTCGTCCCCCGGTCGGAGAAGGACCCCGACGGCAAGTGGGAGACCGTGTTCGTCGACGGGCAGGCCTTCCGGCGCCGACTGCCTACGATCTCCCAGGAGGAGTTCTTCGCCGCGAGTCACCGCGCGCCCGGCTCCGCCGATGTGACCAAGCGCCTGCCGGACCTCGATGAAGAGGGCATCTGGTCGGAGCTGGTGTTCCCGTCGCTGGGCATGTGGGCGTCGTCGTTCCGCACTCCCGAGGTGCTGCGGGAGGCGACCCGGGCGTCCAACGACTGGGCCAAAGAGGTCATCATGGACTACTCGCCACGCCTGCTCCCCACCGCTCAGGTCTCGACCCTGTCCATCGAGGACGCGTGCGCCGAGCTGAAGCGTTGCGGCGAACTGGGTTTCAAGGCCGTCTTCCTGACCGTCGCCCCGCACCCGCAGCAGAAGGACTACAACCACGACGCGTGGGAACCGTTCTGGGCGCTCGCCGAGGACATCGGCATGGTCATCTCGTTCCACATCGGCACCGAGCCGATCGATATGGCCAGCGGCGGCGCGGCCGGTGTCATGTACCGGGGACCCGGAGGCGCGGTGCTGAACTACACCGAGACCACCTTCGGCGGCCAGCGCGCGGTGATGAAACTGGTCGCCTCCGGAGCGCTGGACCGGCACCCGAACCTGAAAGTCCTTGTCTCCGAAGGCGGTGCGACCTGGGTACCGTTCATCGCCGATCGGATGGAGGAGGGCTACCGCCAGCATTCCCAGGTGGTGCGCCCGAAGCTGAACCGCTCGCCGAAGGAGATCATCTACTCCCAGGTGTACGCGTCGTTCCAGCACGACGAATCGGCCGTGCACGCGATGACCGCCATGGGCTTCAACAACGTGATGTGGGGCAGCGACTACCCGCACATGGAGGGCACCTACGGCCACACCCAGAAGACCCTCCACCATCTGTTCGACAATGTCGATCAGGCCACCCGCGACCGGATCACCTTCGGCGCATTCCGGGAACTGTTCCCCGACGCCCCGCTGCCGCCTGCCCCGGGCACCCTCAACCCGGCCGCAGCGACGGCCTGACGGCGGCCGTCCCCGACAGAATCGAGAACACCCCATGGAAGACAGCGTTCTCTACGACCTGCCGACCGAGTTCTTCGCCGACATGGCCGCCGCCTCGGGCTACTGCGATGCCCAGTCCATCCTGCCCGTCGATGGAAAGTACCTGTGCCACTGCACCTGTGGCCGCTGGGACGTCGAAGCCCCCACCCGCGACGAGGGCCTGACCCTCGCCCGCGCCCACACCGCGGAAACCCAGTAGCACAACCGAATACGACGCGCATCCGCATCGGGCCCCGGGCCGGTGCGGATGCTTCATTTCACGAACCGGAGAATCATGAAGGTCGACCTCCCCCTGTCCTCCCCCACCGGCGCCCTCGCCGATGTCGCGGCCATGGCCCGGAACGCCGAGTCGAGCGGATTCGACGGCGTCTCCTACAGCGAGGTCGTCTCGGATCCATTGCTGCACTTGACGATTGCGGCCGGGGTCACCGAGCGCGTCGACCTGCTGACCAATATCGTCGTGGCCTTCGCGCGATCTCCGATGACGCTCGCCGTACAGGGACGCGCCTTGCAGGACTACAGCGGCGGACGACTCACCCTGGGCCTGGGTAGCCAGATCAAACCCCATATCGAGCGCCGCTTCTCGATGCCGTGGAGTTCCCCGGCCGCACGGATGGCCGAATTCGTCTCGGCCATGCGCGCCATCTGGTCAGCCTGGGCCACCGGCGAGAAATTGAACTTCCAGGGCGAGTTCTACTCGCACACCCTGATGACACCGATGTTCACGCCGGCGACCGAGCAAACCGACCCGAAGATTCTGCTCGCGGGCGTAGGCGCGAAAATGACCGAGACCGCGGGCGCGGTCGCGGACGGCCTACTGCTGCACGCCTTTACGACGGACAGATATCTGCGTGAGATCACCCTGCCGGCCCTGGCGACCGGCCGGGCGGCACCCGATGCTCCGGCCGCCGCACCCGAGATCGTGGCATCGACGTTCGCAGCCCTGGGACACACCGAGGAGGCACTGTCCACATCGATGACCGCGGTTCGCCGACAGATCGCCTTCTACGGTTCGACGCCGGCTTACCGCCCGGTGCTGGAGGTCCATGGTCTCGGCGAACTCGGCGAGGAGCTGACCCGACTGTCGAAGAGCGACCGCGCGGATAAATGGTCCGAGATGGGAACGCTGATCGACGACGACATCCTCGACCTGTTCGCGGTCGTCGGCACACCCGAGGGGGCGGCAAAAGCACTACTCGACCGAGTCGGCGACGTCGTCACGCGGTACGAGATCAACAACATCGGCATCCCGACGCCCGGCCTGCAACTGGAGTTCGCTGCCGCATTGCGGTCCAGCCAAATCTGATCGACCGATCTTTGCGGCATCCTTCGGGGCCACGCCCGAAGGATGATGTTCCGCCCGATCGCCATGTTCCATGGCTGTCGGCACCAGCCATTGTCTCGGAAATCGTTCGAGGCAATGGCTAGGTGACGTTCGTGACCGAACGGGTCAGTTCATCGATGAACTGGTGCACGTTGCCCTGAGGCCACATATCGCGCACCGACATGTCGAGCATCAATCGGCCGTGTACGGCCGACCACAGAGACATCGCGCCTTCCCAGGGCGTCTGCGTCATTCGCATGCCCTCCTCGGCCAGCCAGGTCACCGCCATGTGCCAACGCTGGGCCACATCGGTGGCGTTGGGGCCGCCATCGGCCAGATCCGCCGGGGGGACGTTGAAGATCAACCGGAATCCGACGGGATTCTCCTGTGCGAACCGGCAGTAGCCGTGGGCGACCGCCGCGAACCGGGCAGCGGGCCTCAGCTCGGCCGCGTCCTGCGCCGCACGGTCCATTTGCTCCAGCAGTTTTTCGAACAGGGAATGGATGGCCGCGCGCCCCAACGTCTCCTTGTCGGGGAAGTGGCGGTAGATGGCCGGAGCGGTGATGTTCGCTTCCTTGGCCACCTCACGCAGAGACAGCGGGATGGGGCTCATTCGCTCCTCGTCGGCGATCAGCCGCAGCATCGCGTCGAGGATCTCCGTGCGCAGCTTCGCGCCCGTCCCACGGGCGTTGCGCACCCTGCCGACAGCGGCAGCTTCGGGCGAACCGGGTGAATCGACGAATGAAGCCATTGTCCCAGGTTCGCACACCGCAGTTGTGACGTACAGAACAAGCACGCGTGTGGTCCAGCACTTGCCGGGTAAGTAAACGAGTGTAAATTTATATCTGTAAATACGTGGCGCCCGAGTCATCCGAACCCACCAGGAGAACCCATGCGGATCACCATCGAAGAAGACAAGTGCTGCGGTGCCGGACAATGCGTACTGGCCGCCCCGGAACTCTTCGACCAGCGCGACGAGGACGGTGTTGTCGTCCTGCTCGACGCCGACCCCGGCCCGGGCGAGCATGAGAACGCCCGCAACGCCGCGAATCTGTGCCCCGGTGCGGCCATCGCGGTCCACGAATGACCACGACACCAGACGAGGTTCTCATCGTCGGCGCGTGGGCGGCCGGACTGGCCACCGTCGCGGGTCTTCGCCAATCCGGCTATCAAGGCCGAATCACATTGGTCGGCGCCGAACCCCATCTGCTCTACGATCGGCCGCCCTTGTCGAAACAGCTGCTGTCGGGCAGCTGGGACCGCAGCCAGCTCGCTCTGCGGGGTGCCGAGATCTACGACAACCTCGGGATCGAGCTGCGACTCGGTAGCCGGCCGTCTCCGTCCCCTACGTCTGGTCCGACCAGTACGACGACCTCGAAATTCAGATCCACGGGTTCAGCCGGGACACCGAGCGGATGCGTGTCGTCGACGGCACCATTGCGGACCGCAAGTCCACCGCCCTGTGCGCACGCGAGGGTCGGGTGACCGCTGCGATCGGCGTCAACATGGTCGGCCCGCTGCGGGGCCTTCGATCTCTGGTCAGCGACCGCACCGAATGGGCGACCGCAGCGACCGCGCACATCACAGCCCCCTGACCACCATCCCGTCCCTAGGAGCAGCCTTGACGACCACCGAACAAGCCCCGGCACCCCAGTTCCCACTGCACCGCGGATGCCCGTTCGCCCCGCCCGAACGCGCGGTCGAGTTTCGTGACGAAGGCGCCCCTCGCAGGGTGCAGATCTGGAACGGCGACCAGCCCTGGCTCATCACCCGCCACGACCAGATCCGCGAAGTACTCAGCGCCCCCGACCGTTTCGGCGCCGATGTCACCCTGCCCGGATTCCCGAACAGCAGCGACGCCCAGCCCCACGTGGAGGGCGACCTGTTCTTCCGCAAGGACGGCGCCGAGCACATGCCGACCCGGCGAATCCTCAACCCGGACTTCACCGCGAAGCGTTCGCAGACCCTTCGCCCCAGGATCGTCGAGTTGACCCATGAGCTCATCGATCACTTGGAGGCGCTCGAGCGCCCGGTCGACCTGATCGAACACTTCGCACTCGCCGTGCCCACGGTCGTCATCTGCGAGGTGCTCGGTGTGCCGCCCGCCGACAGTCCCCGCGTGCACGAAGCCTCCAAGAAAACTGTCCAGCTGAGCGTCACCAAAGAAGAGAAGCTCTCCGCCATGCAGGACATGCACGACGTCCTGGAGGTGCACGCACAGCGCAAACGCAGCCGGCCCGACAACAGCCTGCTCTCCCGCCTGGTCAACGTGCACGTCGACGAGAAGCACGATTTCGACTTCGAATACGCCATCCGCCTGGGCATGCTCGTGATCGGAGCCGGGCACGAGACCACCGCCAACATGATCGGCCTGGGCATTCTCGCCCTGATGCGGGAACCGGAACAGCGCCGGATTCTGCTCTCCGACCCGGACAAGTACGCCGGGACCTGTGTCGAGGAGATGATGCGCTACTGGAGCATGGTGCAGACCGAACCGCGCCGGGTCTGCTTGCAGGACACCGAAATCGGCGGCACGCTCATCCGCGCCGGTGAAGGCATCATCTGCAATCTGCCCGCCGCCAACCGCGACCCGGCGGTCTTCGACAACCCCGAGACCCTCGACATCACCCGGGTACAGCGCCAGCACATCGGATTCGGCTTCGGCGTCCACCAGTGCCTCGGCCAGAACCTGTCCCGAGTGGAAATGCAGGTCGCCTGGCCGATCCTGTTCCAGCGCCTGCCCGAGCTGCGCCTGGCCGTCGACGAAAGCGAGCTGCACTTCCACAACGACGCGCTGACCTACGGCCTCGCGGAACTACCGGTCACCTGGTGACCGGACACAGGCGATGATACGAAACCAGGAGAAGACATGAGTCACAAACTCGAAGGGAAAACCGCGGTCGTCGTGGGTGGCGGCCAGACCCCGGGCGCCACACTCGGCAACGGACGTGCCGTGGCATTGACCTTCGCACGCCACGGAGCGAACGTACTGGTCGTCGACCGAGATGCCGATTCGGCCGAAGAAACCGCGAAACTCGTTCGCGCAGAAGGCGGATCCGCCGCCTCGCACCGCGCGGACATCACCGTCGAGCAGGACTGTGCGGGCATCCTCGACGCAGCGGTGCGGGCATACGGACAGGTCGACGTGCTGCACAACAACGTCGGCATCGTCCCGGCCGGACGCACGGAGGAGATCTCGGCCGAGAAATGGCGTCAAGGTTTCGAGGTGAATCTCACGGGCATGTGGCTCACGTGCAAATACGTTCTGCCCCATATGCGTGAGCGAGGAACCGGCGCCGTCATCAACATCTCGTCGATGGCCGGTCTGCTGTACGCCGGTGACAACATCACCTACAGCACGTCCAAGGCCGCTGTGCACTCGCTGACCCGTTGTCTCGCCATCGAATACGCGCCCCACGGCATACGGGTCAACTGCATCGCGCCGGGCATGATGGACACACCGATGGGCGTCGACTCGGTCGCACGTGCCAGCGGCGCGGACCGCGAAACCGTCGCCGCCCAACGGGCGGCCCTGGTCCCCATGGGACACCAGGGCACAAGCCAGGACATCGCCAACGCGGCCCTGTTCCTCGCCACCGACGATTCCGCATTCATCACCGGAACCGTCCTGCCCGTCGACGGAGGATTCACCCTGCGCGCAGGAATGCCCTGACCGTCCTCGGCGAAACGAACCCCACAAGGAGTAATGCATGACCGACAATCGCGCGAAAGCGCTCGAAGTACTCCAAGAGATGCTCCCGGAAATGCTCGGCACGGACAACGATCGGGTCCAGACCTCCGGATTCGCCGCCGAACTCGGCGAATTGAGCCTCGACCATGTCTTCGGGGGACTATGGGCGCGCCCCGGCCTGGACCGGCGTTCACGTAGCCTCGTGACGCTGGGAATCCTCATCGCCCAGCGCGCCACCGAAGAAATAAAAGTGCACTTCCCGATCGCACTGCGAAACGGAATCACACGAGACGAACTCGAAGAAGTCGTATACCACGCGGCAGGCTACGCCGGATACCCCGCCGCATCGACCGCCCGGCTCGCCGGTCAGGAAGTTCTGGACTTCGACGAGGCAGCAGCGCGAGACCCGCTCCGCCACATGAAAGCCACCGGCGAGAACAACCCCGGCTGACCGGTCCGTGTTTCCGCCACACTGTTTCAACGCTCGTGACCTGCGGTTCGAGGCCCGTCCAGTCCGGCGTGCGCCGCAGGCACGGGTGGCGGCGACATCGCCGGACTGTGCGGATCATCCGTGCACAGTGTTCCGGTGCATGCGTTTCCTTCCGGCTATTCGATCCTGCCGACAACGGTTCCCACGGGATAGACCCGCTCGACCTCTCCCTGTATCCGGATCGTGCCGGCCGCCGGGGATTCGATGTCGGTTTCCGTCTTGTCCGTCGCCAAGGTATAGATCGCGTCCCCCGGCTGGACCGAATCACCGTCCTCGACAATTCATTCGGTGATCTCGCCTTCGGTCATCGTGACTCCCAGCTGCGGTATCTTGATTTCCACGGTGCGCTTTCCTCGATAGATGGTGGCTGCGCCGGTACTCAGCCCGCGAGGGATCGGACCGCGGCGGCGATCTTGTCCTGGCCGGGCAGGAATGCCTGCTCGAGAATTCCGGCATATGGCACCGGAGTATTGGGGGCCGTCACACGCAGCACAGGGCCCGCCAGCTCGCCGAACAGCTCCTCCTGCACGATCGCGGCCAGCTCGGCACCGAAGCCGTTACGGCGTACTGCCTCGTGGACGACGACCACCCTTTTCGTCTTGCTCGCCGAGGCGAGGATGGTCGCTACATCGAGCGGCCGCAGTGTGCGAAGGTCCACCACTTCCACATCGATGCCTTCCTTCGCCAATGTCTCTGCGGCCGCGAGGCTTTCGACGACCTGCCTGCCGTAGGTCAGGATCGTGGCATCGCTGCCGGGCCGGGCGATGGCGGCGACCCCCAGTCACTCGTGCCTCCGTGCGGAAATAGATGGGCGACCAACAATTGTGAGCTGAATCACTAACTGATCGCTCAGTTAGAACGCACGGACAGCCGCACGATGCCGCTCGCCGGACGACGTCGCGGAAAGGTGGGTGAGTCCCAGCGAGATCGCCAACAAGACATCGACCAGCACCTGGCGATCGACGTTCGACGGTAGCTCGCCGGTTGCTATGGCGTCGTCGACAAGGGTGAAGTACAGCTCGGACTCGGACTCGCGACGGCGTGCACGGACGGCGGACAGATCGGGGTGCCGACTCGTCTCATAGCAGATGCTGGCCTCGAACCGGGTCAGCGACGGATAGTCCTCGACACAGGTGATTGCTTCCTCGAGGATCGAGGTGAGGCGGCCGACCAGCGTCGATTCGACAGCCGCCGCGGCTTCGAGCCTGCGCGTCACTTCATCGAGCATCGATTCGAGGGTGTCGACAACAGGGCCTCTTCCGAGCGAAAGTGGTGATAGATCCCCGCGCTCGTCAGATGGGCCTGTTCGGCGATCGCCTTCATCGTGGCATTGGCATAGCCGACGTCCGCCATATGGTTCATAGCGGCAGTCCGAATGCGCCTTCGGGTTTGTTCCCCGTCGGCGCCGGTCGGGCGCCCCACATGCACAGGCCACCCATAGCCGTCTCCCTCCACTTCGCGGATCACCATTTTCGCATGTGGACGTCGTCGGCATAAAAGTGACGGCCTGATCGGATGCGCGGTCAGCGGGGCATCTTCAGCCCCCGCTCAGCGATGATGTTGCGCATGATCTCCGAACTTCCACCGGCGATCGTGTATGCGCGCGCGTAGAGGAACTCGTCCTGCCACCGGCCGTGGTCGACGGCACCGGCATCACCTTCGACCAGGATGCCCGCCTCGCCGCTCAACTCCAGTGCGAATCGCGAAATGTCCACGCCCAGTTCGCTGAACATCAGCTTGGCCATGGGGGCGTCCTGTACTCGCTCGGTGCCGCGCGACCATCGGCTGATGTTGGCGTATACCAGCGCCGAGAGGGCCTCGACCTCCGCGGTGAACTTGCCCAGTTGCTCCTGGACCGCACCGTCCTCGATGGCCGGGCGTCCGCCCCGGTCGGTTCGTTTTGCCAGATCCTCGAGCGCATCCACGTTCTGCCGTAGCCGCACAACGCTCGTTGCAACACCGCTGCGCTCATGCCCGAGGCTCGAATTGGCAATGGCCCAACCGGAATTCAACTCGCCGATCAGAGCGTCGGCGGGCAATTCGACGTCATCGAGGAATACCTCGTTGAAGTCCGACGTTCCGGTCATCTCGCGTAGCGGACGCACGTCGACACCGGGCAGGTTCATATCGACGATGAAGGCGCTGATGCCCTTGTGCTTGGGCGCGTCCGGATCGGTGCGGGCCAGCAGGTAACCGTAATCGGCCCAGTGCCCGTTGGTGGTCCACACCTTCTGACCGGTGACCCGGAAGACTCCTGCCTCGGTCCGCACCGCCTTGGTGCGCAACGAGGCGAGATCACTGCCAGAGCTGGGCTCGCTGAACAATTGGCACCAGGTGTCCTTACCGGAGCGGATGCCCGGCAGGTAGCGCTGACGCTGCTCCTCGGTGCCGAAATCGATCAGAGCATGCGAGACCAGACTGCCCGCGCCCGCGAAGTGCGGCGCTTGGGCTCGCGCGATCTCCTCCCCGACCACCACATCACGTTCGGCCGAGTACGAACCCCCCTGTCCCCCATACTGTTCCGGCCAGTCCCCGCCCATGTATCCGGCGGCGAACAGCTTGCCGATCCACTCGGTGATCAAGGTGTGCTCGGCCCGGTTCTCGGCACTGCGCACACCGGCCTTCGGCGGGATCGCCGGCGCGTTGGCCTCGACGAATTCCCGCACTTCGCGGCGGAACTGCTCGAGCTCGGGGCTCATTCCGTAGTCCATCCAGCTACTCCTTCTGCCGCGACCCGGCGGTCAGCGAACCTCGTACTTGCGGGTGGGCACCTCGGACCGCACGACCTGTTCCTGCCCGATCGGGTTGCCGATGATCGTGTATGTCATGCCGGTGGCCAGGGCGCTCGAGCGACCGGTGTCGCGGGACTCCCAGATCGCCCGGATGCTGCCCTGTATCGCGGCCGGCGGTTTGGCGGCGATCCGCTCGGCGAGATCCTGCGCACGATCCCACAGCTGCTCGCGCGGCAGAATCTCGCTGACGAAGCCGATCTGCTGGGCGCGCTCGGCCGACATGCGCTCATCGAGTCCGAGCAGCACCATCCGCAGTACCTCGCCGATCGGGATGCGATGCGCGAGCCCGATCGGCTCCAGGGCCGCGACCATGCCGTAGGAGACGTGCGGATCGAAGAACTGTGCGTCGTCACTTGCGATGATGATGTCGGCCTCGTTGAGCCAGTAGAGGGCACCACCGGCGACCATGCCGTGCACCGCGCAGATCAGCGGCTTCCAGCAGCCGTTCTGCTTGGGCGAGAGATCGACGCCGGGGTCCTGCCTGCTGAACGGGTTGTCGGCGAGGTAGGTCCCCTCCTTCACGTCCACACCCGTACAGAAGGCGCGATCACCGTTGGCCCGCAACACGATCGCGTGCACGTCGTCCTCGTCGTCGGCGAATCGCCACAGTGCCTTGAACTCCGCGCGCATCGCGTCGTTGAAGGAGTTCAACCGATCCGGCCGGTTGAGCGTGATGGTCAGGACGTGCTCTTTCAGCTCCGCGATGACCGTTGTCAACCCGTTCAGATCCACCGTTCCTCCTGTAGTCGCCTACTGTGTCAACAAAGCTTACTAAGTTATCCTTCAAATGTCAGCAGTCGGCGCGCACGCCGACGAGGACGAGGCCAGGAGATACCCGACCATGACACAAAGCTTGCTCTTCTCACCGCTGACCCTGCGCGGGGCCACGGTCAAGAACCGGCTGTGGGTCGCGCCCATGGCCCAATACTCCGCCACCGACAACGGCATTCCGACCGACTGGCACCTCGCCCATCTTGGCGGCATGGCCCGCGGCGGCGCCGGACTGGTGATGTCGGAAGCAACCGCGGTGCTCCCGGAGGGACGCATCTGCATTCCCGACGCCGGGATCTGGAGCGACGAACATGCCGAGGGCTGGTCGCGGATCACCCGATTCATCGTCGGGCAGGGCTCGATTCCCGGCATGCAACTCGCGCACGCGGGACGCAAGGGCAGCACCCAGATCCCGACCCAGGGCCGCGACGCGATCACCGAGGAAGAAGGCGGCTGGCGTACCGTGGCCCCTTCCGCCATCGCCTACGAGGGACTTCCGGAACCGCACGCGCTGACCGTCGAGGAGATCGCGGATATCGTCGCCGCCTACGCCGCGGCAGCGCGGCGCGCCGTCGAGGCAGGCTTCCAGGTCCTGGAAATCCATGCCGCGCACGGCTATCTGCTCAACGAGTTCCTTTCCCCGCTCGGCAACGACCGCACCGACCGCTACGGCGGCGACTTCGCCGGCCGCACCCGCATCCTGCACGAAGTCGTCGCGGCCATCCGCGCGGTGATCCCGGAGTCGATGCCGCTGTTCGTACGTCTGTCCGCGACCGACTGGGCCGAGGGCGGCTGGACCGTCGAGGACACCGTACGACTGTGCGCGGCACTCGAGGGCACCGGCGTGGACATGATCGACGTGTCCAGCGGCGGCATGGTCGCGCATCAGAAGATCACCGTGGGCCCGGGCTACCAGGTCCCGTTCGCCCGCGCAGCACGCGCGGCAAGCTCCATCCCGGTGATCGCGGTCGGACTGATCACCGAGGCAGTCCAGGCCGAGCAGCTCCTGGTCGACGGCGCGGCCGATGCTCTGATGTTCGGGCGGCAGCTACTGCGGGAACCGCATTGGCCGTTCCGCGCGGCGGTCGAGCTGAAATCGGAGCTGCGCTGGCCCGGACCGTACCGTTCAGCTCGGTACCGGGGCAGCATCCCCTGATCGGTCCCGGCGCACGAGCGATCCGGCTGCCACCTTCGGCCGATTCACCTCGGGCATCATCGCCCGGTCCATTGCGGCGGGCGGCGTTCGAAGAATGCCCGCACACCTTCTCGCATATCTTCCGAGTGGGCGACCACCTCGATCGCGTGCGCGGTTGCCGCCCAGCCGATCTCGTCCGCGGACACGTACTGGTCCGCGAGTGCGGCGAGGGTCTGACGGACCGCGATCGGGGACGAAAGACAGATGTCCTCCGCGAGCACCAGCGCCTCGCGCACCGCGGTGCCGGGCTCGGTCACAGTGTTCACCACCCCGAAGTGGTGGGCCCGCTCGGCGGACAATCCGGCCCCGGTGATGAGCAGTTGTTTCGCGATCGGCGGCGGCAGCGCCCGGACTGCCCGGAACAACGCGCCCGAGGTCGCCACCACGCCGCGCCGTGTCTCGGGCAGGGCGAACCGGGCGGTGGTCGAGGCGACCACGAGGTCGCAGGCGAGCACGATCTCGAAGCCCCCGCCGAGCGCGGGACCCTCGACGGCCGCGATCAACGGCTTCATGCGTTGCCGCCGGATCAGTCCGTATTCCCCGCCCCGTTCGGTCGCGGCGCTACCCCCACCGGCCAGGTCGGTGCCCGCCGAGAACACCGATTCGGTGCCGGTGATGACACCGACCCACAGCTGATCATCGTCGTCAAGCCGGTCGAGCGCCGCACTGATTCCCTCGGCCATCTCGCGATCGATGGCGTTGCGCTTCGCCTCACGTTCCATGTGTACGACAAGCACTCGCCCGTGGACGGTTTCTCGAACAGTCACTGTTCTGTCCTCTCCCGGTTGCGGGCCACCAGGACGACCGGACCCGGTATCGAGAGCGGTCGGTCCGCCTTCTCGCCAGGCGCGGCGCCCACACGACACAGATTGCCAGATGGCATCGACGCGGATGATCGACCGGCACCCGGTCGCAGGCTGGGGCCTGAACAGGCCGATGCCTCCTCCCCCTGGCCGTCAACTCGGTGACGAGTTCGGCGATCGCGCGCATCCCGGTCGGCGCCTGCGGTGCCCCCAAATCAGGCTGCAGCCATAGGAATTCATCTCGGCCGGATCGACACCGGTTTCGCGTGCGAAGACTATGTCGTTGACCGCTGTGGTGATGGCGTCGACCTGGTGGACGGTGAGGCCCGCAGCGTCCAGGGCTCGCCGTGCCGCGGGTACTGGTGCCTCCGGCATGTGAGTGGGAGCAACGCGCGCAAAGCCTGTGGAGAGGATTCGCACGATCGGCCCATCGCAGAGTTCACGCGCTCGTGCCTGCCGTGGTGACCAGCGCGTCGGCGGCACCGTCGGCAGGATGGGTCTGTGATGCGCCGGTGTGCACGCCCTCGGTCACTGCGGGCGACAAGCCCGAGATGGCGGCTCGATCGACCGGGCGCACACCGGCGTCCTCGACGATACTGACGGATCTGCGGCCGACGGTCATTTCGATAGGGACCATATAGTTCTGCTGGAATGCCCGCTCGTCGGCCAGCACCCGTTGATATTGCTCTAGCGCAGAGCCGCGATGCCGTCGACTTCCTCACGACTGATCCTTCGCTCGCGCGCGACCGTTTCCGCGGCGGCGAGCATCAAGGTGCCGACCCATGGATCACGTGCGAAGTTCGATTGGACGAAGTCTTCCACCTGGGGAGAGCCTCCGGCTGCCGACGGCTGCGGATAGACCACGGTGGGCCCGTTGCTGGTGCGGTCGGTGGTGATCACCAGGTCGGTTCCGCTCCCGGTGGTGACCGATGCGGCCGCGGCACGCAGGGCAGCCACCGCGGTGGCGCACGCCTGGCTGACCATCGGGCCGGTCACGTTGAGGATGCCGATGCGCGCCGCGCGGATCCCAAGGGGTGAGCCGCCTTTGGCGAGCCCGAAAGCCCGGGGTTTCAAACCGCTCCAGCGAGATAGCTCACCAAGTATTATTTGTCTCCCGCGTTTAGATCACCACCGAGCGCGTCAAGGAGACAAACCGACATGTCCGGAACCGCCGCCCATCTCACCGCACCGATCACGTTCGACGTCACCGATGCCGTCGGATCGGGGGCATCGCTCGCCCAGACCGCCCGCCTCTTCCTGCCCGAGCACCCCGAGCGCACATCCGCCGTGCTGGTCTGCCTCGCCGGCGGCACCTATGACTGGCATTATTGGCACCTCGAGGTGCCCGGCAGGCGGGGATACAGTTTCGCCGAACACCTCGCCGGGCGCGGGTTCGCCGTCCTGGCCCTGGATCATCTGGGCGTCGGAGAAAGCAGTGACCCGACAGACGCGGGGCCTGTCGGTCTGTCACTTCTCGCCCGTGGGGACGCCGCCGTCGCACACCAGGTCAAGCAACGAGTGGCCGCCGGCACGCTCAGCGCAGGCCTGCCCCCACTCGATATCCCGCTGATCGGCGTCGGCCACTCCATGGGGGCCTGCCTCACCACGATCGTGCAGGCGCAGCAGCGCCCCTACGCCGCGCTCGTCCTGCTCGGCTATGGCGTCGATATCACCAACGTCTACGACGAATCCAATGACGCCGCCGCCCTCGAAGACCGCATCGCCGAGAGTGAGCGCATCTTCCGTGAGCTCAACGGCGTTGTGCCCCAAGCCAACTCATGCATCGTCCCGCGCGCACACCTGCGCGCGATCTTCCACGCCCCCGACGTCCCCGACGACGTCATCGCGGCCGACGATGCCGTCGAGTCCGTGGTCCCGGTCCGCGCCGCATCCGAAGTCACCACACCCGGCTACGTCGCCAAGTTCGCCAAGGCGATCGATGTGCCGGTGTTCATCGGACTCGGGGCGGTGCTCGATATGTCACCGGACCCGCATGCCGAGCCAGCCAACTACCGTCTCTCCCCTGATGTGACCCTGCATCTCGTCGAGGGATCCGCACACTGCCACAATTTCGCGGGCAACCGCACTATTCTGTGGGACCGCATCGCGGCATGGATCCCTCAGTCGTCACCCTCGCCCCGCAGACCACCACGAACCGAGGAGTAGACAGCCCGACGAGTGGTCGTCACCTGCGGCAGCGGGAAACTCGGCCGGGTACCCGTCGCCGACCGCCGCAGGTGGGATCGGCCCGACCGCAACAAACGCTGTCGGCCTCATCGCCACCGAACAAGCCATGCGGACGGCCGATCTCCGTTGTGTCGCCGAGGAATATCCGCAGGCTCCGCGGACCTGCCGGGCCTACGACCGATAGGCAGGATGAGCGACGTCCTCCATGATGTCGAGCCGGTCCGGATGCGGCGCCCAACCCAGTTCGGACCGCGAACGTGGAGCGCGCGACCGACTGCACACACTGAGCGCCACCAGTGCGGTGAACTTGTCCCAGATGGTGATCGCTTCGGCGAAGTCGACACTGCGGGACTGCACTCCTCGGCTACGTGCCACCGCTTCGGCGAGGGTGCGGAAGTTCGTCTCACCGGATACGGCGTGATAGAGCGCACCCGGTGTCCCTTTCTCGACCGCGAGCGCATACAGCTCGGCAACGTCGTCGACGTGGACACCCGAGTACAGGTTGAGACCGCGCCCCACGTAGCAGACGGTTCCGGTCTTCTCCGCCGACGCATGGAAGGCCGACAGCATCGGACAACCACCGTGGCCCCAGATCATCGCGGGCCGAATCACCATGGCGCGCAGGCCCGTAGCGGATGCGGCGCGCACCAGATCCTCGGTGTCCTTGCGTCGGCCGATGTACTTCGACGGCACGAAGTCGTCGTCTTCGGCAAACGTGTCCTCGCTCCATTCGCCGTCGGTGCGCTGTGACAACACCCCGGTCCCCGATGTGAACACGAAGGCCTTACCGGTTCCGGCGAGGCGATCGATCATGGCCGACACCGTCGTCCGCTCGGCCTCCATCATCAGCTGCGCAGCGAAGACAACAGTGTCCGCGGCGTCGAGCAGAGGCAGTACCGCCTCGATGTCGCCGAGGTCACCGAGCACGGGTTCGGCACCGACAGCACGCAGTTGGTCGGCAGCGTCCTCGCGGCGCACCAGGCCGGTCACCTGATGGCCGGCCGCCACAAAGCGTCGGACAATCGCCGATCCCAGATATCCTCCAGCACCGAAGACCAGCACGTTCGCAGTACCTTCCGGGGTCACTGGATCACCTTTCATCCGCCGAATGCCGTTGTGCGCATTCGGCCTTGCGAATCTTGCCGACCGGTTGCCGCGAAATGCCTCGCGATGTCGTCCGATTCGAGAGCCACATCGGGACAGGGACGCACAGTCCCGCCGGGCGAGATCCCGGCCTCGTGGATCATTCGCGTCACCGGCGGGGTTCGGACAATTGCCCGTCCTCAGTGTCTATACCAAGTTAGCGATGTAGGCAAGCCTCGGCGGCGGGGCACAGCGCTAGGGCTGGCCCGGCTCGAGCGTGACAAACAGGCCCTGCGCGTCGGCAAGGAGATCTTCGCCCTCGTTGAGCGTGCCGACCAGGAACAACTTGCGCCCCTCGATCCGGTCGACCTTGCCGGTGAACGTCAACGGCCGCTCGATCGGGGTGATCTTGCGAAAGTTCACGTGCAGGTAGGCCGTACGACATCGAGGCCTGCCCCCTCCCGCGAGACGGCCGAGCACCTCGTCGAAGAACAGCGGGATGGCGCCGCCATGGGCCGCACCGTTGCCACCGAGGTAGAACCGGCCGAACTCGACCGACCCGGTCACCTCCTCCATGGACTGCGACTTGTAACGCAAGACCGGGGACATGGCCTGCGACCTGCCCGGATACCTGGTCTGCCGGCCAGCGATCTGAGCAGACTCGTCGACCGCGAACTCGTCGAGCGCTCCGGCAGCGGTATCGAGGATCCCGGAGATCTCGTCCGCCACCGCCGCTGTCGGCCGCGCCGCGGATACGATGTTCTGAAAGTTTCTCAGCGACTCCGTCATTCGCTCGTACGCGGCAGCAAGCGCCGGACTCGGCCGATCGGGACCGCCCCAGGGATTGATGTCGCCGACACCGGATTCGTCGATCTTGTCTGCGCTCATGTCAGCCGACTGTATTCGAGGCATAGTCGGCCATTGACTTCCGCCACATCGCGCCACCCACGGCTCAGTGGCGTCCGGTGTCACGCAGAGCGGAGATCAGTGCCGCCCAGCGGTCGGGCTTCCACACGTCCTGATCTTCACCCCAGCCGATCTTGCCGTCGAACTCCCGGCGCATCAGCGCGTTCGAACCCGTGCCGTTCTCGCACATGTGACTGACGGTGAAGCCCTCGGCCTGCATCGCACGCCCGGTCACATCGACGAGTTCGACCTGCATGTGCGCGCTCCACCCCGTCCTCGGATCGCGGTAATTGCGCATGACGGACTTGGTCTTGTCGAGACGCTGGAACTCACCATCGCGGAGCAGCCATCCGACGTTCAGCGGCGACCACCCCTCGGCGTTGCCGTCCTGCGGCCGCACGAAGCTCAGGAAACCGGTCCGGTCGTCGGTGTGCCCGAAGATGTACTGGACCCGCCCCCGTCCGCGCTGCCGCTCCACTTGACGCCAGGTCGGACCGCCGGGCTCGCGCACCTGATACGCCCCGGCGACATACTCTTCTTGCGGCTCGAATCATGATGCCCGCCACGAGGACCCCAGGTCCGGTCACGCACCGAATGGCAGTCGATCGCGATCTTCTCGCCGTCGAGAACGAGTTCCCCGGTGATGTGCCCGAGCTGATCGAAGTGCGGGCTGTACAGCGCCGGCGGCTCGCCGGGAATGAACCGCTGCGGGGCGTGCACGCTGCGGTGCTCGAACTCGATCGAGAAGTTGCCTTCCGGATCGGCGTAGCCGACGTGGTAGTCCATCGTCGGTGTCAACGTCTCGACGCTGAACCCACCTGCGGGAAACACGATGTCGCGGAGGTCGGCATTGCCGGCCATGGGTAGCGGGCCCGAGTTCTTGTAGTACGCCAATCGGCCGGGATCGGCACCTCGCGGATCCCACACGAAGACGCGCCAGATCACCGTCCCCTGGTTCGGCAGGTAGGCCACATGTAGCCAGGAGCCGATCCCCCGTTCGGGGACATTGAGCGACCACCAGGTCGTCTCGGTCTCGTACGGGTCGTCACTGAGCCGGTGATAGGTGTCGTCCTCGGGCAGGAACGGGACGTTTTGATCGGTGACGGTCATCGACGTCATGGGACTACTCCTGTTCCGGTCCGCGGCGATCAACGGGGCCGCACCGCGAATCCGCTCAAAATCGTTATTTAACTCCAACTAGGTGATACAAGTGAACCTTGTCATAGGTACACACTCCGATGCCATCCGCCGCGCCCGGCTCAGCCTTCCGAAACCACGGGTGGGACGTCGAGATCGATCCCGGCGGGTTCCACCCCACCTGCACCACGTTCGATTACGGGGCGAGATATTCATCGATGGTCTTGTGGCTGTTGACGATCATCGCTTCGTACTTGTCGGACATGATCAGATCCGAAAGCCCCTGGGTGTGGATTCCGCGTTGTTGGCGTTCGATGTTGAGGAAGTCCTCTTTGAAGATCTGCGGCCACTCCTCGACCGGAATTGGCCCCTCGAGTTCCGGGCGATCGACGTCGGCCTCCTCGGCGGTGGGGATCTGTACCGCCCACACCTCGAACAGACACGATTCGGGATCGTCGCCGTTGGGCCGCACGCGGTAGATGATGGAATTCCCGTAGGCTGGCAGTACGGTGATGTTGGGGAAGATGTGCCCGTATCCACTGGTCTCGGTGGTCGGTGGCGGCAGCGGGATGCCGGCGCCCTGCGCGTATTCGTACAGCGCTTGGAAGAACACCATCAGGAACCCGTTCTCGTCGATGTCCTTTTCGAGCAAACCTTGCTGGATGAACACCTCCCGGTCGGTGGTGTAGGCATCGGTTCCGACGTACGAGGCGTTGTTGAACTGAATGAAGTAGTCCGCCAACGACATTCTCGCGACCGGAGTGCCTCCGGCGCTACTCAGCAGCGCGTGCCCGTGGCCGTTGCCGAAACATTCGAAGTCGCCGCCGAGCGCATCGACGTCGTAGTCCTCGTCCGCGGCGCCCATGCTCAGCGAAGGGTGCGCCTGCATCACGTGGTAGGCCTCCATGAACGCTTCCTGCGCCATCTTCCAGTTGCCCGGCAACACCAGGTGCCGCCACCAGCGCACCTTCATCGGTGAAGTCCCCCACCCGAGGAATCTCTTCCAGGCGGCATGCCATCTGCCAGATCCGGGGCCACAGTTTGTTCTTCTGCAGCTCGGGGAACTCCGGGGAGAAGTACCGCTCGACAGGGACCCGCGTCGGGTCGGTGATCGCATGACCCGATCAGGCGTGAGCCTCGGAGGTCAGCAGGTGAAATCCCGAGTCCAGCAACGTATTCGCGCACGAACGCGCGGTTACTTCCCGACTACCGGCAGTCCGGAAGCGAGTATCCCTTCGACGGCGCGAACCGCGCGACGATGCCGTTCGGGAATCGACGTCGCGGACAGGTACGTCAACCCTGACGAAATCGACAAGATGACATCGACGAGAGACTGCGAATCGACGTCGGGAGCAAGCTCACCGGCGGCGATTGCATTGCTGATCAGCTGGGTGTACAGCTCTTCCTCCGCATCGCGACGGTTCGTACGCAGCGCGGACAGGTCGGGATGTCGACTGGTCTCGAACGAGATCGCCTCGAATCTCGTCACCGACGGGTAGTCCGCGACGCATGCGAGCGCCTCTTCGAGGATGGCGGTGAGGCGGCCGACCAACGTCGTCGCACGCCCCGCCGCGTCCTGCAGACGCCCCACTATTTCGTCCTGCGAAATGGACCGGCGGCCTGTGGCGGGCCGGTGTACGGATGGCAACGGTCGTATGTCGCGGTCGCTTCAGACGCTCATGATCGCGCGGGAAGGTGTACTGGCACCGGAGTTTTCGTCGATCGAGGCGTGGCTCGGCAGGCCGGGGAACTCGTGGGAGTATTATCAGATGCTGGCGCGGCGGGGCGCGGTGTATCGGCCGGATCAGGATGTGTCCGAATGGGTCCCGGCTCAATCTGACGGCCCATCGCCGACAGGCACAAACCGTACACGCTCGGTTCGTTGGGTCCGGCCGAGTGCCGGAATCGCTGTCGGGATTCCCGTCGACGACCGGAGGTAATGAGCGACTGGTGAGCGCCGTGCACGATGTGGCGCTGTCCGGTCGGTCCGTCGCACACGCTACGAGCAGAGCGAGGGCCTGAGTCCACAACAAGCGCAACGCGATCTGCGTGATCAGGTGCGTCGCCGGATACTCGGGCCGGTCGGGCGAACCCGCGAGCGCTTCCAGGTGGCCAGCGAGGCGTTTCCGGAGGACGCCGCTCGAATCGTCCGCACGTCGGTCACTTTGGTTGATCCATACGAGTCGGAATAGGCCTATGGCCCGAGCGGTTGCCAAGCCCGCGACGAGAGCGCTCGCATCAGTGTCGTCGCAGCGGCGGGCTCCACGTGCCGCTCAGGTCGATGGTGTCGAGTAGCCCGGTCTTGAGGATCTTGTTGGTGGGTGTGCGAGGTAGCGTGTCGGTCAGGGTCAAATACTTCGGCAGCGCATGTTTGGGCAGGCGGCTGGTCATCCAGTCATAGAGTGCCGGTTCGTCCAGAATGCTGTTCTCGATGACCTCTGCCGCGATCAGGATCTCCTGTCCTGCAACGGTATCGGGCACACCGATGACCGCGCATGCGACCAGTTGCGGATGCTCGTCGATGACGGCCTCGACGGCGGTGGTCGAGATGTTCTCGCCCAGCCGACGAATGGTGTCGCCGGCTCGGTGGCGGAATTCGAAATTGCCGTCAGGGTGACGGATGACGATATCGCCCGTGTGGTACCAGCCGCCGGCCAGCGCCCGGGCAGTCGCGTCCGGCTGGTTGAGATAGCCGACCATGATCATGCGCCGGTCGTCGGGCCGGATCCAGAGCTCGCCGGGAACACCGTCGGCGACCGGCCGGCCGTTCTCGTCGACGACCTGGGCCCGATAGCCGTCGCGCACGCGACCACACCACGTGTGTTCGAGATCGGGTGGATCACTCAGCACCAGAGGGAAACCCACTTCCGTGGAGCCGTACAGGTCGTAGCACCGCACACCGAATCGCTGGGCGAATTCGGCGGCGAGAGCGACGTTGTGGCCGGCGAAAACGGCCTCGAGCGGGTTGTCCGCATCGTCCGCGCGCGGCGGTAGCGCGAGCAGCAGCGCGGACAGGAGAGTCCCTGTGGTGCAACCGAACTCGCGTACGTCGTCCAGGGTGGCCTTCGCCGAGAACCGCTCCCGGAAGACGACCTGGCCCCCGGTGGCGCACATCGCCACCAGCGGACTACGTCCGGTGACATGGAACATCGGATGGCAGTTGTAGGCTATATCGTTCGGCCCCAAGGGAATTCGGTCGGCCATGGTGGCGAACTGGGCCCAGTCGAGCATCACCCCCTTGGCCGGTCCCGTACTGCCGGAGGTGTAGATCACGCAGGCGATGTCGGCCGGTGCGGCCGGCGAATCGAATTCGATGGTGGCCGCGGCAAAGTTCCGCCATTCACCACGCTCGACAGCACGAACTGTCAAGGCCGGTCGGGTATTTCGGACGTCGTCGACGAATTCCGGCCGGGCCACGCACAATACCGGCGCGGCGTCGTCGAGGACATGTTCGAGGAAGGTCCCCTTCAGCTCCGGGTTGACCGGAACCTCCACCGCACCCAGGCAACCGAGGGCGATCCAGATCATCGCCGCATCGATCGACGGCGGCAGCAGCGTCGCTA
Source organism: Nocardia miyunensis NBRC 108239 (assembly GCF_001613065.1). GTDB lineage: Bacteria > Actinomycetota > Actinomycetes > Mycobacteriales > Mycobacteriaceae > Nocardia > Nocardia miyunensis. Next base: position 364,278 of record NZ_BDBQ01000001.1, read on the forward strand.
CCCGCACGCCCGGCACCACCCCGAGGGTGCGTAGATACTCCGCCCAGCCGCGCACCCCCTCCCACGTCGCACCGTAGGTGGCGTGGGCTCCGGTCACCTCGTGGAGGAACGGCCGGTCCGGCTCCGCGAGAGCGCGAGAACGCAGGTGAACCGGCAACACCGATGCCGGATCGGTCACCTTGGATACGAACATCGATGCGGCAGACAATCCGGGTTCTCTTTCTTCTCATGCTTCAGGAGCGATCCGGCGTCCGGATGCACGAAAGGGCAGACGCCGGCATCGGCTCACCAATTCAATTGTCGCAGGCGATGACTCCGAGCTCGAGCAGCTCGGCGATACGCTCCTGGCCCACACCGATCTCGCCCAGCACCGCGCGGGTGTGCTGCCCGATGGTGCAGCCCGCATCGGCCTTGGTGCGCGAACGCGAGAAGCGGGTCAGCGGGGCCAGCCGACGGTGCTCGTCGAAGATCGGGCTCACGGCCTCCACGCTGTACCCGGCCTCGAAGAACGGATCGGACTGTAGCGCCGACTCGGAGTTGCGTTCGAGGATCGCCACACAACCCACGTCGAGAGCCGCGAGTTCGTCCTCCCACTGCTGTTTCCCCTTGCCCGCGAACACATCCGCGAGTACCCGTGCAAGGGCGGTGTCGTTGTCGCCGCGCCCCTGCGGGGTCGAGAACCGCGCGTCGGAGGCCAGATCGACATACGGTGACAACGCCTTCACCAGCGTCTCCCATTCATGCGGCAGCGGTGCGGCCAGGAATACCCAGCCGTCGGCGGCCTGGTACATCCGGTAGAGCGCGCCGAGTCCGTAGAACTGCGCATCCGCGACGGCGATCTCCGGCCGGCCCTCGTAGCTGGTGTTGTAGGAGATCAGAGCCTGGTGCACGGTGCCCAACATGGTGGTGACCATGTTGGCGAGTTCGACTCCGTTGCGCTTGGCGTACAAGCCCACCAATATCGCCGAGGCCACGCCCAATGCGGCGATGCCGTCGGACTGAACGGCCGGCACCGCACCGGCAGCGTGCAGGGTCCGAGCTCCGGCACGCAACGCGTCCGCGTCGCTCGGTGTGTTCGTGGCGTCGCGACCGTCCACGGCCGACAGGCCGGTTGCCGCGCCCACCGAGGGTGCATAGGCCGGGCGGGCCGCGTACGGGCCCTCGACGCCGTATCCCGGGGTGCTCAGATACACGATATCCGGATTGATCGCCTTCAGTGTGGCCTCGTCGATCTGCGCACGTTCGGCGGCCGCGCCCCGGAAGCATTGCAGCACAACGTCACTGCGCTTGACCAGCTCGTGGACGAGTTCGAGTCCGGCGGGACTGGTGAGGTTGATCGCCACACTTTCCTTGCCCTGCAATACCTTTGCACCACCGGCCTCGGGGAAGGCCACCAGGTTGCGGATATTGTCGCCGTCGACCGGTTCGATCTTGATCACCCTGGCCCCGAGGTCGCCGAGCACCGTCGCGCCGTACGGGCCGGCGAACATGGTGCCGAATTCGAGGACCGTCACCCCGCGCAGCGGCAACTCGTCCGGTGCGGGAGTCCCTGCTGCCGGTGCGGCCGCGGCCGCGGCGATGGTGGCCCGCACCTCGTCGTCGTGCTGACCCGGCAGCGGCGCCGGGCGCAGCGGCGTCAGCGGTTTTCCGTCGGCATGGATCAGGGTCGATGGTTGCCGCACGGGGCCGATCCCGGGGTTGTCGACCGTGGCGACTCGGCCCTCCGCGACGACCTGCGGGTGGTCCAATGCCCCGTCGGGGGTGCGGAAGGCCTCGGCACTGATGTCGTCGTTGGTCTCGAAGACCTGCTGCCATTCCTCGAATGTGCGGGCGCCTACCCGATCAAGCATCATCTGCCAGAATTCCGTCCGGAGTTCGGCGGTCGGCAGCATCGGGAAGCCGGTCCACTTGGGGTCGGCCAATTCCCTCACCAGATCGAGTTCGGTCAGCCATGCCTGCATCAACCGTGGCGCGGTCTGCGCGAACTGCAGCCAACGACCATCCTTGGTCGCCGCGATCAGCAGGGCGTAGATCAGATACGCCTGTGGGCGCCCGGCGTCGTCGTAGGCCACGTCCATCGGGCTGAACGCGTCCGGGTAGCGCTCCAGGACCATCTCGTAGAACCAGTTGTAGGGATCCATCGCTGCCATACCGGTCACCAGATTGGACTCCACGGCCTGCCCGCGCCCACTGGACATGCGCTCGAGCAGCGCGGCGAGGATGCCGTGCACCGCGGCCTGCGACGCTCCGAACGAGGCGTAGGGCGCGGTGACGAAGGCCGGGCCGGGCCGAGTGGTCAATTGCCGTTTCTCGAACATGACCCCGGTCTTGGCCATGACGAGGCCTTCCCAGCCCTTGTAGTCCTTCCACGGACCGGTACTCCCCCAGCCGGTGATCGATGCCCAGATCAGCCGTGGATACTTCTCGCCCAGCGCCGCCGGGGTGAGCCCGATCCGGGTCGCCGAGGTCGGCCGCATCGTCGTGATCAGCACATCCGCGGTGCTCAGCAGCGCGCGCAGTGTCGCGAGGCCGTCCTCGGCGTGCAGGTCCAGGGTGATGCTGCGCTTGCCCCGCAACAGGCCGGGCCAGCCCGGAAGATCGCGCAGATCGCTACCGCCGGGCGGCTCGACCATGATGACGTCCGCACCGCAGTCGGCCAGAAACTGACTCGCCTGCGCGCCGGGCAGCGTGGTCGAGAGATCGACGACCACCAGGTCCGCGAGGGGACCCGAGCTCTTCGCCTGGTCCGGTCCTGTCGTCACGGTGAATCCTTTCGTAACAAAACTGGTCGGCACCGCAGTGCCACGCCTTGCCCGTGGGCGCGGCGAAAGATCAAGCGATGGCGATGTTCTTGAGCCGCAGGAACTCCTCGATTCCCTGGCGGCCGCCTTCCTTGCCGAGACCGCTGAGGCCGATGCCACCGAACGCGCGATTGACACCGAGGTTCATAGCGCCGTTGATGAGCACCTCGCCGGTGACCAGTTCCTCCGCCACGCGGTGCGCGCGGCGCAGATCGTTGGTCTGGATGTAGCCGGACAGGCCGTACTCGCTGCTGTTGGCGATCTCGATCGCCTCCTGCTCGGTCGCGAACGGGGTGATGGCCAGCACCGGACCGAACACCTCTTTCTGCGCGAGTTCGGATTGCGGGTCGACATCGGCGAATACGGTCGGCTCGAGGAAGAAACCGTCGGCCAGCGCCCCTTCGACCCGGTGACCGCCGGTGACCAGACGGGCGCCGTCGGCCTGGGCGCGCTCGATCATGCCCAGGATCCGATGCAGAGCCGTCTCGTTGACCACGGGCCCGGACACGGTCCCCTCGGCCAGCGGATCCCCGACGGTGATGAATTCGGCGAATGCCTTGACTCGGCCGATCATCTCCTCATAGATGTTGTCCTGCACCAACATTCGAGTGGGAAGCGCGCAGCCCTGGCCGCTGAGCGCGCCGATGGACATCATCGTGCCGTGCGAGCAGGCCTGGTCGAGGTCAGCGTCCGCGAACACGATATTGGCCGATTTGCCGCCGAGTTCGAGTACCGATGGCTTCATCGCCTCGGCGCAACTGTGCAGGATCTTCCGGGCGGTGTCCGGGCCGCCGGTGAAGGTCACCTTCTTGACCAGGGGATGCTCGACGAGCGCCGCACCGGCCTCGGGCGCACCGGGCAGTACGTTCACCACACCGGCCGGGATGCCGGCCTGTTCGACGAGGTCCGCGAACAACTCGGCGGTGAACGGAGTCAGCTCCGACGGCTTGACCACCACCGTATTTCCCGCCGCGAGCGCGGCCGGGATCTTCATCGCCAGTGAGATCAGCGGGCCATTCCAGGTGATGATCACACCGATCACGCCGTAAGGCTGGCCGAGTGAGTAGGAGAACTCTCCGTCCGGGCCGAAAGAACCGGTCACCTCCGAGGTGAGTTTGTCGGCCCAGCCCGCGTAGTACCGCGTCCACTCGATCGACGTCGCAACCAGGCCGGCCGCGACCGGAATGGGCGTGCCGTTGTCGAGTGCGCCCAGGCGGGCGAACTCTTCGGCGTTGGCCTCGATCAGATCGGCGAGCCTGGTCAGCATCTGCCGCCGCTCGGCCGGCCGGGTGCGCCGCCAGGTGGCGAAGGCGTCGTGTGCAGTGCGGGCCGCCCGGTCGACCTCGGCCGGACCTGCCAACGGGATCCGCGCGTCCACCGTGCCATCGACGGGATTGACATGCTCATGCACCCCGCCTGATCCCGTCTCGACCCGCTCGCTGCCGATGCGGAGGTGCACGGTGGGCCTGGTCGTGTCGATTGCCTGACTGGTCATGGATTCGTCACTCGCTTCGCTGCGATCAGATGGTGGCGAGACGGGTTGATACAACAACGCCATCTTAGTTATCTATGTTGTGCAGCTCACACTGTATTACGGACTCTAAGTGTCTGCAAGTAGCAAAATTGTGGACACCGCCCGACCGCGTCGGCAGCCCCCTGTGATTGGTTGATCCGAAACGAACGCGCGGACAGTCACCCCGAGGAGTGAGACCACATGAGCCGGCAAACCACACCGCTCGGACGCCCGCGCGACCCCGAGCTCGACGAGAAACTGATGACCGCGGCACTTCTCGAATACGCTCGACTCGGCTGGGGCGCATTCACGATGCAAGGCGTCGCCCGACGCGCCGGCGTCGGGAAATCCGCGCTGTATCTGCGTTGGGCGAACAAGGAACAACTACTGCTCGACAGCGTCGAATCGGTGGCACTGACCCTGCGCGTCAACGTCGACACCGGCTCACTGACCGGCGATTTGACGGCACTGGCTACCGCGTTACTCGAACACTTTCTCGATCCGATCGGCTGGGCAACACTGCGGATCACCATCGACGTCACGGCCGATTTCATCGACCTCCAGCCATTCCAGCAACGCATCGTGAAATCGCTGCGCACGGCAGCGACGGGGGCATTCTCCCGGGCCGTTGCACGCGGCGAGATGAGCCCGAACACCGCACACGAACCGCTGATCGAGTCCCTGTTCGGCGCGGTGCTGATGCATACGCTGTCCCGCACACAACAGGAGCGCGATCACGCCCGCGCATATCCCAGCGAGCACATAGGCCCACTCGTCGAGGTGATCGTGCGCTCGGCTCGACCGATGAAGAAGTGATTGCACATAGCTAACCTGGTGCGTTAACTTCGTCACGTATGCCCCGCATGCACTCACCCGCACACGGGCCCTCCCGCGGCACCCGTGTCGATTCGACGGAGGACCAACCATGACCGGTCTCGAAGGTAAAGTCGCACTCATCAGCGGTGCCGCACGAGGACAGGGCCGCTCCCACGCGGTGCGCCTGGCGGGCGAGGGAGCCGACATCATCGCCCTCGACATCTGCGCGGACATCGCCACGATGGACTACCCCAATGCCTCATCCGCAGACCTGAAGGAAACCGTTGCGCAGGTCGAGGCGCTCGGCCGCCGGATCGTCGCGTTCGAGACCGACGTTCGCGATGCCGCCGCTACCCGCAAGGCCGTGGACCAGGGCCACGAGGCATTCGGGCGGATCGATATCGTGCTGTCCAATGCGGGCATCGTCCGGCTCAGCGACGGGCCCGACGATTACGCGCAGATCTGGCAGGACGTGGTGTCGACCAATCTGAGCGGAGGCTTCCATGTCGTGAATGCCGCTGTGCCACATATCATTTCCGGCGGCCGAGGCGGTTCGATCGTGTTCACCGGGTCGACGGCAGGCGTGCGCCCGACCGCGAGCCTGAATCCCGCCGCACTGGCCTACACCGCCTCCAAATGGGGTCTGGTCGGCATCTGCAAGCAGTACGCCGCCTCGCTGGCCGAGCACTCGATCCGAGTCAACATCGTGCACCCGACCGGCGTCGCGTCGGGCATGACGATGAACGAAGCGATGGCCCGGCTCGCCCAGGAGGCAGCCGCGGGCGGCGACAACTCCATCTCGCAGATGCAGAATGCGATGCCGATCGCGATCCTGCAGCCGGGCGACATCTCCGACGCCATCGCATTCCTGGTTTCCGATCAGGCGAAATGGATCACCGGCGTCTCTCTGCCGGTGGACGCCGGCTTCTCCATCCGCTGACCGAGGCTCGGCGGGAGCGGGGTCACCGCGTCGCGAACTCGGCGGTGCCGTCGACGACGACTGCCCCGCTGCCGTCGGTCAAGCTCATCCGAACCTCGGCTCTCGCTTCGCCGTGCGAATCGAATTCCCGGAGTACTTCCGCAGTGGCAGTGAGAGTTTCCCCGCGGTACACGACCTTGCGAAAACGCGTTCGGAAGCGCCGCACGGTGTCGACCCCGAACGCCTCCGTGCAGTAGGTTCCGAGATATCCGGCGCCGAGCATGCCGACACTGAATGCCGCCGGGTACCCGGCCGACCGCGCCAGCTCGTCATCGTGGTGCATGGGGTTCATATCGCCGCTCGCACCCTGATACCGCACGATGTCCGTCATCGTGACCGGGCCGAATCGCCTGGGCGCGAACCGCGCACCGACTGTATGCGGTCCGAGTGGTGTCTCCACACGAGCAGCGATCGGTGCACTCTCCCGCTGCGCCGTCGACTCAGGTCCGCGACCTCCGGGAACGCTGAGATACGCTGAGGTGTATAGGCATTCAGCTCGCAACTCGTGCGTTCGATCGCGGAATGCCACTACGAAACGCGCCAAGGTCAGCGGTCCGCTCCTGGCCTGTTTCACCTCGAGCCCGATGAAACGGACGGAAGTCTCCAGAACGTCCCCCGCTCGCGGGACAAGACCGTGGAAGATGTACTCCTGCTCCAGTGACAGCAGATTCCGTACGTCCCGCTCCAACTTCAGATCGTTCCAGGCGCGCCTCGCTTCGGGTGTCTCGTACACGGCGAGCAGATCCTCCCAGAACACCACGGTGGCAAGGAAAGTCGGCGGTATCGGCGCTCTGTCGTCCTCGAGGTACTCGCTGCGCGCATTGCCGGTGGCCAGTGCGTACTCTCGAATCTTTCCGCGTTCTATGGGCATCGTCGACAAGTCGTGGTTCTCCTTCGTGGCGGTTCGTCATCGGCGCGGGCGACGTCAGCTGATGGCGAACTCGCCCAGATTCCAACCGCCGCCGACGTTGCGGCTCCATCCACTTGCGGCCCAGGTTCCACCGTCCACGGGAAGAGCCGCGCCGGTGATGTACCCGGCCAGCGGTGAGCACAGGAATGCCGCTGCCGACCCGCACTCCTCGATGACGCCTTCACGCCCGAGGGGGATGTATCGGTCGAGTGCCGCTTGTTCTCCCGTGTCGCGCCGCGCAAACGCCGCTTCATCGATCGGCCCGCTGCGCTGACCGTGATTGCCTGGCGTGATGGTCTGATCCGGATTGATCGCATTGACGCGGATGCCGTGTTCGGCGAGTTCCAGCGCCATCGTCCGCGTAAAGCTGAGCACACCGGCCTTGCAGGCGGCGTAGACCGCGAACATCGGTGCCGCCCGGGTGCCCTCGATACTGCTGACGTTCACGATCGATCCCCCCTGGCCGCCGCGCACCATCAGCGGGACGGCCGCCGAGGTCCCGGCGAGCATGCTGACCAAGTTGATGTCGATGTGGCGCCGCCAGCTCCGTTCGCTCTGCTCGACGAACCTTCCACCCCGGACGCCGCCCGCGTTGTTCACGAGAATGTCGAGTCGGCCGAAATTTTCGTCTGCCCGCGCGACAGCGGCGCGGACGTCGTCGGTGTTCATCACGTCGGTCCGGACGACGATCGCGGTGCGGCCGAGTGCGTCGATGATCTCGGAAGTCTGCTTTCCTCGATCCGGATCGATTTCCGCGAGAACAAGATCCGCCCCGGCGCGAGCCAGTGCGACAGCGATTCCACGCCCGATACCACCTCCCGCGCCGGTGACCACTGCTACCTGACCGGACAGGTCGATCTGCATCGCACACACGTGTAGTCACATCCTCACGAAGACGAGCCGACAGGCTAGAGATAGATCACTATGTCATATAAGACTACTTAGTACAGCCGAATGTGGCCGAGCATCGGAGATGTGACCGTACCTGAGCGACCAGCAGTCAAGAACGCTATTCTGAAAACCGCGTTCTGAAGTTTACCGATGAGGAGACGACCAATGCGTGCGGTTCGATGTGAGGCATACGGCGGGCCCGAAACCCTCAACGTCAGAGACATCCCCGTTCCGGTGGCGGGTCCCCGGCAGGTAGTCGTCCGAGTGGAGGCCGCAGCCGTCAATTACCCCGATGTGCTCGTCGCCGCCGACCACTATCAGGTGAGCGTTCCGACGCCTTTCACCGTGGGAAGCGAGTTCGCGGGCACCGTGCTGTCCGTCGGCCCCGGAGTGCGGGCCGTCGCACCCGGAGACCCGGTGGCGGGCGTGTCGTTCACCGGCGCCTTCGCGGAGAAGATCGCGGTACCCGAATCCGCCCTGTCGCCAATTCCGCACGGATTGAGCATGATCCAGGCCGCGGCATTCGGCGTCACGTATCGAACGGCGTATCACTCGCTCGTCACCATCGGCGAGATGCGGCCCGGTGACTCGGTGGTCGTACTGGGTGCCGCAGGCGGAGTGGGGACCGCGTGTGTCGACATCGCGACACGACTCGGGGGCCGAGTGATCGCGGCGGCGGCGTCCGAGGCGCGAATCGAATTGTGCCGCCGACTCGGCGCGGTCGCGGGTATCGCCTACGAGCATGAGGACCTGAAGGAACGCATCAAGGTGATCACCGGCGGGCGCGGCGCCGACGTGATCATCGATCCTGTCGGTGGCGCATACGCCGAACAGTCGATCCGCGCGATCGCCTGGGGCGGACGCTACGTGTGCGTCGGCTTCGCGAACGGCGAGATTCCGCGCATACCGATGAATCTCGTTCTCCTGAAAGGGGCGATCCTGCGTGGCTTCGAGATCAGGACACTCGCCGAACACCGGCCCGACGCCGTGGCCGAGGGCAAGAAGGCGATCGCACGCCTGATCTCCGAGGGCATGCGACCGCACGTGTCCGAGGTGTGGCCCCTCGAGGATGCGCCCCGCGCACTCGCACTGATGCAGGACCGCGCGGCCCACGGGAAGATCGTCCTGGACCCCACGATGCGACCACGGTGAGGGGGTGCCGACTCAGTGCACATACGCCGGGCCAAACGCCACAGTAGGTAACGGCCGCCGCTCGAGACCGATTCGGTGCCACTTCGACCGTCGGCCGAGTCACGGCCGCGCCGGTTGACGGGCGGCGAACCAGCCGCCCGGAACTGCCGCGTCGACGGCGACCAACCGGTGTGCGAACAGCCACTTCTCCCCTGCCTCGACCAGGATGTCGCGGTAGCGGCCCCAGTGGTCGGGGCCGTAGGCGGTCAGTACCACGAAGTACGAGGATGTTTCGATCCGGCCGGGAGCGATCGAGTCGAACCGAAGATTGGTCACGAAGTGCCGAATGATCCGCGGTGCGGTCGATTCGGAACCCCGATCCGGCGCCGCCGAGAGCATCTCGATGATCGCGGCACGGCCGACTGCCGGTGGGCGGCCCTTGACCTCGAGTATTCCGTCCTCGGCGAAGCATCCAGCCAGCTCCGCGAGCCGCATCCGGTCCCCGCTGTGCGCGTACGCGGCGACAAGGTCACGCACTTTCTCGCGAGCGATCAGTTCGGCGTGATCCATTCCGTCCTCCTGGTTCGGCGATGCGCTCACCCATCGGGCAGAAGTGGGCCTTCAGTACAGACCGCCGTCCACCCGGATCAGTGATGCCGTGGTGTAACTCGATGCCGGGCTGGCAAAATACAGTGCAGTGGTGACAATCTCGGACGGTCACCGGGACGGCCCGCCGCGCTGCAACTGGTCCGCCGCCCCTCCTCTGGCCAGGACTTGGCGATATCGGTGAGGAACGGGCCCGCGGAGATGGTGTTGACCCGGACTGTCATACGAGTCCGTACTCCTTCAGAATGCCGGCGTACCGTGCGCGGGCAGCGTCGCGTCGGGTCGGAATGTGTTCGGAGGGAAACAGTCCCGCGGCCGGCTTGTAGCCCTTGAGCACCTGTTTGGCGACAGTCGCCTTGTGCACCTCGGTCGGCCCGTCGGCCAGTGCCAGCGAGGGCACGCTGGTCCACCACTCGTAGAGCGGCAACTCGGTGGTGACACCGAGTGAGCCGTGGATCTGCACGGCCCGGCCGATGATGTCGCCGAAGATCTTCGCCATCGCCACCTTGCACATCGCGATATTGGCGCGTGCCGCGCCGTGCGGCTCGTTGTCGATGATCCACGCAGTCTGCATCACCAGCAGCCGGAACTGGGCCAATTCGATCCACGAATCCGCGATGAACTGCTGCACCATCTGCTTGTCCGCCAGCAGTTCGCCTTGGGTGCGCCGGGAAAGCACCCGCTCGGCCATCATGTCGAATGCCCGTCGACATTTGCCGACCGTGCGCATCGCGTGATGCACCCGGCCGCCGCCGAGGCGCGCCTGCGCCACTTCGAATCCCTGGCCGGGGCCCCCGAGGATCGCATCGGCCGGGACCCGCACATCGTTGTAGCGGATGTAGCCGTGCGTGCCTTCGTCGAGTTCCTCCCGGTCGGGCATCACCGTCACGTTGCGAATGATCTCGATTCCCTGCGTCTCGGCGGGTACGACGAACATCGACATCCGGCGATATGGCGAGGCGTCGGGGTCGGTGACGGCCATGACGATGAAGAAGGCCGCGTAGCGCGCATTGGAGGTGAACCACTTCTCCCCGTTGATGACCCACTCGTCCCCGTCACGGCGTGCGGCGCACACGAACTCCTTCGGGTCCGCGCCGGCCTGCGGCTCGGTCATCGAGAAGCAGGACACGATGTCGCCGTCCAGCAGCGGCTGCAGATACCGCGACTTTTGTTCCGCGGTACCGAACATGGCCAGGATCTCGGCGTTTCCGGTGTCGGGTGCCGCGGTGCCGAACACCGTTGGCGCCCACATGGATCGGCCGATGATCTCGTTCATCAGCGCGAGTTTCAGCTGCCCGTAGCCTTGGCCGCCGAGGTCGGGGCCGAGGTGGCACGCCCACAGGCCCTGCTCGCGCACTCGATCCTGCAGCGGCTTGACGATCGCGCGGGCCGCCGCGTTCTCGGTGTTGTACGGCTGGCCGATATGCGGGAAGAGCAGGTCCAGCGGCTCACACTCCTCGCGCACGAACGTATCCATCCAATCCAGCTTCGCCTGGAAATCGGGCTCGGTCCGGAAATCCCACATATGCTCTGTTCCTTTGTCTCAGAAGGTAATCGGCTGTTTCGACAGCGGTCGTCATTGCCCGATCAAGGCCATCGCCTCGTCGAGCATGCCCGGCAGCCCGGGCTCCATCCGCTGGAACGCCGGGGGCATGGCGCCCGCCTTGCGAGCCCGTTTGATCAGCAGCGCTGTGGCTGCCGCCTCCTTGTACCGGGTCAGCGCGTCGAACCACACCAGGTCTGTCACCGGCCGTCCCCACGCCTGCTCGTATTCCCGGACTACCTCGGCGATGGTCGGCGTACCGCACGGTTGTGTGCTCGGCGCGGCGGGATGGCCCGACTCGTCGGTGAAGTAGGTCAGCCAGCTCAGGTCCACCCGTGGATCACCGACCGACCAGATCTCCCAATCGATGATCGCGGTGACCTCGTCGCCTTCGCACAGGGTGTTGCCCAATCGGTAGTCGCCGTGGTTGACCACCGGCCCGGCCTGCGTCGGCATGGTCTCGCGTAATGCCCGCCCGCAGGCGCGGAAGTCGCCCCGCAGGTCCTCCGGCACTGTCTCGAAAGCCCTTGTCCACCGGTCGATCTCGGCATCGAGACCGACAACGGGTTCGTCGCCGAGACCGATACTCGCCGGCTCCAGGCGGTGCAGGTGACCGAGCATTCGCGCGGCGTCGAGGTAGCGGGCCCGGATCCGGGGCGCCGCCCCGGCATCACGCGCATCCTCGAGCAGCGGCTCCACGCATTCGCCCGCCACCAGATCCATGGCCACGAACGGCGGGATCTGCGGCGGCTGCCCTTCGTCGTCGAACAGCACCGGAGGCACCCGGACGCCGGGCGCCTGCGCCAGCGCGGCCATCACCCGACCTTGCCGCAGCACGTCCCGGTTGCGCACCGGCGCCAGCCCGGCGGGCGCGACCTTGAGCACCACCGGCGTGGCCGCCCCGGACGAGATGAGGTCGGCGACGAAGGTCAGGCTCGACGAACCACCTGTCAATTGCCGCACACCGGATACCGCCGAGCCGGCTCCGGTCCGAGCTGCCGCGGCGGTGGCGCGATCCGCAAGCCGATCGGCGTAAGTCTGGCCGTCGAGGTGAGTGGCCGTATCGGACTGTTGCACTGGGATGCCCTTTCGAATCGGACCTGGACGATCGAGCACGCCCGGCGGATCACATTCAGAATAGTGTTCTCAGAACAGAATTCTGCATTCGTTGCTCGGTGTCAACCCCGAAAACGCCGCAACGCGGGCCCGGAAAACCGTGACCCGCGTTGCGGCACTTGATATTCGGCGTCTCAGACCGACAGGATCCTCACCCCTGGACCGGACGGAACACCGGCAACTGCCAGCCGTCGGAAATGGGCGAGAACGTCACCTCGACCTCCATCCCGATCTCGACCTCACTCGGATCGACGTCGACGACATTGGTCACCAACCGGGCATCGCCGGCGCCGTCGAGCGAGATCACCGCTCCGACGAGAGTGATATCGGGGATTCCAGGGAAGCCGTGGATGACGGCGTAGCTGTAGACGCTGCCGCGACCCGACAGTTCTTTCCAGTTCTTCTCGGTGGACTGACATTCCGGACAGAACGGAGTCGGCGGCATCCGGAAGTGTCCGCACGAACCGCATTGCAGCGCAACGAGTTTGCCCTCCTTGGCGTACTGCCAGAACGGCTCGGTATCGCTGTTCGTGGTGATGTGGACCGCCTCGGCGGGCAGCGTGGTCGCGCGCACGTCGCTCATGCCGCGCTCCCGAGGATCAGGCCGGAGACCGGCAGGGACGCGGGACCGCCTGTGGCGAGCGCGAATTCGGCGTCCTTCACCTGATTGATCGCAGTGCCTCGCATCTGCTCCACCGCCTCCTTGATGTGGGTCATCCCGATGATGTAGGCCTCGGACAACTGGCCGCCGTGGGTATTGACCGGAATCGAGCCGCCCTTGTACCGGATGGCGCCGCTCTCCACGAACTCGCCACCCTCACCCTTACCGCAGAATCCGTAGTCCTCGAGCTGCATGAGCACCATCGGGGTGAAGTGGTCGTAGAGCAGTGCTACATCGATATCCTTGGCCGTCAGCCCCGACTGCGCCCACAGCCGCTCGGCGATCGGCGCGTTGCCCGAGGACGCGAAGTACTCGTCCGGCATTCCATACCAGGCGAACGCGCGGCCCCATTCGCGGCGACCGCCGTGCGCGACCGCGACGACCGGCACCGGCTTCTGTCGCAGATCCTTCGCTCGCTCCGCACTGGTGGTAATGACCGCGACCGCACCCTCGGTCTCGAGGCAGAAGTCGTAGAGGCACAACGGATCCGCGATCATGCGGCCGTTGAAGTACTCCTCCTTGGTCAGTGGCGTCTTCTGAATCGCCTTGGGGCGGTTGAGCGCGTTCTCCCGCGTCGAGATCGCGATCTCGGCGAACGCGTCGCGCCGGGTGCCGTACAGATGCATGTGCCGCCGCGCCAGCACCGACATCAGATGGCCCGGACCCGACAGCCCGGACGGCTGCAGGAAGGAGTTGATCGGATCCGCGGCCGCGGCCGCGAAGACCGAGCCCAGGCGCTGTTTCTGCTGCTGCAGCGTCATCACCGTGACCACCGTGGTGGCATCACCGGCGACGATGGCCGCGCGGGCGAGCCCGATCGAGCCCGCCGCGCCGCCGCCCCCGGAGGTCAGCGAGGCGGTGAAAGTGACCTCGGGAATGCCCAGGGTTTCCATGAAATCGGCGGTGTCCATCTTGTCGCCGTACCCGGCACCAGCACCGGAGTAGTAGGCGAAGCCGTCGATCTCCTTGACCGAGATGCCCGCGTCCTCGCAGGCAGCCAGGATCGCCTTGCCCGCCAACTCCAGATTCGTCTGTGGTGCGGACCCGCCGCGTTTGTAGTACGGAGTCGCCCCCACACCGACGATCGCGACATCTCTCAAACCGTTGGACACATCAACACTCCATTCTGGTTGCCGCCGACCACCGAGCCTGCAGCAAGCGCACCACACGCCTCGGCGTCACAAGCCTGCGGAGCCATCGATCACCTGTATTACAAAGTAATCTATCAGATCGCTAGCCGCCAGGAATCGATCTAAGCTACGCGGTTTCGCGGTTCAGAAATCAAACCTTGTGAACTATGTAAGCTAGCGTTAGCCTGAGATTCAGATCACATCCCACCGGCGCAGCGCTCGGCCTCACAGCCCGCCTCCCCATGCGTCCGATCGGAAATTCACCCCTGATCCGGAGGATCACCAGTGACTGTTGAGCCATCCCGTAACGACACCCCTGCCGACGCCGGGCCCCTCGATCGCCTGACGGTGATCGATCTGTCGACCACCCTGCCCGGCGCACAGGCCACGATGTTCCTGGCCGATGCCGGCGCGGAAGTGATCTTCGTAGAGCCCCCCTCGGGCAGTCGGCTGCGTGCGCTGCCGGGGTGGCCCGCGCTCGGGCGTGGCAAGCAGAGCATCACCCTCGACCTGCACGAGACCGCGGACGCCGAGACACTGCGCGGCCTGCTGCGCACGGCCGACGTGCTGGTCACCACCATGCGTCCCGCATCCGCCGCCCGGCTCGGACTCGGCCCCGCCGCACTGGCCGGACTGAATCCCCGGCTGGTCAGCGCCGCGATCACCGGCTGGGGCTCGACCGGACCGTTCAAAGACATGAAGGGCTATGAGGCCCTGGTAATGGCAAAGCTCGGCATCATGTACGGCAAACGCCAGACCACGACCCGCCCCGGTCCGTCGTTCGTGCCCACTCCGTTCGCCTCCTGGGGCGCCTCGCAGACCGCGCTGCACGGCATCCTGGCCGCACTGCTCGAACGCGAGGACAGCGGGATCGGCCAGCACGTCGAGGCCGATCTGGTCCGCGGCATCGCGACGATGGATACCTGGCAGTGGTTCTCGGAGCTGGTGGTGAACCGGTGGCCCGACGCCTTCGTCCCGGTATCCGCGTTCGACGACGAGGGCAACCCCAACGGGCATCTGATCTACCCGTTGCTCATCACGCCCACCAAGGACGGACACTTCATCCAGTTCGCGCAGACCGAGCCGCGCCTGTTCCTCGCGCTGATGAAGGAATTGGACCTGACCTGGATGTTCACCGATCCGAAATGGGCCGGCGTCCCGCGACTCGACGACGTCGCGTTGCGGACGGAACTGTGGGAGATCATGCTCGAGCGGGCATCGGCCCGCACACTCGCCGAGTGGCAGCAGGTCTTCGACACCAATCCCGATCTGAGCGCGGAGGTCTTCCGCACCCCGGCCGACGCCCTGCGGCATCCGCAGCTGGTGCACGACGGACGGGTCGTGACGATCACCGATCCCGATCTCGGCGAAGTCACCCAACCCTCCACCCTGGTCCACGTGCACGGCGCCGCCCTGGCGCCGCCACGCCTGGCACCGCGTCCGGGCGCGGACAGCGCAGCACTACGGCAACGGGCCGGGACCGCGGTAGCCGGGCCGAGTGCAGGCCAAACCCCGAGCGCCCCAACTCCATCCGGCAGTGCCCCTGGTGAACTTCCGCTGGCGGGCATCACCATTCTCGAGCTCGGTTCGATGTTCGCCGGTCCCTACGCCGCCACACTGCTCGCCGACCTCGGTGCGCGGGTGGTCAAAGTCGAGCCGCTGACGGGTGACACCATTCGCGGACTGGTGCCCTTCCCGGAAGCCGGCGGCGCAAAAGTGATGCAGGGCAAGGAATCCATCGCCCTGGATATGCACACCCCCGAGGGTCTGGCGATCGTGCACCGATTCGCCAAGCGAGCCGATGTGGTGCTGCAGACCTACCGTGCGGGTGCGGCCGAGCGGGCCGGAGTCGACGCCGCCACGCTCACCGCGCTCAACCCCGATCTCGTCTACTTGTGCGCACCGGGTTACGGGGTGGACGGACCATACGGCGCGAAACCCGCCTACGCGCCCTCGATCGGCGCGGCGACCGGCCTCGGACTCACCGACGTACCGGACGCCACCGCGCGGGTCGGCACCCTGGACGAGGTCAAGGCCGCGGTGATCCGCCTCTATGCCGCGGCCGCCAATCTATCGGTGCAGGCAGACGGCGTCGCGGCGCTCGGGGCCGCCTCGGCCATGCTGCTCGGACTGCTCGCCCGCCGTCGCGGCCGGCCGCTCGGCTCCCTGACCACCACGATGATCGCGACCGGATCCCACGCACTGGTGGACCGCAACGTCGACTATCCGGGACGGGTCGAGGCGCTGTGCCCCGACCACGAGATGTACGGCTACAGCGCCCGTTACCGCCTCTACCGTGCCGAGGACGGCTGGATCTTCCTGGCCGCACCGCTCGAACACGAATGGCCGGTCCTGACCGCGGCGCTCCAACCGTACGTCCGGCTGGCCGAGGACCCGCGTTTCACCACCGAGTACGCCCGGACCGCGAACGACGCCGCCCTCGCCGAGGTACTGGCCGGCGTCTTCGCTTCTCGCGCAAAAGATTTGTGGAAGAAGGAACTCGGCCGAGCCGATATCGGCTGCGTCGCGGTGGCCGAACAGGTGGCGGAGAAGACGCTGCAGCAGGACGAGTACTTCGAGGCCGGCTACACCGTGACCGCGACGCATCCGACATTCGACGTGCATCGCAGGCTCGCCCCGGCCACCACCTTCTCGCGATCCCGAACCAAGGCCGACGGCGGCTGCCTCATCGGCGAGCACACCGACGCCCTACTCGCCGAAATCGGGTACGACGCAGCGGCAATCGCCGATCTGCGGGCCCGCGGGATCGTGGCTTGAACGACCCGGGCGAGAAAAGCCGCTCACCCCCACGTGCGGCAACGCCTACCCGGCGAGTAGCTCGACCCTGTTCACCTTCGGAAAGAAGAATCGATGCGTTACACCACCTGGGCGGCGGCCCTTGTGGCCATTGCCGCCTCCATCTCGGTTGCGGCAGCGGAGCCCGCTGTCGCAGCCGCGGACCAACCGGCAATCAGCACATCGGCCGATCCAACCCCCGTTCCCGCTGCCACCTCGACCGACCCTCGCACCGAATATCTCGAGGCCTTCGATGCGATCGCCGGTGCGTGGGCCGGCACCTCGATAGTCGGCCAGGTCGTGGGCACGGCAGCCGGTATCGCGGTCGGCTGTCCACTCGGCGCGGTGACCGGCGGCTCACTGACGATTCCGGTACCGGTGCTGACCCCGGTGGGCATTATCGGCGGTTGCGTAGTCGGCGGGGCGGCGCTGGGCTTTCTCGGCGCAACGGTCGGCGGAATCGTCACCGGCACACCGAGTTTGGCCAACGCGATGAGCCAGCAGTACAGCTCCCTTCATGCCCGCGGGCTGATCGCGCAGCAGGTGCCATCCGCAGAGTCCACGGAGGAGTCGAAATGAAGCGCAGTACACACAGCGCCGCCGTGACCGCGCTCATCGCCACAGCCGTTGTCGTGGCGGCGGGCGCCGCACACGCCGACACCACCCCGGCGACCACACCGTCACAGGATTGGCTGCATACCGAACTCGCGCCCGGGGTCGTCTTCGCCGACGACGTCGCCACCGGCATCGCGGCCGTACGTACGCCGAGCGGCACAGTCGCGGTGCGGCCCAATGGGTTCGACCTGCGCGATGCGGCGGGGAACACCGTCCTGGGCACACCGATCGACCTACCCGCCACACCCGAAGCCACCACCGTCGAAGCGCCCCCTCCCCGGACATCATCGGACATCGCGAGCCGCCCGAACACGGTTGCGGCGCAGTCGGCGCCCGAGGACCTCATGTCGGATATCAATCAATCGGTTGCCGCGGCAGCGCCGCACATGGGTCTGGCGATGGCGGTCGGCGCACTGGGCGGCTCCGTGATCGGCATAGCGCTCGGTTGCCCGTTCGGAATCGCCACCGGCGGAACCCTGCTGTCCCTGGCCACGCTGGGGACGATGACCATTCCGGCCGTCGTCGCGACCTGCGCGGTGGGTGCTGTGGCCGTGGGTGGACTTGGTGCCAGTCTCGGCGGTGCCGCGGTGGCCATCCCGGTGGGCATCGCGGCCGGCACGCAGAAGTTCGATCAGCTCCAGGGGCAACAAGGTCAGTCGCGCACACCGTCGCCGACCCGGCCGAGCAACAGCTGACGACCAGCGATGTTCCGGATGCCCGTCACACCGATCGCCGGAACATCGCCACTCGACGACTACGCGTAGACCTGCAAAACTTATTAAACCTAGTACGATATATTCTGGCGTTCAAGGAAAACCGTGAATATGCAGCGGCGCATAGGCTACCGGCGAGCATCGGCTCGGCTATCAGGTCGAGCCGGTCGACGATAACGATCCATTGGGAGGAAGCACGTGGCTGACAGGGCCCTGGCACCGATCTTCGATTCGCGCGGCGCGGCCTCACGCGCGATCCGCACGCCCAAGACCGCCCAGCTGGTCGCACACAACCTTCGCCGCATGATCATCGATGGCGAGCTGAAGGACGGTGACCACCTCCCCCACGAGGCCGAACTGATGGAGCACTACTCGGTCAGTCGGCCCACATTGCGCGAGGCCGTGCGCGTCCTGGAATCCGAACGACTCGTCGAGGTGCGCCGCGGCTCGCGCTCCGGCGCCCGCGTCTGCGTGCCCGGTCCCGAGATCGTCGCCCGACCGGCATCGCTGCTGCTCGAACTCTCCGGCGCCACGGTCGCCGACGTCTTCGTCGCGCGCGAGGCCATCGAGCCCGATGCAGCACGCATTCTCGCAACCGAGGGCACCGAGGAAGATTTCGACGAGCTCGAGCGCATCGTCGACGAGGACATCCCCGCCGCCTTCGCCTCCGACAATCTGGCGGCCGGGACCTCGGCCTTCCACCTGCGGATCGTGCAGTTGTCGGGAAACGCGACGCTCGCCATCATCGCCGGCATGCTGCACGAGATCACCGAGCGCCACACCGGTGCGGTGCTGTTCGAGACCCGTGCGGACAAGGAAGGCTACGAGTCCTCCTACAAACTCGAGATCCGTTCGTGCCGCCGCCTGATCAAACTGCTGCGTGCGCGCGATGCCGACGGCGTGTTCGCGCACTGGCAGAAGCACATGGTCAACGCCCGGCTCTCGTTGTTGGAGGGCCGTGAGGACGTTCAGGTTCGCGATATCCTCGACTGATCGCCCCCGGCCCGAGGGCCCGTAATCCGTTGCGGGAGAGCCCTTTCGATCAGCGCGGACCCTAGTGAGATCGCACGCCGACGTCGATGTCGTCGATGCTGGCGAACGGTCTGAAGTCCGCCCTGCCGAACCACGATGGGCGAGCGACGTGTCCTGGTTCGGGGCGTGCCCAGCGCACCCAGTCACCCCAGTCATTGCGGGACAGCTTGTCCTCCAAGGCTTGCGGAAAGCGTCGTTCCGCCTCTGCGTAAGCGCGGGCGAAGCTCTTCATCTCGCCCATGATCCAGATGTCTTCTTCGCGACTCCATTTACCGCCTCCGGCGTAGTCGATGACTTGATAGGAGGGGAAGTCGATCGGCGGCACGCCCGGCTCCGGGTTGTCGGCGCGATTGAGCGCCTGATAAACGACTCGATTTCCGTCGATGACATACCACTTCAGCACGGTATAGACATGAGGCGAGGCGCCCATCGTGCCTTCGATGAACGCCGCAATCTCCGCACGGCCGGTGAATGTTCCGTAGAAATGGTCGAAATACGTTGCGTCCTCTGCGAACAGATCCACCCATGCCGTCCAGTCCTCCAGCACCGGACCCGTCATGAAGTAACGCTTGAACTCTCTTTCGACCTCTGCGTAATCCGTCATGGAACTCCCTCGTAATCGTTGTGACATTCCTGGTAGCAGCATCGAGTCAACGGCCCAGCGATGCCGTGGGTTGCCGAGACCGCCGCTGCCGACGTCGGCGGTCATGTGTGGCCTGGTGGCTGCCGACCGCTCAACCGACCAACCGGAGGTCTTCATCGGCGAGTTCCAGGGTGGCATCGGTATCCACTCGTTCAGCGGGACGCAGGAATCCGCTTCTGCGATGGAAATGCTCGATATGCCCAGCGGGCACATCCTCTCGATCACTCAGCAAGCGACTCGGATCGGGGCCGATCCGTTCGGCGACGGCTCGAATGTGCGCAGCGTCGACCGGGAACGCACGCAGCGCGTTCTCCCCGAGAATCAGTCGTGCCTCGCTCTCTGGAACGCCGTCGAATGCCACCCGGATCCAGTCCCAGGTGTCCGGCCACATCCCTTCCGGGTGCGGATAGTCGATGCCCAGCATCAGCCGTTCGACACCGACGGCCTCGCGGGCCTCCACCTCGGCCTTGTGGATCGACGACGGCGTCGCGAAGCAGTGTCGCGCCCAGTATTCGCTCGGACGCATCTTCAGCGGCGTCGTCCGCTGCTCGTACCAGGAATCCAAGAGCTGCAACGTCGCCGGGACCCAGTCCGAACGGACTTCGGCCAGCACGAAGCGCAACGAGCGGTAGCGGTCGAAGACACCGGCCAGCATCAGCTGCCAGAGCAGCCGCCGCGGACCGAAATCCAGACGGAACGGCGAGGCCGGGGACTCGGCGAATTCTTTCTGCAGCGCCGCCCGCGCCTCCTCGTCGAGATGCTGCTGGGCGGCCAGCATCTGGGTGGCCTCCTGCTCACCCAGGTGCGTGGTGACGAATGCGGAGATGAACTCCTGATAGCGGCCCTGCGGGAACCCCCACCCGGCGTGCACCATCAGGGTCATGTCCAGGTCGGCACATGCCTGCCAGAACGGCTCGTAGTGGTCGCTGAGCAGCGAGGGCAGACTCGGATCCTCAATGATGCCGGGCACCCCTACGCTGACGAAGCCGTGTTCCCGAGCCCATCGCAGTTCGCGGACGGCAGCATCGATGTCGTGACACGGCCCCGGATCGGCCATGCCGTGCAGGCGACCATCGCCCCCGGCCATGAAATCGGCCAGCCAACGGTGGTAGGCATGCACGCCCGCCGTGCGCAGGTCCGCCTCGAACGGTTTGTTGACCACGCTGAACAACGGGAGCGAGGAGAACTGGTGCCCCGGCACCAGCAATTCGCCCGCGACCCCTTCGCGGTTCAGCTGTTCCATGCGAACCGCGATGTCCCAGCCCCCGAAGCGTTCGGGAGCCGCCGGGGACCACAACCGCTCCGAGCCCTCGGGTTTCTGTTCGGCAGGCCGTGAGGTGAAGTCCGGCGCGATCATGCGGCGATACGCGCGTTCCTCCTCGACCAGAAGGTCGGCGACGGTGTCACGAACGTCGCGGGCGAAGTACGGCAGATAGTCCTTCATCCGTTTGGCCCCCGCGTGCCCGTCCGCCGAAAAAATCACGATGTTGCCGGGTGTGTCAGCCACACTGTCTCCTTGCTCCGGACTTGCAGGTGCCAGGCGATACGGTCCAACCAGGCCGATCGGACCCCGGTAGGCCTATGTCGCTACCCTTGTATGGCCGGTGACATACAATCTGCATGTGGAGGATACAAGCTGTATGTACAAGGGTCAATCGGCGGCGAAATCCGAGAAGCGGCCCGTGCGCACGGCCGAGATCGCCGACCGAGCCGAGGCCACCCGCGCCGCACTCATCGCCGCAGCACGCCGGCTGTTTGTCGAAAAGGGTTATCACGCAACAGGAACCGAGGAGATTGTCGCAGCTGCCGGCGTAGGCACCCGCGGCGCGCTGTACCACCACTTTCCCAATAAGCTGGCGCTGTTCAGGGCCGTATTTCTCGCCGTCGCCGAACAGGTGCACAGTCAGGCGCCGCAGCCGGACCAGACCGACGACGCGCTGGCCGATCTCCGAAAAGGCCTGCGCGCCTACCTGAAATCGTCGCTGACCGGCGAGGTCCAGCGCATCCTGCTGGTGGACGGTCCCGCCATCCTCGGCTGGCAGCAGTGGCGCGAGCTTCAGGTCGAGTTCGGGCTCGGGTCGATACGCGCATTGCTCGCACGCGCAGTGGACCAGGGCACGATGACCCCCCAGCCACTCGATGTGCTGGCGCATGTGCTGCTCGCGGCCACCGATGAGGCCGCACAGTTCGTCGCCAACTCCGCCGATCCTCTCCGAGCCCGCGACGAGGCCATCGGTGTGATCGACGGACTACTCGAAGCCCTCGGCCGCCAACGATCTTGAGACTCTGCGGCACCTCGGCACAGGATCGGCCGCCGGCGTGTACAGACCACACGCAGAACAGCGTGCGGAGTTGCCGTTCCGCACCATCGGCGGCGGTCGCGTCCGCCGCCGATGGTGAGCAGGTGGAGAAACCGGGCGAACGCCGGACCGGTCGTAGGCGCGGCGACAGACCTCCAAGTGCGCGCTGGATCTTCGACCGGCAAGTAGGGATCGAAACCGCTCATGGCACGCAAGTCGCTGCGGCAGAAGGGTTTTCGGGCGCATGCATGGATGTGACCGGTCCGACACGGCATGAAGGACCTACGTCGTCGAACCTGCCCGACATATGACGCACTCGCCGGCGGCGCGGTGCGCACCCCGGCGAGCCCGTCCGAGTTCCGAATTCAGCCGCGTTTCGCGGCACGCAGCTCGCCGTGCCGGGCGAGCATCTGCGCCGCGACCACCTCGAGCTCCTTCGGCGGGGTCGGCAAGGCGACCAGTCCGGCCTCGCGACTCGGCAGGGCGATGGTGGCGGTCGCCGGACAGGTGATCTCGCCGCGCTGGCTGGTGCCGCGGAACTCGACATCGACCAGATGGCGATCACCGTCGACCCGCTTGCCGACGACCTCACCGGTGATGGTGTGAGTGTCGCCCTGGTAGTTGAACTTCCGCATCTGGCTCGACATGCTCACCAGCCACGCGTCATCGCCCATCCAGTCGGTGAGGTAGTGCGAGAGCCAGCAGTCGCGCATCATGCCGTAGTCGTAGGCGGCGGGCAGGCCGATCGATCGGGCATAGTCGCTGTCCCAGTGAATGCGTTGTGCGACATCGGGAATGCCCTGCTCGTTCGGGATGTAGAACGGGGCGATGCGCTGCCGATTCTTGTAGGTCAGGCGCGCGGTCGAAGGGGTGTATGGGGCGAAACCGTAACCGCCGGAATGGAAGACGACCATATCGGTGGTCGTCAGCGGCCCCTTGGCCATGGTGCCGAGGCTCTCGCCGACCGAAACATCCTCGTAGTAGCGGGTATTCGCGCCCCGGCGTTGCTCGGCCGCATAGATCTCGTCGATCTTCGCGATATCCTCGGGAGTGTAGGAGGCCGGCTCGATCGCCTGGTACTTGTTGCGCTTCTTCGACTCGTGACGCTCGGTGTGGATCGTGATGACCTTCTGCACCTGTACGACCTCGGCGCGCTGGTTCATCTGGACGTGCGAGCGCGTGACGATCAGCGAACGACCTGCGAACTCGGACTCCTTGAGCTCCACGTCGCTGAAACCCTGGAACGAGTACAGGGTGTCGCCGTCGTACACCGGGCGGTACCAGTCCGTGGTGGTACCCGAGACGAACACGTGGATACCGCGGAACGACGGGCGGCGCTGCTGTTTCGGGACCGGATCCGCACGCAGCTCCCGGGTCAGCGCGATATTGATCATCGGAGGTGCGATCTGCCCGCCCCAGCGGGTGTCGAGGCCGTACTCCTCGTCGACGAACAGCGGGTTGTCGTCGCCGTAGCTGCGCGCGAAATTGCGCATGACGTCGGGCGTTGCGCGAGTGAACTGCTCACGCTGGGTGACCGCGTGATAGATGCCGACAAGATCGTGTGCGCGCTGGATGTCCTCGTCGCGGAAGGTGTACACCTTCGGTGCGTCCTTCTGCGTCTCTTCCGCCGTCGTCATCCGTATTACCTCCGTGGTCGTGAGCCGATGTGGACCCGTGCCGTGGTTCGGCGACAGGGCCCCATACCTGAGGGGCGCAGACCCCACCTTACCTAGAAAGTATACTAAGTGAAAGAGGTTGATGGAGGTTTGTGCATCAGTTAGATATCTAAGTTAGCGATGACAGCAGTGCGTGAGCCCGAAAATACCGATGCCCCTTCCGGAATCCGGAAGGGGCATCGGTATCGACAGGTGTACGCGTTCAGACCACCAGGTCGTCGGCGACGATCCGTTCGAGCACGTGCCGCCGGACCAGCTTGCCGGTCTCCGTGCGCGGCAACTCGTCCCAGTAGACGATCCGCTCGGGTGTCTTACTGCCGCGCAGCACATTTCGCACATAAGCGCGCAGTTCCTCGGGGTCCAGCCGCATTCCAGCGCGCACCACCACCGCCGCCTCGATGCGGTGTCCCCATTCCTCGTCCGGCACACCGACGACGGCGGTATCCAGCACGGCAGGATGCCGCAGGATGACATCCTCGATCTCGGCCGGTGCGATGTTCTCCGCGCCACGGATGATCGTGTCGTCCACCCGTCCGCCGATGTAGAGGTACCCCTCCTCGTCGAGAAATCCCTGATCGCGAGTATTGAAGAAGCCGCTGTCGTCGACCGCGCGACCGATGCCGGCGTACTCGGCGGACACCTGCTCACCGCGGACCCAGATGCTACCGGTGACGCCGGGACCCACCACCACGGCGTTCGCATCCCGGATCTCCAGATCGATGCCGGGGACCGCTCGGCCGACCGACCCCAGCCGAGCACGCACGGCGGGATCGTCGCCGGCCAGCGCGGCGCGATGCTCCTCGGGACCGAGCACCGCGACGGTGGAGCTGGTCTCGGTGAGTCCGTAGGCGTTGACGAATCCGACCTCCGGCCACATCCGCAGCGCCTTCTCGATGACCGAGGTCGGCATCGGCGCACCGCCGTACGCGAGTGCGCGCAGCGACGGCAGCGCCTTGTCCGCGTCGGATTCGACGATCCGCGCGAGCATTGTCGGAACGACCAGCGCGTTGGTGATCTCCTCCTCGCGGGCCAGTTGCAACCACTGCGCGGGAGTGAACCGCTCGAGCACCAGTGTGCGCCGGCCCGAATACAGGCTGGTGATCGCATTCGCCACTGCCGCAATGTGATACGGCGGCACACTGATCAGCGCGGCATCGGTCGGCTCGGCGGAGCCGAACTCGACCGAACCGAATACGTACGAGGTGAGGTTCTCGTGCCGCAGCAGCACACCTTTGGGCGCCGAGGTGGTGCCGCTGGTGTAGATGACGACCGCCGGGGCGCCGGTTTCCCCGGCGTCCGGCGACGCGGTGACGGGCTTGGCGGTCCTGGCCAGCCACTGCTCGGGGGTGAGCACAGTGAGCCCGGCCGCCTGCAATGTCGGCACCTGCGCCTCGTCGGCGATACCGATCGCCCGCGGATGGTTGGCCAGCAGCGACTGGAGCTGCTCCGCCCCGAGACGGTAGTTCACCGGCACCAGCGGAACCCCGGCCCGCGCGGCGGCGAACATGGCGACCGGGAAGGCCGGGCCGTTGACCGCGAGGTAGACCACCGAGTCCGCACCGGATTCGCGGATCGCGGCCGCACCCGCCGCGGACATCTCCGCGAGCCGCACGGCGGTGATACCGCCTTCGCGGCGGCCGATCACCACCCGGTCGCCGAAGCCGTCGACCGCCATATCCAGCAGCATCGTCACATTCATTCGCAACTCCAAGGGTTCACGTACTGATCGAGCCGGTGGTCAGTCCGAGGAAGGAAGCGGTTTGGCCTGCTTGACCTCCAGCGGGCGATCATCCACCGCCAACGAGGCGTCACCGGCCTTGGTGCACAGCACCTCGAGCCCGGCCTCCTCGTCGACGTAGCGCTTGCCGAGCAGGGTGCCGCCGCGATGCGCGGGGGAGATACCGCTGCCGTCGCCGACCCCGGCCCTACCTGCCACCATCTCCGCACCGCCGCAGGTCAAGGCGATGTCCCGGGTGGGTGCGCGCACGACGATGAGCGCGGTCGCATCGGTGGTACTCGCCAGCGCCTGGCCTACCTTCAGAATCACGGTGCCTCCATGTGTGCCTGTTGCCGGACCGGTCCACATCACCGGTGAGTGTTCTCGATACTGCACCGGCCGGTGGCCTCTGTCACATAGTTTAGATAGTACTATAAGTAAGCGATGCGAGGTACATGCAATGTGCCTCGCGTAGTCCCCTCGGGCGAGCGGCATTCACCGCTCGACACGGATGTCCTCCGCACTCCCCGCACACCATCACCGTCGACGAACCCGGGCATGCAGCGCGTCGGCCTCCACCATTCCGTCCGGTTCCAGGACTTCCGCTCCGACGAATGGCACGTCCAGACCGGAACAGCACCCTCTGGTAGCCAGCACCGTGCCGGAGGAATTACTGCGACTGCGAAAGTAGCCGCGCGGTGACATCGGGCCACATCTGTCACTCGGTTTCGAAAAGGGCGGTCAAGTCCTCGATCGCCGACGCCAGCGCTGGGTGCGGCGTTGCCTGGTCACGCAGCCATGCGAGTGCAAGCTGACCTTCGCGCCAACTTCTGTCCTCGATCGGGATCAGCTTGAACTCCGGCGGTGAGAACACCCGCCCCAAGGACGAATCGGGAGCGTAGGCGACCAGAAGCACCAGTCGTTTGCTGCGGACCTGTGCCGCGAGTTCGACCTCACTTCCCCTGCGACCCGGGGCGGCGTGAACGACCTGGGTCACACCGCGCTTGTCGAGCTGGCGAACCAGGGTCGACATTGCGAGCTGGTTGACACTGGCGATGTCTATGGCAACCTGCCGATCACGCAGATCCGCCATGGTCACGGCGTAGCGTGACGCCAACGGATCATCACTGCGTACCGCGATCCCACTCTGGTAGCGGGTGATCACCCGGTAATCGACCCTGGAGTCGGTGCACGGCAGATGGATCAAGCCCAGATCCAAATGACCGGCGACCAGGTGTGCGGCCACCTCTGCCGCGGAACCCGGAATGCTGAACTCCGCCGGTGTAGTCAGCTGACACACCGCGTCTTCGAATGCGTACAACAGATCCGAGGGCGCATACGCCGTCGCGCCCACCCGTAGCGGCTCGACGCGATCTGTGATGCTGTTCGCGGTCGCCTCGAATTCGGCGACCAGATCGAGTATCCGCCGCGCAGGCGTGACGAGGGCAGCGCCCAACGCCGTCAGCCGCACCGCATGGTAGTCGCGTTCGAACAACGGGCCGCCGACTTCGCGTTCCAGAAGCTTGATCTGTTTGCTGAGCGGGGGCGGGGTGATGTGCAACCGATCGGCGGCACGCTTGAAGTGCAGTTCTTCCGCGACCGCCAGAAAATACTTCAGGCGGGTGAAGTCAATATTCATGTGATCGCCCCACGTCGTCGTCGACCCCCGGACGCATGCTATGTGAGGACGCCGAACCACCCATGGCCCAGGTCCGCCACGGCTACCGGACCTCGGGACGAGAAGCGACTTCGAGGACTCCCCGGCTCACGAGGTCATCGATCTGCGCCTCGTCCAAGCCGAGTAGATCCTGCGCGATCCGGTAGGTCTGCTCACCGAGCAGCGGTGCCGGACCGAGCGGCGGCACGGCCACACTCTCGGCGTGAATCTGCACATTCTCCATCACATAGGGCTCTCTCCCGTACGGATGATCCTCCACGCGAAATGTGTTGCGGCCGCGGCAGTATTCCCATTCCGGCAGATCGATCGCGCGCAGCATCGCACCGGCGGGAACCCCGGCGGCCTGCAATGTCGCCATCACGTCGAAAGGGGCATGCTCGGCAGTCCAGTCCGATACCGCCGTCTCGACGCGTTCGCGCTGCGTCATCCGTCCGGCCGCGGTGGACAAGCTCGCATCCGACATCAGATCGGGGCGCTCGATCACCGCGCAGAGCGCCGCCCAATCGGCATCGCCGCGTACCGTGACCGCCACCCATTCGTCGTCGCCCGCGGCGGCGAAAACACCCCACGGGGCATCGTGCACGCCGCCGGTCACGGCGCGGCCGCCCTCGGCAAGTTCTTCCGCGACGATCCGCGAGCCGAAATGGCTCAACATCACCTCCGACTGCGCGATGCTCGCCGACCCGCCACGCACCGTGCGTTCACGGCGGATCAGCAGCGCGAGCGCGGCCATCGCGCCGATTCGAGCGCAGACGTGATCCGGGTACACGGTGATCGCGTCACTGAAACTGCCGGGCTCGCCCGGATACACCCACTGATCGGTGCAGCCGGTGGCGGCCCGGACCAAGGGGCCGTAGCCCAGCCGCTTGGACCATGGACCGGTGGGCCCGAAGGCGGAGCTGTCGACGACC
Source organism: Nocardia miyunensis NBRC 108239 (assembly GCF_001613065.1). Classification (GTDB taxonomy): domain Bacteria; phylum Actinomycetota; class Actinomycetes; order Mycobacteriales; family Mycobacteriaceae; genus Nocardia; species Nocardia miyunensis. Next base: position 392,456 of record NZ_BDBQ01000001.1, read on the forward strand.
ACGATGCCGGGATTGACATCTTCGAGCGAGGCGTAGTCGAGCCCCAGTGAATTCATCACTCCGGGTTTGAAATTCGTCAGCACGACATCCGCAGAGCGGGCGAGTTCCCGGACCAGTCGCTTGCCTTCGGGGTCGCGGAGGTTGATGCCGATGCTGCGCTTGTTGCGGTGACCGGCGGCGAATCCGGGTGTCATACCGGCCGGCCCCTGCGAGCCGCGGGCGCCGTCGATGAAGGCGGAATTCTCGATCTTGATCACGTCCGCGCCGAGATCGCCGAACAGCCGCCCGGTGTCGCCGCCCACCACGATGACACCGAGGTCCAGCACACGAATCCCGTCCAGTGGCAGGTTGTCCCGGGTCCGCGGGCGTGAAGCCAGGATCGCGCTGCTCGGCCGCCCCACTGCGCCGTCGGCCGCGGCGTCGACCCACGCTCGGGCACCATCGATCTCGACCACCCCGGCCGGAATCGGACCGGCCAGACCCGGTGCGACTTCGACCCGGCGCAGGAATCCGCGCGCACGAATCTGCTCGGTTGTCAGCGCTTCGTCCAACGTCAGCACCCCGGCCGTCGGGACCCCGTATCGCTGTCCCTGCTGCTCGAGTTCGGCGCGCGTCTTGTCGGCGAAATGCCGTGCGATGGCGGGCAGCAGAGTCGATGACCGGAATCTGACTATCAGCTTGTCGTACTCCGGGCCGGCGAATTCCTCGGGACGGCCCATCCACTCGAACATGCCCCGCCATTGCCGCGTGGCCAGCACACAGATCCTTGCGAACCCGTCCTTGCAGGGAATGATCGGATATTTGTACCGCTCGTCGGCGCGTCCTCGAGGTAGTGCGCTGAGCGGCACCCCGGCCGACGCGCTGCCGGTCATGCCGTAGGCGGGATCGAGTGCCTGCATCGCGCCGTCGAGGATCGAGAAGTCGATGCGGTCGCCCCGTCCCGTTCGCAGACGGTCGAGGTACACACTCAGAGTCAGGAACGCCGCTTGTGCGGCGGCGACGTCGTAGGGGAGCTCTCCAGGCGGTACGAGCGGGTCGCGCCCCGGAAGGCCGGAACGGGACAGCTCGCTGGTGAGTGCGTGCAGGACAGGCGTAGTGGCCTGCCAGGTGCTGAAGTCGTTGCCGCGGCCGAAATCGCTGACGGACAACAGAACCAGGCCCGGGTGCCCCTTCCGGATCTCTGCGGCATCCAGCGCCGCCTCGGCCGGACTACCGGGCGCGGTGTTCTCGAGGAGAATGTCCGACGCCGTCAGGAGTTCGTCCCAATCCGCTCGCCCGGCACGAGTCGACCGATCGATAACGACCGCCCGGGTACCCCGGGTGGCGATGGCGGTGCCGAGAGGGACACCGTCGACGACCGGGCCGAAGCCTCTGTCATCATCGGTGACGCCTGTCAGGTGCACACGGGTGACCGATGCGCCGAGATCGACGAGATGCCGGCCGACGTTCTGCATCGGACCGGAGATGAGGTCGACGACCCGGACGCCGAGCAGGGGCGGATCGTAGCTGGGGGTGCTGTTACTCAAGGCCAACTTCCTTGTCGGTGCGATTGGCGTTCTCACGCCGCCCATATCTCGGCGTCGTTGCTCAGGACGACGTACGACCGGGCACTGTGAGCCCAATGCTGGCGCGCGCACCCTGCGCTGTACATCACGGATCGGGACACCGACCCATGTGCGGATCGCTCATCTACCGGGACCTGGTGCATGTCCGAACCGCACATCTGGTTGTGAGCAAGCAGATCGTTTACCGCCGTCGCGGGACATGGAAATGTCGGGATCAGACCGCAACGGGGTGACATTTCGGAGAGGGAAACATGACGAGCACGGATGGGCCGCCGGTGACGGCGCCACAGGTGAGCGTTGCCGAGGAAGTACGTTCCTGGCTCGCGGACAACTGGCAGGGTGTGAACGACGCCGCGTGGCGACGTCGAGTGGTCGACGCCGGCTGGGCCGCGCCCACCTGGCCGAAGGATGCCTACGGCCTGGGCCTATCCCGAGCGGATGCGAAAACGATCGCGGCGGAATTCCGTGCGGTGGGCGCGCGCGGAGCGGCCATCGAGAGCCGTGGCTATACCGCGCTCGCTGGAAATACGATCGTCGAATTCGGCTCCCCGGACCTCAAGCGCGACGTGCTGCCCAAATTGCTGTCGGGCGAATGGAGTCGCGGGTGCCTGCTCTACAGCGAACCCGGTAACGGCTCGGACCTGGCAGGATTGCAGACACGGGCAGAACTGGACAACGACGTGTTCGTCGTGAACGGCCAGAAGATCTGGACGACCGGCGGGCACGAAGCCGACTGCGCGCTGCTGCTCGCGCGGACGGACTGGGACAAGCCGAAACATGCCGGGATCAGCTTCTTCATCATCCCCATGGATCTGCCCGGCATCGAGGTCCGCCCGATCAAGCAGATGACCGGGGAGTCGGACTTCAACGAAGTGTTCCTCACCGAGGTCCGTGTTCCGGTGGGTGCGCTCATCGGTGAACTGAACGACGGATGGCGAGTGCTGCAGACCGCGCTCAAGGAGGAACGCCGCACGATGGGCTTCGAGCTCGGTGCGGCGAAACGCGAAAAGGACGGCCGGGCACCGATTTTCACCGGCTCGAACGACCTCATCGCGGCGGCGCGGGAAGCCGGTGAACTCGACGACCAGGCCGTGCGGCAGGAGATCATGCGCATCCATTCGTGGCGTCTGGTGAACGATTGGAACGCGATACGCGCGCGCAAGCAGATCGAGGCAGGCGGCGGTTCCTCACTCGCATCGCTGGGAAAACTCGCGAAATCGCGCATCCTGCACTCGTCCTGGGCATTGCGGTTCCGTTTGCTCGGCGCACGCGGTCTGCTCTACGACCAAGCCGACGAACAAGCCTACGAGGTCGACCACGAGCTGATGTGGTCGTTCATCAACTCGATCGGCGGCGGCACCGATCAGATTCAACGCAACATCATCAGCGAACGGATCCTCGGCCTGCCCAAGGGTTACGAACCAGACCGGGGCGTGCCATTCCGCGACGTCCGCAAGGGCGGCACGACCCGACCGTCCGAGAGCTAGGAGCACGACGATGTTCGGATCATTCACCGAAACCCAGGACCAGTTGCGCGATCTCGTCCGTGACTACCTTCGAGCCAAGTCACCGGAAACCGAGGTCAGGCGCTTGATGGATACCGAGGAAGGGTACGCCCCCGCGGTATGGACCCAGATGGCGCAAGAACTCGGCCTGCAAGGCCTGGCGATCCCGGAGCAATACGGGGGCCAGGGTGCGGGTTGGGTCGAACTGGGCATCGTGCTCGAGGAAATGGGCCGCACGCTGCTGTGCGCGCCGTTCTTCTCCACGGTGGTACTCGCTGCCACTGCCCTGCTCGAGTCGGGTGACGAAGAGGCGAAGCAACAGTACCTACCCGCGATCGCCGACGGTTCCCTGATCGCCACCGTGGCACTGCCGCAAGACCACGGACGCTGGGGCCCGGATGGTGTCACCGTTCGGGCGAACCACTCGCCCGACGGTTGGACCGTGAGTGGCGCAATGCCTTTCGTGCTGGACGGAGCAAATGCGCAGCTGATCATCGTGCCCGCGCGGACCGCGAGCGGCATCTCGTTGTTCGCCGTCGACGCGGAGGCTTCCGGACTGACCCGCGAAACCTCGATCACTCTCGATCAAACGCGGAAGTTCGCGACGGTGGAGCTGGACAGCGCTGCGGCACGCCTGATCGGAGCCGAAGGCGGCGCCCGACACGTATTGGAGCGGGTCTTCGATTTCGCTGCCGTCGCCCTCGCCGCCGAGCAGGCCGGCGGGGCTCAGGCGGTGCTGGACACCTCCGTCGATTATCTGAACTCGCGTGTGCAGTTCGGGCAGGTGATCGGTGCATTCCAGGCACTGAAACACATGGCCGCCGATGTGCTCATCGAGGTCGAGTCGGCCAAGTCGGCGGCGTACTACGCTCTCGAAGCCGCCGCAGCAGACAACGACGAACTTCCCGCCGCGGCCGCATTGGCCCAGGCTTACTGCACCGAGGCATTCGTGACCGCGGCGCACCAGAACATCCAGTTCCATGGCGGTATGGGCTTCACCTGGGAGATGTCGGCTCACCTGTATTTCAAGCGCGCCCGCTCGTCGGAAGTGTTCCTGGGTGATGCCTTCGCACATCGCGAGGCACTGGCTCAGCGCATCGGCATTTAACCAGCAGTGATCAAATCACTACTCACCCACGAGTTCTGGCAGAACTCGACTGCGCCAGGCCGCCTCATTCACGACAGGACCACATCATGACCGACTACGCCGCACTCGACCCTCACACACCTGTCATCGTCGGCGTCGGGCAATCCTCCGAACGCCTCGACGACCCGCAGTACCGTGCCCGTTCCGCAGTCGACCTCGCCGCGGACGCCGCCCGGGCCGCACTGACGGACACCGCTGCGGACATGACCGCGATCAGTGCGGCGATAGACACCGTCGCCGGCGTGCGGCAGTTCGAGATCTCCACTCCGGGTGCTCGCGCACCGCTGGGCAAATCCGACAACTATCCGCGTTCTGTGGCGAACCGAGTGGGCGCGGCACCCCGGCGGGCAATCCTCGAGGTCAGCGGCGGTCAGTCTCCGCAGCACCTGATCACCGAATTGGCCGGCGCGATCGCCGACGGCGATGCCGAGGTCGCACTGATCTTCGGCTCCGAGGCCATCTCGACTACCCGGCACCTGGCCGAATCTCCGGACAAGCCGGATTTCACCGAGACGACCGCCGGGAGTCTCGAGGACCGGGGTTATGGCTTGAAGGGACTGAGCTCCCGGCATCTGGCCGCACACGGACTCACCGGTGCGCCGAGCCAATATGCCTTGTTCGAGAACGCCCGGCGGGCCCGGCTGAAGCAGTCACGCGAGGAGTACGCCTACGCGATGGGCGAACTGTTCGCCCCGTTCACCAAAGTGGCCGCGGCCAACCCGCACGCCGCCGCGCCGGTAGAACGCGATGCGGCCGAACTGTGCACACCGACCGAACGCAATCGCCTGATCGCCGAGCCCTACACCCGATTCCTCGTCGCCCGCGACCAGGTCAACCAGAGTGCCGCCGTAGTGCTGATGTCGATCGGCGCGGCACGGCGACTCGGTGTGCCGCAGAACCGCTGGGTATTCCTGCACGGTCACGCGGACCTGCGCGAACCCGCGCTGATGGACCGCGCGGATCTTTCGTCCGCGCCGACGGCGGTGTGTGCGATCCAGCACGCGCTCGAGGTCGCCGAGATCGGCCTGGACGACATCGCCACCATCGACCTCTACAGCTGCTTTCCCATCGCGGTATTCAATATCTGCGACGGTCTGAACCTGGCACCGGACGACCCCCGCGGCCTCACCGTCACCGGTGGCCTGCCGTTCTTCGGAGGTGCAGGCAACAACTACTCGATGCACGCCGTCGCAGAAACGGTCGCCCGCCTGCGCGCGGAACCGGGTGTGTTCGGCCTCGTCGGCGCCAACGGGGGCACACTCAGCAAGTACTCCGCCGGGATCTACTCCACAACCCCAGCACAGTGGCGTCGCGACCGCAGCGCCGAACTGCAGGCCGAGATCGATGCGTGGGCGGCACCCGCGCAGGCACCGCAGGCTGACGGCTGGGCGACCATCGAGACCTACACGATCAAATACGGCAAGGGGGCGCCGACCGGCGTGGTGATCGGGCGACTCGACGCCGACGACCGCCGGTTCGTCGCCAGAACTCAGACCGGCGACCAGGAGATCCTCGATCACCTCGGCACCGGCGAACCGATCGGCACCCGGGTCTACGTGCGTTCGTTCGGTTTCGGCAATCGCGTGACCACCACACGGACCAGAATGGACGAGCTGTTCCCGGCACGTCCGGCTGTGTTGCGCGACAACTACGACCATGTGCTGGTCCGCCGTAACGGGCACCTGCTGGAGGTGACGATCAACCGCCCGGAGGCGCGCAACAGCCTGCACCCGGCGGCGAACGAAGAACTCGACGAGATCTTCGACGCCTACTTCGCCGACCCCGACCTGTGGGTGGCAATTCTGACCGGCGCCGGCGACAAGGCATTCTCCGCGGGCAACGATCTGGTCTACTCCGCGTCGGGAAAACCGATGTGGGTGCCCAAGAACGGATTCGGCGGACTGACCAGCCGCCGCTCGATGACCAAACCGGTCATCGCCGCCGTCAACGGCTTCGCGATGGGCGGCGGCTGCGAAATCGCGCTGGCCTGCCATCTCGTGGTCGCGGACGAGACCGCGAAGTTCGCGCTATCCGAGGTGAAGGTCGGGCTGGCAGCCGGAGCCGGCGGGCTGGTGCGCCTGCCGCGCACCGTGCCGCCCAAAGTGGCCACCGAGATGATCCTCACCGGCCGGCGCATCGGCGCACACGAGGCACAGTCCTACGGCCTGGTGAACCGCGTGGTCGCTTCCGGCACCGCGTTGGAAGGAGCGCGGGCACTGGCGGAGGAGATCCTCGATGGCAGCCCTACCTCGGTCCGGGTCTCGCTGCAGATCATGACCGAGACCGCCGGCATCGCCGGCACTCTCGACGCCGTCACTCATCCCTCTCCAGCACTCGACGAACTGCTGCTCAGTGAGGACAGCGTAGAAGGCATAACCGCGTTCGCGGCCAAACGCCGCCCGAGCTGGCGCAATCGGTGATCAGACGCCCCGCCCTCGGGCGGGGCATTTTCTACGAGTCGGGGCTGGGCGCAAGGGTTTTGCGGCGGCCTCTGACCGACCGGCCCCACCGCACCGCGGTCTCGGCCTCGATCCGTTCCTGGTGAGCATCATCCAGGTTGTCCGCGCCTCACATCATGCGTGAACGCTGTCGATATTTCACCCGTCCCCAGGCAGCCCTGTCACATAGTTAAGATAGTACTATAAGTAAGCGAAGCAAGACACGCCTCGATGCGTCGTGGGAACGACCCATCGAACAGCTCAACTCGAGCCCGACGCACCCAGTGGACAGGAAGCAAATATGCAGATCAAGGGAAAGAACGCGGTCGTCGTCGGCGGCGCGTCCGGGATGGGCAGGGCCAGCGCGCAGGCTCTTGCGGCGGCCGGCGCGAAGGTCGCGATCCTCGACCGGGAAGCCAGTGACGGCAAGAAGATCGCCGACGAGATCGGCGGCATCTTCCACGCCATCGACATCACCGATTTCGACGGCGCCGAAACCGCACTCGCGGCGGCGATCGCCGAGCTGGGCAGCCTGCACATCGCCGTCAACACCGCGGGCGGCGGCACCGCGAAGAAGACTCTCGGCCGCAGCGGCCCACACGATCTCGAGACGTTCCGTCAGGTCGTCGACCTGAACCTGGTCTCCACGTTCAACCTCAACCGCCTGCAGGCTTCGCATATGAGCAAGAACGAGCCCGAGGACTCCGAGCGCGGCGTCATCATCAACACCTCCTCGATCGCCGCCTTCGAAGGCCAGATCGGTCAGGTCGCCTACACCGCATCGAAGGCGGGCATCGCGGGGATGGCGCTGGTGATGGCCCGAGATCTCGGCCCGCTCGGCATCCGGGTGCTGGCCATCGCGCCAAGCCTGTTCGCCACCGGCGCCACCGCCGCCTTCACCGACGAACAGGTCGCGCCGCTGGTGGAGGACGCCGCCTTCCCGAAGCGGATGGGACGCCCGGAAGAGTACGCGAAGCTCGCGCTCGCCATCGTCGACAATCAGATGCTCAACGGTCAGTGCCTGCGACTGGACGCCGGCCAGCGGTTCGCGCCCCGCTGATCCCACCCGCACCAGCTAGGAGATCTCCATGCCGTTGGCACTGACGGACGACCACCTCGCCATCTCCGAGGCCGTCCGATCCTTCCTCACCGACCAGAAGGCGCACGACCTCGCGCGCCGCTTCCTCGACGATCCGGTAACCGACGCCTCGGCGCTGTGGAAACAGCTCGCTGACCTGGGCTGGCTCGGGCTGCACCTACCGGCCGAATTCGGTGGCGACGACTACGGGCTGCCCGAACTGGCAATCGTCGCAGAGGAACTCGGAGCGGTGGTCGCTCCCGTGCCGTTCATCACGACCGTCGCCGCCTCATCGCTGCTGGCCGCATTCGGTGCCGATGCCGCCAAGCGGGCACTGCTGCCCGGTTTCGTGGACGGCTCACGGATCGCCGGACTCGGCCTGCGCGGTGCGCTCGTCGCCGACGACTCCGGTGTGTTGCGTGGCGATGCCGGTCATATCGTCGGCGCGGGCGCGGCGAACCTGCTGGCGGTGCGGGTCGGAGACGATATCGCACTGGTCCGGTCCGACGCCGACGGCGTGGACTCCCACACCGTGGACGCGCTGGACCCCACGCTGCACATCCGCAACGTGACACTGCGGGAGGTCGTCCCCGAGGCGCTGCTGCCCGGCGCCGCCGGCGCGGCCGCCCGCACCGCCCGGATTCTGGGTGCGGCCGAGGCCGCGGGTGGCGCGCGGGCCACCCTCGAACACGCGCTCGGCTATGCGAAGGTGCGTGAGCAGTTCGGCCGTACCATCGGCTCGTTCCAGGCGATCAAACACCACCTCGCCAATATGCTGGCCGGTTCCGAACTCGCGGTGGCCACCGCATGGGACGCCGCGCGCGCGGGCGTGCACGGCGACCAGGGCACCCTGACCGCGAACGTCGCGGGCGCGATCGCCTACGACGAGTACGTGCGCAATGCGGAGAAGAGCCTGCAGATCCACGGCGGGATCGGCTTCACCTGGGAGCACGACTGCCACCTGTATCTGCGCCGCGCGCAAAGCATTCGAGCACTGTTCGGCACGGTGGATGCCGCCTTGGACGCGGTGTACGCGAGCGCGCTCGCGGGGGTGCGCCGCGAATACGCCGTCGACCTGCCGCCGGAGGCGGAGCAGTTCCGCGCCGAGGCGGCCGCGTTCGTTGCCGAGTTGAGCGCCGCGCCCGAATCCGGCCGCCGCCGGATGCTGGTCGATTCCGGCTATCTGATGCCGCACTGGCGCAAGCCTTTCGGCCGCGACGCCGGTCCGGTCGAACAGCTCGTCATCGACGAAGAGTTCGCGGGCGTGCCATTGCCCAACCTCGGCATCGGCGCCTGGGTCACGCTGACGCTGAGCCAGCACGGCACACCCGAGCAGATCGAGCGGTGGATCCGGGCGAGTCTGCTTGGCGAACTGGTCTGGTGCCAGTTGTTCTCCGAACCCGGTGCGGGGTCGGACGCGGCCGCAGTGAGCACGCGGGGCGTGCGGGTCGAGGGTGGCTGGCGGGTGACCGGGCAGAAGGTGTGGACCTCGAACGCGCAGAACTGCAATCGCGGTCTGGCGACCATCCGGACCGATCGGGACGCGCCGAAGCACAGGGGCATCACCGCGATGGTGATCGATCTGCAGGCACCGGGCGTCGAGGTGCGGCCACTGCGGGAGATCACCGGTGACGCGGTGTTCAACGAGGTGTTCTTCGACGACGTCTTCGTCCCGGACGCCGACGTCGTCGGCGAGGTGAACAACGGCTGGACCGTCGCCCGCGCCACCCTCGGCAACGAACGCGTCTCCATCGGCGGCATGGCACACGGCCGCACCCCCTTCGATCTGATCGATCTGGTCCACGTCGGCGGCGACAACCCTGCCGCGGTACGCGAGGTCGCGGGCCTGCTCGCCACGGAACAGGCACTGCGGGTGCTGAACCTGCGGCATGTCGCGCGGGCCGTCACGGGCGCGGCCCCCGGTCCCGAGGGCAGTGTCACGAAGATGCTCTCGGCCGAGCACCTGCAGCACACGGCCGAGGCCGGTATGCGCCTGGCCGGCGAGGCCGCGGTGACCGGCCAGCTCCCGGAGGTCGGCCGCGACTATCTGTTCGGCCGGGCGCACACCATCGCGGGCGGCACGTCGGAGATCAACCGCAATGTGATCGCCGAGCGGCTGCTCGGGCTGCCGCGCGAGCAGATCGCACGCTGAGCGCGGTTGTCACGAGATCGGCTGTGCCCCGGCATCATTCGATGCCGGGGCCCATATCGCGAATACCACCGGTTCGTCACAAGTATTACCTAGTAATATACTAAAACTATGTCCAGCACTCTCGAGGCCGGCGTGGCCGACCCGCCGCGCGGTCCCCGCCCACCGCTCGGGCGCATCCTCGACCTCGAGCAGGTCGACGCCGACCTCTACCTCGGCCGCTCCTACAACGACGCGGCCCTGCGCATCTACGGCGGCCAGGCCGTCGGCCAGGCGTTGATCGCCGCGGGCCGGACCGTCACCCAGGAACGCCGGGCGCACTCGCTGCACGGCCATTTCATCCACCCCGGCAACCCGCGCGAGCCCGTGCTGTACCACGTCGAAAGAGTCAGAGACGGTGGAAGTTTCACGACCCGCTCGGTTCGGGCGACACAGGGCGGGGTGACCATCTTCCTGCTGACCGCATCCTTCCAGCGGCCCGAGCGAGGGTTCTCCCATCAGGCCCTGGAAACCGCCGCACCCGCACCGGAAGAGCTTCCGGAATTCGACGATTCGGTAGACCCCGTCTATCTGGCCGAAGCCGACTGGCTGCCACACCTGCGCGCGAATATCGCAGTCGACTTCCGATTCCCGGAAGAGTATCCGCGAATTGCCAACGCGCGCGGTGAATCCCGTCCACCACGCCAACGCGCCTGGGTCCGCACCAGCACCCGGCTCGCCAAGGACCACCTGACCCAGGCAGCGGGCTTCGCCTACACCTCGGACCTGTTCCTGCTCTCCTCCGCGCTCCCCCCGCACGCCGTCACCATCGACGAACCCGGTATGCAACTGGCCAGCCTCGATCACTCGGTATGGCTGCACGAGGATTTCCGCGCCGACGAATGGCACCTCTACGAACAAGAAGGCCTGTGGACCGGTGGTGGCCGCGGACTCGCGCGCGGCCACCTCTACAACCGCAACGGCGTCCTGGTGGCCAGCACCATGCAGGAGGGCCTACTGCGACTCGCCACCTCTCGTACCAGGCGTTGACATGACCGATGCGCTGACCGCCCGGCTCACGGCCGCCATCGCCGGCACGCCGGTGTAGCCGACGAGGTGGTGATGTCGCGGACACCCGGTCGTTACCGCACAGTTCTGGTCCCCCGCGGATCGAGCCGACCGGAGTGGCTGCCACGCAATCACGCGAACTGAAAGTCATTGATATGAGCGAAAACTCCGTACGCATCGCGAATTTCTCGGGCTACCTCGGCGACCGCTTCACCGCCCTGAGCGAAGCACTCGCCGGCGATCCGGTCGACGTTTTCGTCGGCGACTATCTGGCCGAGATCACGATGGCCGCCGTCTCCGCCGGCTTCACCTCGGATCCCAAGGCCCTCGGCGGCTTCTTCGCCAAGTACTTCCTCGACAGCTCCGCCCGCATCTGCGCACGATCGCCGGACGCGGAATCAAAGTGGTCGTCAACGCCGGCGCGTTCGATCCGGAGGGGTTGGCCGACGCGGTTCGCGCCGAAATCGACACTGCCGCAGTTTCTCTCGCCGTCGCGCATATCGACGGCGATGATCTGCTCGACCGTCTCGACGAACTTCGCGATGCCGGGCACTCGTTCGGACATCTCGACACCGACGAACCATTCACCGGGGAGGGCGAGAATCCGTTGGCGGCCAATCCGTTGGCGGCCAACGCCTATCTCGGCGGCTGGGGTATCACCGCGGCCCTCGCGGACGGCGCGGATATCGTCATCTGCGGCCGGGTCACCGACGCCTCCTCCCTCGTCCTCGGTCCCGCAGCCTGATGGCACGACTGGACTCCCGACTCGTGGAACGAACTCGCCGGCGCGGTGGTGGCCGGCCATATCATCGAGTGCGGTGCGCAGGCCGTCGGCGGCAATTTCGCGGGCTTCACCGCGCTGCCGCGATTTCTCACTCCAGGTTTCCCGATCGCCATCAACACCTACCTGACCGTCCTGGACATCGACGCCAAATTCGACCTCCTGGTCGCCCAACTCCAGGGCCTGACCGCCGGCACCGAAATCGGCGACCTCGCGGTGTCGCGTCTGGGACAATCCGTCGCCGATCCGCAGGATCAGAACGCCGCGACCGTCTGCGTCCGGATCGCGGCCACTGCGGCCACCCGAGAGCCGCTGTTCCACCTCCAGCGATCCTCCAATGCGCCGGGCCTGAGCAGCGTTCCCGGATACATGGGCGGCGACTCCACCGGGCCGAAACGATCGTCGAATACTGGCCGGGCCTGCTCCCCCAAACTGCGCTGCATCATCGAGTCGTCTTCGGCAACGGCGACCAGCAGAGCATCTTCCCTCCAGCGAAGACCGAGCAGTTCACCGGCCAGCCCGTCCACGAGGAACCCGGTGCCTACGAGCCGGGAGCGACCGAGCGAGTACCGTTGGGGCGCATCGCCTTCGCGCGCAGCGGTGACAAGGGCGGCAATAGCAACGTCGGGATCTGGACCGATAATCCGCAGGCTTGGCCGTGGTTGCGATCATTTCTGAGCACCGAACGCCTCACCGAATTACTGCCCGAGGCCGCCGCCGGGACAGTACTTCGCCACGAATTCCCGCATCTGCGTGCCGTGCATTTCGTACTGCCCGGACTACTGGGCCGCGGCGGCTCGAGCAACCTCCGGCTCGACAGCATCGGAAAGGCGGTCAGCGAATATCTGCGCGCCCGCATCGTCGAGGTCCCCGTCGAACTACTCGACCATCACTGAACCGCCCGACCACGCTGGCTGGATCCCCTGCAGGTGGCCGAATCAGCGCTCGGCCCATTCGAGTGGCAGTGAGGTCAGACCGAGCTGACCTCGGGCCTCGAAGAGTTCGGATTCGGGGCGAGCCGGTATTCGCGCAACCTGCCGAGGCGGATCTGTCGCGCCCGATCGCTGACTCGAACGTGGCGTCCCCGCTGGAAAGAAGCCTCGCCACGGACGGGTTTCCCGTCACGGTCGGTATTGCTAGCTCGGCGCCGAGAACGTGCGGTCCGGCGGAGCGGCTGTTAACCGTCGTCGGCGATACGCTGGGCATTGTCGAAAGGTGAGCGCATGCTGCCTGTGTTCGTGCACATGCTGAGTGGATTACCTGCCGCTGATGGTCGATGATGATCCGCTGCGGACCCGCCGGGACGTGAGTATGCCCGTCGCGGTGGATTTGGGTGCGTCCGGGTTCGAGGATGCCGAAGAGATCGGTCGTGGCGGTTTCGGTGTGGTGTATCGGTGCACGCAGGTGGCCTTGGACCGGACGGTGGCGGTGAAGGTGCTGACCGGGAAGTTGGGCGAGGACGATCAGGCGCGGTTCTTTCGGGAACAACGGGCAATGGGCAGGCTGACCGGGCATCCGAACATCGTGACGGTGTTGCAGGTGGGTGTCACCGCGAGCGGACGTCCCTATCTGGTGATGCCGTATCACCCGTTGGATTCGTTGGACGCGTGGATTCGTCGGCAGGGTGCGATGCCGGCCGAGACCGTGTTGTCGGTCGGGGTGAAGATCGCTGGTGCACTCGAGAGCGCACACCGGCTCGGGATCGTGCATCGGGATGTGAAGCCGGGAAACATTCTGCTCACCGATTACGGCGAGCCGGCGCTGACCGACTTCGGTATCGCGCGCGTCGTCGGCGGATTCGAGACGGCTACGGGCATCCTGACCGCGTCTCCGGCGTTCACCGCCCCGGAAGTGCTCGGTGGCGACGCCCCGACACCGGCCGCGGATGTCTACGGTCTAGGTGCGACCCTGCTCTGCGCACTGACCGGGCGTGCCGCGTTCGAACGCCGCAGCGGTGAGCAGGTGGTGGCTCAGTTTTTGCGGACCACCAGCGAGTCGGTGCCAGATCTGCACGAGGTCGGCATCCCCGATGACTTGTCGGCCGTGGTGGAATCGGCGATGAGCCGGGATCCGCAGAAGCGGCCATCGGCGGTGGAGGTAGGAAAGGCCCTCCGGCAGGTGCAGCGGCACCACGGATACCGGGTTGGCGAGATGGCCGTGCACGGCACGGCCGCCGCGGTCCCCGGGCCGCGAGATCACACGCCGCCGATACGGGATCGCACGCCACCACGGACCGCGGCAGAACGCGGGAGCACCCGTGAGCTGCCGCTGGAGTTGACCAGTTTCGTCGACCGCCGCGCCGAGATGTCGGAGATCAAGAACCTGCTGTCGGTGTCGCGGTTGGTGACGTTGGCCGGGATCGGTGGCGTCGGCAAGACGAGGCTGGCGTTGCGGGCGGCGTCGAATACTCGACGCGATTTCGCCGATGGGGTGTGGGTGATCGAGCTCGCCGACGTGCACGATCCGGCGCTGCTGGTCGATGTCGTGGCGGCCGGTATGGGTCTGAGGGATGATTCGGCCCAGCCGATGCTGGAAGTGTTGCTCGAGTTCCTGCGTTCCCGGGACGTGCTGGTCGTTGTGGACAATGGCGAGCAGGTCGTGGAAGCGTTGGCGAACCTGGTCGAGACATTGTTGTCGGCTAGTCCTGGCCTGCGGATTCTAGCCACCAGCCGCGAGCCGTTGGGCATCGCCGGGGAAGCGGTGCTGCGGGTGTCGCCGCTGACCGTTCCAGACCCCGACGGTGAGCCGACACTGCGGGGACTGCCCAAATACGACGCGGTGACGTTGTTCGCCGATCGCGCCGCGGCGGCTGTGCCAGGTTTCCAGGTCACCGAGAACAACAAGACCGCTGTGGCAGCGATCTGTTCCCGACTGGACGGGTTGCCGCTGGCGATCGAACTTGCCGCGGCTCGGATGCGTACCATGTCGCCCGAACAGATCCTGGCACGGCTGACCGACCGGTACGCGCTGCTCACCCGCGCGAGCCGCACCGCGCCGCAGCGACAACAGACGCTACGGTGGTGTATCGACTGGAGTTACCAGTTGTGCACGCCGGACGAGCAGCGGCTGTGGGCCCGCTTGTCGGTATTCGCCGGCGGCTTCGAACTCGACGCCGCCGAGCAGGTGTGCGGTGCCGACCCGGCCTCGGAGAGCATGCTGGACGCGTTGTCCTCCCTGATAGACAAGTCGATTGTGATCCGCGAGGAACCGGATGACGCCGTGCGTTTCCGGATGCTCGAGACCGTGCGCGCCTACGGGCGGGAACAGTTGCAGGAGACCGGAGAGTTCCAGGATCTGTGTCGTCGGCACCTCGACTGGTACCAGCGGCTGGCGCTGGATGCCGAGGCCGGGTGGATCAGCGACCGCCAGCGCGACTGGCTGGCCCGGCTCGAGCGCGAGCAGCCGAACTTCCGGGAGGCGCTCGAGTTCTCCATGTCCGACGGGAGCGCGGCCTCGGCCGAGGCCGGGCTGCGCATCGCCACCGCGCTGTGGATGCTCTGGAGCTTCCGCGGTCTGTTCGGAGAGGGTCGACGCTGGTTCGATCGTGCCCTCGCGCACCCCACCGCGCGTTCGGTTCCCGACCGTATCCGGGCGCTCTATGCCAACACCATCATGGCGGCAGCGCAGCGGGACTTTCAGTCGGCGGCTGCCTTACTGAAACAAGGGCGCACCCTCGCCGAGCAGGATCGCAGTCCCATGAACGAGGCGCTGCTCGACTACGCCGAGGGCAGCCTGGCGCTGTTTCGAGACGAACCTGCTCGGGCAGTGTCCTTCTTCGAGCGTGCCGTCGAGGTATTCAGCTCGAACAGGCGAGGACACCTGCACATTGCTGCCTTGATGTTGCTCGGTTGGGCACACGCGCTGCAGGGCGATGCACGGCGTGCGCTCGAGTATCACGAGCAAGTACTTTCGATCACCGAAGCGTGCGGCGAATCGCTGTTTCGGTCGAGTGCGCTGTGGGGGCTGGGCATTGCCGTATGGCAGCAAGGCGAGCGGTCCCACGCACAACAGTTGCTGCGGGAATCGTTGCGAGTCAACCAGCGCATGCGCAGCCCGGTCGTCGCGGCGTTGGATCTCGAGGCGCTGGCCTGGACTGTCGCTGATGGCGATGGCGAGCGCGCGGCCGTGCTGATGGGTGCCGCGGAAAGTCTGTTGCGGTCCAGCTCTGGTGTTTCGACTTCCTTCCCGGAGCTATCCCACTTCCGCGACGGATGCGAGCACGCGGTGCGTCGTGCGCTCGGCGACCGACGATTCGATGCGGCGTTCCAGCGCGGCCGGGTCATGGAGATGAACGCAGCAGCGGCCTACGCGCTCGGAGAGCCGCCAACCGCAGGCCCACGCAGTGCAGAATTGACATTGACCAAGCGTGAACTGCAGGTCGCAGACCTTGTTGCCCAAGGACTCACCAACAAGCAGATCGCAGCAAAGTTGGTGATCTCGCAACGCACCGCCGAAGGCCACGTCGAACATATCCTGGTCAAACTCGGCTTCACCTCCCGCGCGCAGATCGCGGTCTGGATCGTGGACCAGGCCAAGCACGATCAGCGAACCTGAAGATCATCGGCCAGAGCATCCACGCCGCGGGTGGTCCGAAGTTGCCGAGACGACTTCTGGGCCGTCGGCGGCGAGAACGACCGTGCCGGAACCAGTTTCGAAGACCGCCATTCAGATGAGGCCCGACCGAATTGGATCCGATCCGATGCCGGTTTCGCATATTCGACCAGCACAGCGACTGTGCGAAATTCCCTGTCGGAGCAGGTGGTCGGAGCGGGCTCACAGCTTCAGTTCGGAACCGACGGGAGAACCGGGCGTAAAGGTGACCTGAAGACCGATGAAGCCGTTCACCACGGCGATCGAAGGATAGGGCTCCGCAGCGGTCACGACATAATCCGGCATCCGGCGCAGCACCTCTTCGAGCACGATCCGGGCTTCCGACCGCGCGAAATGTGATCCGAGGCAACGATGGATCCCCAGGCCGAACGCCTGATGCTTATTCGGGAAGCGATCGAGGATCATCTCGTCGGGATCGTCGAACACCTCGGGATCGAAGTTCGCCGACGACCAGGACACGAACACCCGCTCGCCCGCGTCGATCTTCTCACCGCCGACGGTGCACGACCGGGTCGCCGTACGCCCCAGACCGGCGATCGGCGAGAAGTACCGCAGGAACTCCTCGACCGCCTTCGGGATCGACTCGGGGTCCGTACGCAACAGATCACGCTGTTCCGGATTGCGGTACAGCCATTCCAGCGCGTTACCGATCAAACTTCCGGTCGTGTCGACACCGCCGAAGATCACGAGCGTGATGATCTCGATCAGCCGTTCATCGGACAGCGGTTCGCCGTTGATCCGTGCGTGCACCAGATGAGAGAGCAGGTCGTCGGCGGGCTCCGCACGGCGTTGGGCGATAACCTCGTTGACCTGACCGAGAATCGTCAGGAGATTGGCCAGGGCCGCGTTGTTCTCGTCCGTTCCGGGTGTGGAATGGATGATCGAGTGCGTCACGTCGGAGAACACCCGCCAGCCATCGAGCGGCAGACCGAGCAGAGCCATGGTGAAGATGGCCGGCACCGGCGAGGCGATGTCGAGAATCACGTCACTGCGGCCGGACTCGATAATCGAGTCGATGCAGTAGGTGGTGGCCTCCCGGACGAAGGGCTCCCACTTCCTGGCCTCCGCGGGCGAGAAGTAACCGGTGAGGAGCTTGCGGTACTCGAAGAACTCCGGCGGATCCATTTCGATCGGAACCTGCCGCATCGGACCCACCGGGATGGTGGCCCCGTTGTGGGAGCCATCGGGCAGTTCGTGATACGAGGAGAAGGTCTCGTCATCGCGCACGACCTCCGCGACGTCCGCGTACCGGCTGACAACCCAGTACCCGCCATGCGCATCGGTATGCGCGACCGGGCAGCGCTCGCGTAGGTCGGCGTTGATCCGCCGCCAATCCCTGGCATATTCGGTCGAATGATGATCAAAAGAAACATTGGTCATGGGGAATCTCCACGTGCTGTGATGAGACGACGCCGGAGCGTGTCAGCGGATGATCTCGACGGCTTGCTCCGGGCAACTCGCGGCGGCCGCCACCGCGGCATCGGCGTGCTCGTCCGGCACGAACTCGTTCGCGGCGATCGCGTATCCGCGTTCGTCCAGATCGAACAGATCGGGCGCCGTGGCGGCGCACAATGCGTGCCCATGACAGCGCTGGGGATCGACGTCGACCCGCACAGTTCCTCCTTCGCGGATGATCCACGCTACTGGCGCAGTGTGATCAGGGTAATACCGACAATTATCGTCCGCAATAGATTCTCCAAACTAACTAGGTAAACCATCGGATCAGGAGCAGGAGGTGGTATCGGTGGCGAAGACGTCACGGCCGAGGGCCGGTCGGCCCAGGGATCCCGACATGGAGGAACGAGTGGTTGCCGCAGCGTTGCAGGAATACGGCCGTACCGGATGGAGCGGTTTCACGATGGACGCGGTTGCACGCCGCGCCGGCGTCGGCAAGTCCACCCTGTATCTACGCTGGCAATCGAAGGAAGCGCTGATCCGCTACGCAATCGAGCAACATTCCAAACCGCTCACCTTCACCGACAACGGTTCGCTGCGCAAGGACGCCACGGCGCTGGCCGCCGGCCTGATGCGCTACTTCCTGTCCCCCGCGGGATGGGCGTCGCTCCGCATCACGATGGACGAAGCCGCGGAACCCACCGGTCTCGACAACGTGCACGCGTACCTCGTGACGATGCACCGCGATGCCGCGACCGCTCTGTTCCAGCGCGCGATCGAGCGCGGCGAACTCGCTCCGGACGCACCGATCCGGACCATCACCGAGGCGCTCTACGGCACCGTGCTGATGCACATCCTCGCACTCACCGCGGCCGAACGCGCCACTGCGGCCGAGCATATCGAGGACAACGTGGCCCCGATAGTCGAGCTGCTGCTCACGACGATCACCGCCACCACACCCGACACCACCCGAGCCCAAGCCAGACGAGCAATATTCGGCAAACTCTAGGCACGGCTGCGAGCTGCAGAGCGACGACGTGCGCGACGGTCGACCGGACCCCGAACGGGTAACCACCCACCACTGCCTACAACTTGGTAATCTAAGTTATCTATGTGTGGTGGATACAACCACGGGCACTCACGCGGTACGAGGAGAATGAATGAGCGTCACGATCGACCTATCCGAGCATGCTGCCATCGTCACCCTGCGTTGGCCCGAGCGTCGAAACGCCCTGGGACCACAGGAAGCCGACGAAGTCGCGGACGCCATCGACACCGCGGCCGGCAGCGGCGCCGCCGCGCTGGTGCTGACCGGAGAACAGGCATTCTGCGCCGGGGGTGATCTGCCCTCGATCCTGTCGGCGATCGACGGCGCTACCCCCGCGGACGTGGAAAGCATTGTGTACGAGCACTTTCAGAAGCTCGCCCGGGCCTTGCGCGGATGCCGCATTCCCACGGTCGCCGCGGTGAACGGCGCCGCGATCGGTCTCGGACTCGACCTCGCCCTGTGGTGCGATCGGCGATTCGTGGCCCGGTCGGCGCGGCTGGGCCAGGGCTGGGCACGGATGGGGCTGATTCCAGGAACAGGCGGTGCCGCACTGCTCGAGCGGCTGGCACCCGGTCTGCTCTGGAAATTGCTGGGTACCGACGGAGAACTCACCGTCGAAGAAGCCGCCACACACGGCATCGCGGAGGTCGTCGAGGATCCCGTCGGCACGGCGATCGAGTTCGCGACGGCGCTCTCGCGCGCGGGAACAGCGGCCCTGGCCGGGTACGTCCAGCTCGCCCGAACCGGACTGCCGGACGAGGCGTATCTCCGCGATTGTGCACGGCTGCAGTCCCACCGGCTCACCTCGGCCGACTTCGCCCGTCGAGTAGAGCGCTCCGGACTGAGCGCCAAGAAGGCCTGACCGACGCACACGTCCGGGGCGGAACCCTCACCCGCGCGGCGTGCCCCGGTTCTGCGCGCGGCCCCGGTCGATGACCGCGGCGCGGCGATCGGCGACCCTGGACGGATCGAACTCCGTCATCCAAGCTCGCGATGTCGCGTCCTCGACGGTCAGGGCGGGATCGACGAGATGCTCCTCGGCGCGCTGGTACGACTCGAGCAGGGTCCGGACGCCGGCCTGATCGTTGCCCACCACCGAGACCGCCACCTCCATCGCGGTCGGCAGCAACTGGTCGTGCGAGACCACCTCGGTCACCAAGCCCGCGCGCAGCGCGGTCGTGGCATCGACGAAGTCTCCCGACAGGCTCATCCGGCGGGCGAAGCCACGCCCCACCGCAGCGGGCAGCCGGGCGGTGAGGCCCCACCCGGGCAGCACCCCGACCCTGGCATGGGTGTCGGCGAATCGAGCACGCTCGGAGGCGATGAGAAAGTCGCAGGCGAGGGCCAGTTCCAGGCCCCCGGTGACAGCCGCACCGTTGACCGCGCCGATGATCGGCTTCGACAGCGGACGCCACGGATGTCCCACCGGGACCTCCGCATCGGCGATCCGCGCGGCGTTGTCGCCGGTCGCGCCGAGTTCGCGTAAGTCCAACCCCGCACAGAACGCCGGATCCGTACCGGTCAAGATGATCACATCCACCCGATCGTCGCTGTCCGCGGCGGCCAGTTCACGTCGCAACGCCTCGATCAGACTGCTGGTCAACGCATTTCGCGCGGCCGGGCGATGCAGGGTGAGAATGCGGACCCCACCGCGCTGTTCGGTGAGCAGGATCGGCTCCGCTGTCGCTTCGGTCATGTGCACTCCTCGGTGAGTTCCAGCCGGGTGGACACGAATCAGCCTACCTACAACCTGTTAATCTAGGTTAGATATGTATGGTGTGCGCATGCCCACATCTCCCGAACCGCTGATCGAGGTCGAACAGCCGAGAGACGGCGTCACCGTCCTGCGGCTCAATCGACCCGCCCGACTGAACGCCATGACGGTCGAACTGGTGGACGCGCTGCACAGCGAACTCGATCGACTCGCCGCCGACAACCGGTGCCGCGTGGTCGTGCTGACCGGCGCCGGTCGCGGTTTCTGCGCGGGCCTGGACCTCGGCGGATTCGGTGAGGTTCCCGGTTCGGAGGAACTGGGCCCGGTCCAATCCTCGATGATGGTGCAGACCCGGATCGCCACACTGGTGCAGAAGATCCGGCGGCTACCCCAGGTGTTCGTGGCGGCGGTCAACGGCGCGGCGGCGGGCGGCGGGCTCGCTCTGGTGAGCGCCTGCGACATCCGAATCGCCTCCGACAGTGCGGAATTCGCGGTCTCATTCATCCGCGTTGGCTTCTCCGGTTGCGATATCGGCACCTCGTGGATGCTGCCGCGGCTGGTGGGAGCGGGCCGGGCTCACGAGCTCATGCTCACCGGACGCCGTTTCGATGCGCAGGAGGCGTTGCGCATCGGTCTGCTCGCCGATGTCGTTCCGGGTGAACAACTACTCGAACGAACCGACGCCGCGATCGACGCACTACTCGCCGCGCCGCCGATGTCGCTGGCCTTGACAAAGCGCGGCATGTGGCTCGCGCTGGAGATGCCGTCACTGGACACCGCGATCGAGATGGAGAACCGGCAGCAGGTGCTCACCACCGCGACCACAGACCAGCCCGAGGCGATGGCAGCGTTCATCGAACGCCGCACCCCCATCTACGAAAACCGTTGAGCGCCATGACAAACGAGAATCCCGTTGCGGTCGTGTCCGGCGCGGGCCGCGGCATCGGTCGCGCGATCGCCGTGCGTCTTGCCACCGACGGCTTCGACATCGCCGGCACTGGAACCGCGACGAGGCGGCGGCCGAAACAACGACGAAACTGATACAGCAACTGGGTCAACAGGGTCGCATGTACCGGGTGGATGCCGCCGACCAGGCCGCGACGGCCGCTTTCGTCGAATCCGTGACAGCAGACTTCGGCCGGGCCGATGCCCTGGTGCACAATGCGGGCATCGCCAGCGGGGCCGTTTCGTCGCCGATACCGATCCGGCCGAAGTCGTGCGCGTGCTGTCGGTGCACGCACTCGGCGCCTTCTATCTGTGCGCGGGCCTGACGCCGTTGCTGCGAACGAGCGGACGGGGCGCGGTCGTACTGATATCCAGTGTCGCCACAACCAATCCGAAGGAGGGCGGCGCGCCGTACATGATGGGCAAGACCGCGCTCGAGGCGCTCGGCCGGACCTTGGAACTCGAAGAACGAACACACGGCATTCGGGTCAACATCGTGGCCCCCGGATTGGTCACCACCCAGATGGGCGACCGTCTCGCGCATGCCGTGACCGGAGCCGAGAATGCCGCGAGCCTCGATGCCGGAATGCCGTTCGGCCGGGTCACCCGACCGGACGATGTTGCGGATCTGGTGTCGTTCCTGGTCTCCGAGCGGGCCGCCCAGATCACCGGCCAGCGTATCGAAATCCACGGCGGCAGAGCACAAGTCGCCCCTTGAGTCATGCCCGAGCGAATCACCGACCACAACGGTGACATCCATCCCCGGGCCTGCCTTCGGGCCAGAAGTGATATATTACTAGGTGCACCTCGTGCTGGCGTATCGGCCCGGCCACGCCGTGCACGAACTGCGGTGTGAACGACTCGAAGGAGGCATCGACTTGACGGTCGAGATACCGGTTGGCCTCGTTGCCAGAGGACCGGCCGAGCCCACTCCCCCGCGTCGACCTGGATCCGTTCGGCGCACCTCGACCATCGATATGCGATGGCCCGCGGGACCGGGAACCCAACTCCGGCTCGTCGGGCGCGCACGAGATCTGTTGACACCCGACAACGGTGGCGATCCGGTGGTGCTGCGCGAAGACACCATGCGTGCGGGCATCAACTCCGCCACCCGCACGATCGAAGAAATCGAGGCGCACCCCACCCGCCCGAACGTGACGAAACTGATCGGTTCGCGAGGCGGCGGCAACTCACGTGCGACACTGGCCGAGGCGATGGCCGACGAGGCCGCCGCGGGAACCCCGCTGTACCTTCTGCTCGACGACATCGCCGGCGCCTCCCTCATCGCCGGATTCGCCTACTCCCGCTGGATCGACCGCGACCTGCTCATGCAGGAGATCAGCGCCCGGCCAGTCCGCGACATGACCGGCATCTGCACGGGATTCCAGCCCGGCTCCGGCGCCCTGATGCCCGACGGCTCCTCCAAGTGGACCCATCAGGTACAGCCCGTGCAGCCACTCCCCCTCGGCGGCGATCCACTGAGTTGGCATGCGCTGGAAGAGATCACGGATATGGCCATGCGCCGAGCCCGCCGTATCGACGTGCACGTGGGCGACGTGATCACCATCGACTCGATGTTCCAGGACAGCTCGACGGTGCCCACCGGGGGACGCGTGGCGGTGCACGAGTACCGGCTCACGGCGACCGCGGATCCGGACACCGGGGAGCTGCTCACCATCGACGCCGATCCCCGGGTACTACCCTACGATGAGTGCCCCCTGGCCTCCCGCAACGTCGGAAAGGCGCTCGGCACACCACTTTCCGAGCTCCGAACCGTCGTGCTGGACAAGTTCTCCGGAACCGAGGGCTGCACCCACCTCAACGACGCGATGCGAGCGCTCGCGGAGGTTCCCGTCCTGGTCCGCGCACTACGCGAAGACGAACACCGCCGAGCCAGGCCGTAGGTCGGGCTCACGCAATTCCGATGCCGCCCAGGCAGAACCGCAGCAGATGCGCACGATCGGTCGCCGTCGGCACCGTACCCGACTCGTGATAGCGGGCGGTCATCCCGAGCACCAACGTCTGCACGAACAGCGCGTGGCGGTCGTGATCGGCGACTCCGGCCTCGGACAGGATTCCGGCGAGCAGGTCGAGAATCCGCGCATAACCGACAGGTTCGATCTCACTCTTGTCCCGGGCGATCTGGCCGACATTCCACAGGATCACCGCACTGAGTTCCGATAGTCGCGGATCCTCGATCTGCGCGAGCACCCCGTCGATCCAGGCCCGAATCCGATCGCGCACGCCGGAGCACTTCGATACACGATGCCGCAGATAACTGTGCAGCGTCAGCAGCCCCTGCTCGTAAGTTGCCACGATCAGGTCGTCGCGACTGCGAAAATGCCGATAGAACGCCTGATTCGTCATCCCGGCCGCGCCGACGATCTCGGCAACCGTGGGCATCTCCGTACGCCCCTTGCGGACCATGACCTCTTCGGCGGTCCGGATCAATTTCTCCACTTCACCGTCGTAGAGCGCCTGTCGGGCCGGATTCGCAGCCCGGCGTAGATGACGCCCGCCGGAAAGCACCGATTCAGCGCCCTCCCCGCAGCCTCCGGTCACGCCAGCCACCCCCGATGTCAGAACCACAATTTCGAAATGATGTTCTCACTTTAACATCGGCAACACAACCGGCTCATCGTGAGCCTGCCCCGCCTGCTGACGAACGGAGGCATGAGACGCCTTGTCGTTCAGCACGATTACCCGACCGGGCCGGGATGTCAGCGAGTTCTGCGACACGAGGTCCCGCAGCGCAAGCGGTTACCTCGAGTGCTGGATCGGAGTTAGGGCCGACGACGTAGACGCCTCTTTTGAGACCGCGATGCCCCATTCCGACATCAGCTCACCGATACCACCCTCGGGGCGCGCAGCGACAGCACCGGGAGTGCGAGACAACCTCGGTGCCACCCCGGGCACGAGACCGTCCCCGAACTCCCGAATAAGCCCGCGCCGCCGGTTGTGAGCATGGGTGGATACCTCGTCCAAGGCCAGAACCGGGGTTACGCAGGCATCGACGCCATCGAACACCTCGCACCACTCGTCGCGTGACCGCGTGCGGAACAGCGCGGCCAGCTCCTCCTTCCGCTCCGGCCACGACGCGACATCCGTCTGCGCGGAATCCCATTTCGGATCCACCAGTCCGAGCACGGTACGGAACTCCTCGTAGAACTTGGGCTCGATGCACCCGACCGCCATGTAGCCACCGTCGGATGTCTCGTACACGTCGTAGAAGAACGCACCGGAGTCCAGCCGATTGGTGCCGCGCTGATCCGACCACCGGCCGACAGAGCGATCCCAGTGGAATGTCGTCATCAGGCTCGCCGCGCCATCGACCATGGCAGCATCGACAACCTGCCCCTTGCCCGAACGCGTGCGTTCGAAGAGCGAGCACATGATCCCGTAGACCAGATAGAGGGCACCGCCGCCGTAGTCACCCACCAGGTTCAGCGGCACCGACGGCGGCGCGTCACGCCGGCCGATCGAACCGAGCGCCCCCGCGATCGCGACATAGTTGATATCGTGGCCGACGGCGCGGGCCAGCGGCCCGGTCTGCCCCCACCCGGTCATGCGCGCATAAACCAATCGTTCATTGCGGCACAGACATTCGTCCGGGCCCAGGCCCAACCGCTCCATCGTGCCCGGGCGGAATCCCTCGATCAGAACGTCCGCACCGGAGAGCAATCGAAGGACGAATTCAACGCCTTCGTGCTGCTTCAGGTCGACCTCGACATGACGCCGGCCACGGCCGGTAGGCCCTGAACCGACGGTGGTATGACCTGCCCGGTCGATACGGACAACGTCGGCACCCATGTCCGCCAGAAGCATCGCCGCGAAGGGACCCGGGCCCTTGCCCGCCATTTCGACAACGCGCACACCTGCGAGCGGTCCACTCACTACTTCCTCATTCCGATCGTGAGAGGGTTCGCGAACCCGGCGGCATTCATCGCCGGGAGATCGCGAGCCCCATACCGGTGATCCATTTCTGCACCGGTTCGTAGGCAATGCGTTCGAACGGCTCGCCACCACCGGCCGCACCGGCGGCCAGCCACGTCCGGACTTCGTTGGCCCCGACACCGGCCTGCTCGTGCGCAACCGTGGCCAACTCCGCCAGCCGGGAGGTGTCCCACGAGGTCAGAGCGTCGAGAAATGCCTGATCCCAGACCGGCTTGATCTTCTTCTCTGCCGCCGCGTAGCCGGCGGCGATGATCCGTGCTCGCTCCTCGTCGCTCATATCGTGAGTGTCGACCTCCAGGCTCGGCGGAGAGTGCGACAAGCCACCTGTGCCGATCACGAGTACACGCTGATCGATACCGTCCAGAAACTCTGCGACAGCGGCGCCGAATTCGAGTACGCGCTCCGGAGTCGGCAGCGGCGCGGTGGCGCAATTGATCGGCACCGGGATGACCGGATAGGCGTCCAGGCTCGCCGACAGATCGCGCAGGGGTTGCGCGAAGGCGTGATCCAGCTCGATCTCCCGGCAAACGCTGATATCGAATCCGACCTCGAGCAAATGGTCCGCAAGCCCTCGCGCCACATCGGCCGGTACCCGCAGCTCGCCGCCCGGCTGACCGGCCTCGGCCATGATGCCGGCGCTCAGCGCCACCGCGAACGCCGGCACGACCTTGCGGAAGGCCCGGCGATGGTCACCACCGAAGAGCACCACGATATCGGGCGCGAATTCACCGACCAGGGCGCGAACCTCGGCCAATCCGGCACGAAATTCGAGGCCGAAGGCGTGTTCCACATCGCGCATCATCCCCGGACTGTGGCTGGCACACACGACCAGCCGATCTGCCACGGCCATTTTACCCTCCTCTATAGCTGCGAAACCATCAGCGGCTCTTACCGATTCGGCTCGAGCAGCCGGTCGGCGATCATCGAGACGTCGACCCGGAAATCGTCGATACTGCGGCTGGCCGGCTCGATGGTGATCCAGGTGACCCCGGCATCGGCGTACTCCGGCAGCAGCGGCTGCACCGCATCGCAGAACGCGGCGGTGTCGCCGCTACGCAGCAGACTCGCCTCGAACGGCACGAAAGAAACGTCCAGCGCGGACTTACCGAGCTCCGCGCGCCGGGCGTTCTGCTCGCCGATCATCGTGCGCAACGTACCGATATCTTCCAGCGGCAGCGATCGGGTGATCGCGGCCATCTCCGCGGACTGCCCCATCGGCAGCCAGCCGTCACCGAGTTCGACCGCGCGGCGGCGCGCCGCGGCGCTGTTACCGCCGATCCAGATTGGGGGCCCGCCCGGCTGATCCGGCGCGGGCAGCGAAATATGGTCCGCCACACCGAATTCCGGGCCATCGTGGTCGACCCCGGCCCAACTCGCCCGCATCGCCGCGATCGCCTCGTCCAGCAGCGCCCCGCGACGCGCGAAATCGGCCCCGAGAGCCTCGAATTCGGACTTCAGATACCCCGCGGCCAGGCCCAGCGTCAGCCGCCCGCCGGACATCAGATCCAGCGACGCCGCCGATTTCGCACCCAGATACGGACTGCGATATCCCGCGACCATCACATAGGTGATCAGCCGCAGCCGGCTGGTGGCCTGGGCGGCGACGCTGAGCGCGACGAACGGATCGAAGGCATGATGGCCGCCGTTGGCCAGCCACTTCTTGTCCGGATACGGATGCTCACTGACCGAGAGGCCATCGAATCCGGCATCCTCCACGAACTTCGCCACGGCGCCGAAGTCGGACTCGCCGATCCACCGCGGATAGTGCTTGACCGCCCGCATCGGGAAAATCAGATTGAACTTCATACGTTCTCTCACTTCAACAGCTCTCGGGCGATAATGACGCGCTGCACCTCGGTGGCCCCCTCACCCAGACGCTTCACCCTGAGGTCGCGGAACCATCGCTCCAACGGAAGCTCGTCGGCCAAACCGAGCGCTCCGTGAATCTGGATGCAACGGTCGATCACGTCATAGGCCTTCTCGGTGCCGTACATCTTCGCGATCGATGCGTCGACCTTGACGTCCTTGCCCAGATCGGCGTTCCAGGCCGCCTGGTACACGAGCAGGCGTGCGGCACGCAATTCCACCTCCGACTCGACCAGCATCCACTGAATTCCCTGCTTGTCGGCCAGCTTTCCGCCGAACACGTCGCGATCCCTGGCCCATCGGCACGCCATGTCCAGGGCCGACTGGGCGATTCCGATCGGCCCGGCCGGGTAGATGATTCGACTGTGCACGAGAAAGTCGCTGGCCAGCGAGAATCCGCCGCCTTCTTCGCCGACGAGGTTGCTCACCGGAATGCGGACATCGTCGAAGTGCAGTTCGTACGGCGAGAACGAGGCGACCACGCCGATGCGGCTGAACGTCAGTCCGGGAGTACCGTTCTCGACGATGAAGCACGAGATGCCGCCGCGGCCTTCACCGGTACGCGCGTAGACGACGCCCCAGTCCGCGTTCTCCGCATGCGAAGTCCACATCTTGCTGCCGTTGAGCACGTAGTGATCACCGTCGCGAACCGCTCTGAGCTTGATGGCGCGAGCCGGGTCGGAGCCACCGGACGCCTCGCTGATCGCGGTGTACGCCTTGGTCATCGTGCCATCGATGATCGGCCGCGCGAATTTCTCGAACTGCGCTCGGCTCGCCTTGAACATGATGTTCGGAGGGTTCCCGCCGAAAGCACCGAGAGCTGGGAAGAAGGCTCCCATACGGCATTTCGCCGCTTCTTCCGCAACGACCGCCTGACCCAGCACACTGAGTCCGGCGCCGCCGAACTCCTCGGGAGTCTGCAACGCCCACAGCCCGAGAGCACGCGCCTTGGCCTGCAACGGAAGAAGCTGTGCGCGCGGCAGACCGGCGACATCGTGCGCGAGGGAGTCCTCGAGCGGACGTACCTCGGCCTCCATGAATCGGCGCACCGTCTCGCGGAGCAGTCGAAACTCCTCCGGAAGCTCCCAGGCACCGGTGACGGACTTCTGTTCGATGGTCGTCATCGACGCCGTACCTAGGCTTTCGCGCCGAACCGGCGGGCGCGAGCGTTGGCGAGCTGTGGTTCATGGTTCGCGTCGTACTGGGCGATCCAGTCGGCAGGCAGTTTGCTCCACGCATCACCTATCCGCAGACGCTGGCCCTCGTTGAGGATCTCCGTCGCGACGACGTCACCGACGAAGATCGAACTCTCCTCGACATCGAGCGTGCCCATCACGCGAGCCTCGACGTAGCTGTGCGCGTCGAGCAGGATCGGCGCGCCGGTCACGCCGGTCTTGGTACGAAGTTTGCCGATCTTGTCGCCGTCACGGCCCGAGCTACCGCCGAGCGTCATCAGAATCTCGAGTGACTTGTGCACCTGCTCGTCTTCGGCACTGAGCATGTGCATGACGAAAATGCCCGAGTTCGAGACCATGTCGTGGGTCTTGTTGTACTTGGTCAGGCTGATCGTTGCACGAGGCGCCTCGGGAATGATGCTCGCCGAGCCCGCCGACAACGACATCAGGCCGTTGGCGAATCCGCCGTCGACGGTGGTGATGGCAACGGGAAACGGGCGCAGGCCGGCGAGGACACGGTTGGCGACTGCGGGATCGTAGGACATGGAAATTCTCTTTTCTACAAGTACGATTCGGAGGGTTCGAGGGCGGAATCGAGATAGTCGAGCAGGTTCGCCGTGAAGATGTCGTTGTCGTCTCCGGCAACCATGTGGCCCGCGTCTCGGACGTCCACAACCTGTGCGTGCGGGATCAATTCGCGCATCTCGACGACTCCGTCGTCGGAAACGACATCCGACTCCTTACCCCGTACCAGCAGGACGGGACCGGAAATCTGTCGAGCAGCACGCTTCGAGCGTTCATAGATGACGGCGCTCACCGGGGTGTCGGCATGGTTCTCGGCGTCTGCGGGAAACATCACGCGTGGGTCCCAGTGCCAGTGCCAACGCCCATCGCGCAGACGCAGGTTCTTCTTCAGTCCCTCCAGATTCTTCGGTCGTGGTCGGCGCGGGTTGTAGGCCGAGATAACCTCGGACGCCTCCTCGAGGGAGGAGAATCCGTCGGGTGCACTGCGCATGAAGTCGCGCACCCTCTTCCCGCCGGCCTGTTCCACCCGCACCGCGATGTCGACCAGCACCAGAGCCTGGGCCAGATTCGGGTCCTCCCCCATCGCGATGAGCGCCACTTTGCCACCGAGCGATGCGCCGACCAGTGCGATTCCGAGGCCCGGATTACGTTGCCGCACATGGGAAACCATGAGCCGAACATCCTCGATCATTACCGGCATTCCGTAGTCGCCGGCAGCGTCCCACTCACTGTCGCCATGTCCGCGCAGGTCCACCGCATACGCGATCCAGCCTCGACGCCCGAGTCGTTCACCTGTCGTGCGCCATGAATGGCGGGTCTGCCCGCCCCCGTGCAGCAGCAGCACGATGCCACGGGGCGCCGCGTCACCCGGCGCCGGTTCCCACCGATCCGCGCACAGGCGAACACCTGCTCCCAATATGTCGACAGTGTCCGGTTCAACGTTCATCGAGTCGCCCTTCGCGCCGGAGCCTTGCGGCCGAGATGGTCACTTCGTTACCGCGGGAACCTTCAGTACGACGGCACCGGCCTGGCCACCGCCCGCGCACATCGCAGCGACGGCGTATCCGCCACCGCGGCGTCCCAATTCGTGCATCAGGCTGATGACCATTCGAGTGCCCGACGCGGCCACCGGATGTCCGAGGCTGCAACCGCTGCCGCTCACGTTGACGAGCGATTCATCGATGCCGAGCTTCTTGCACGCTGCCACCGGCACGGAGGCGAACGCCTCGTTGATCTCCCACAGAGCTACGTCGGCGACGCCTATACCCGCGCGATCGAGAACCTTGGGAATGACATCCAGGACAGCCAGTCCCGTCAGCGCGGGGTCGATCGCCGTCGCGGCCCATGCCTCGACCGTCGCCAGCACCGGTAGTCCCCGTTCGGCGGCAAGGTCACTGCCGACCACCATGACAGCGGCGGCCGCGTCGTTCACGCCGCTGGCATTGCCGGCGGTGATCGAGAAGCCCTCGATCTCGGGGTGCAGCACCTTCAAGCTCGCAAGCTTCGCCAGGCTGGAGTCGCGTCGAGGATGCTCGTCGACACTGAACTCCGTGTGGGTGCCGTCGGCCTGGCGTACCCGCACGGGCACGATCTCGTCGACGAAGGTGCCCGCATCGATGGCGGCGACCGCACGCTGATGTGACCGGAATGCCCAGGCGTCCAACTCTTCCCGCGTGAGGCCGACTTCCTTGGCAGTGTTCCAGCCGACCGTGATGGACATGTCCATGTTCGGCGCTTCGACCGTATCGGGGTGCGTCGGCGGCATCCACTTCTCGGTGAACTCGTCGACTCGCCCCGGCGTACGCCACGTCTGGATCGGGCTCGTCGATGTCGATTGCGTACCTCCGGCGATGATCACCCGCTCGGCACCGGAAACGATCTGGCCGGCGGCGTTACCGATCGCGGTCAGGCCACCGGCGCAGTGCCGATTGACGGCTTGGCCGGGCACCTGCGGCATGCCGAGGACCACGGCCGCGTGCCGGGCCATGTCGCCGCCGCCGTAGTTGGACTCGGCGAGAATGATGTCGTCGACCTGGGAGACATCGAGACCGGAGCGCTTACGCACCTCTCCGATCACTACTTCGGCGAGTTCCATCGCGCTGGTATCGCGCAGCGCGCCTTTGAACGCCGTGCCGATCGCGGTGCGCGCACCGGCCACGATGACCGCATTGATCTTGTCCGCCATAGTTGTACCCTTCGCAGTGGTGATGTCAGCCGAGCGTGAACGGATCGCGCGTAGCGCCGGTCAGTTCCACCCAGATGGCTTTGGTTTCGGTGAAGTCCTGGACTGCGCCGATGCCGTTCTCGCGGCCGATACCGCTGGATCCGACGCCGCCGAACGGCACACTGGGCGAGACCGCGCGATACGCGTTGACCCAGACGGTTCCCGCGCGCAGCCGACCGGCGATCCGGTGCGCACGATGGACGTCCTTGGTCCAGACCGCCCCTGCCAGGCCGAATTCCGTTCCGTTCGCAGCGGCGACGGCCTCGTCCTCGTCGGTGAACGTCGAGACCACGAGCACGGGACCGAAGATCTCCTCGACGACCGCGCGCATGTCCGAGGTGACGTTCGTCAGCACCGTGGGCTCGACGAAGTATCCGCCGAGTTCACTCGATGCCTCACCGCCGTAGGCGATCGTGGCGCCCTGCTCCCTGGCGGATTCGAAGTGCGAGAGCACCTTTCGATATTGTGGCTCGTTCGATACCGGGCCCATTTCTGTCTTCGGATCCTTCGGGTCGCCGAGAACGATCGTCGAGGCCCGGTCGACGATCTTGGCGACCAGTTCCTCGGCAACGCTTTCGTGCACCAGCAAGCGACTACCGGCGAGGCAGGTTTGGCCGGTAGCCGCGAAGATTCCGGAGATCACTCCATTGGCGGCCGCGTCGAGGTCTGCGTCGGGAAAGACCACTTGAGCCGATTTTCCGCCGAGCTCGAGGGTGAACCGGGTCATGTTGCCCAGAGCGGCTCGCCCCACCTTGATTCCGGTTTCGGTCGATCCGGTGAACGCTATCTTGTCGACGCCGGGGTGCGCGGCCAGTGCGGCTCCGGTCTCGGGCCCCCAGCCGGTGACGACGTTGATCACGCCCGGCGGGAAACCGGCCTCCTCGAACAGTTTCGCGAATGCAACCGTCGAGGCCGGTGTGTAGTCGCTCGGTTTGACCACGAAAGTGCACCCGGCGGCGAGGCCCGCGGCCAATTTCCAGCTCAGCAACAGCAGTGGCGAGTTCCACGGCGTAATCGCGCCGACGACCCCCACCGGTTCATGCTTGGTGTAGACAAGGTAGTTCGGCTTGTCGGTCGGAACAACCGCGCCCTCGAGCTTGTCGGCCATGCCGGCGTAGTAGTAATAGTAATCCGGCAGGCTCTTCATCTGACCGGACATCTCGCGCAACAGTTTTCCGCCGTCGCGGACCTCGAGCTCGGCCAAGTTCTCGGCTTCGCGAGCGATGATGTCGCCGAGTTTCCACAGCAGTTTTCCGCGGGCTGTTGCGGTCAATCGACCCCACGGCCCGTCCAGCGCGGCACGGGCGGCCTCGACCGCACGGTCGATGTCCGCGGCCGAACCGTCGGACACTCTGGCCCACGGCGACGCCGTATACGGGTCGGTGCTGTCGTAGGTGCGCCCGGATTCCGACTCGACGTCCACTCCACCGATCAGCAACGAGAATCGAGCGAGCTCGGTCTCGGTCGAGATTGCTGCGGGGGATCCACTTCTACTGCTGCTCACTTCGAATCTCCTTGATAGACCTCACGCTCATCGCAACTCACCGGAAACGAGGCGCGCGCTTGTTCTTGCGCGAGTCGGTGCGACCTTCACCCCGATTGCCGATCTGCGTGTACGACAAGCCGTTTCGCAGTGCCATCGAGGGCGTCATGTCGATGGACTCCCAGATCGCGCGCACAGTTCCCTGAATCGCCTCGGGGCGACGCGCGGCGATCTCGGTGGCCAGCTGATGCGCACGGGTTCTCAGTTCGGATGCCGGCGTGACCTCGGTGACGATCCCGGCCCGCAGTGCGGTGTCCGCGGTCATCCGTTCGTCGCTACCGAGCAGCGCCCATCGCATCACCTCGCCGAGCGCGACGCCGCGAGCGAGCATTCCGATGGGCTCCAACGAGGAAACCATGCCACCGTTGGCGTGCGGATCGAAGAACGTCGCGTCGTCGGAACAGATCACGATGTCGGATTCGTTGATGAAATACATCGCCCCACCCGCGGCCATGCCCTGCACCGCGCAGATCACCGGCTTCCAGACGCGATGCTGCCGCGGCCCGAGCGAAACTCCGGGATCTTCCTGAATCCACCGGTTGCGATCCGCCCACCACGCACCCGCGCTCAGATCGACTCCGGTGCAGAACGCGCGCTCTCCGTTGGCGCGCAGTACTGCCACGTGGATGTCGTCGTCGTCCCGGACTCGCGCCCACACCCGAACCATCTCCCCGGCCATCACCTCGTTGAAGCAGTTCATGCGATCGGGCCGGTTCAAGGTGATCGTCGCGATGTGGTCGGCCACATCGAATTCGATGGTGGTGAACTCGGTGAGGTCACTCTCGGAGGTCATGGCGGCCACCTTCTCGTCGGCGTTCCGGGCGATGTATCGCTGTCGCAGCGCGGGTTTGGATATCTTTCCCAGCGGATTGCGGGGAATGGCATCCACCACTTCGACCTGTTCGGGGAATTTGCGAATGTTCAACGGGGTGGTCCGCAGGTAGTTCTGTACCGACTCCAGCGTCGGCGGGTTGCTGTGATCGGCCGCGACCACGACCGCGCACACCCGCTCCCCCGACACCGCATCCGGAAGGCCGATCACGGTGAGATCCGCGATCATCGGATCATCGATCAACGTCTCCTCGACCTCACGGGCGGAGATGTTCTCCATTTTCCGCACGATGATGTCCTTGATCCGTCCCGTCACCGCCAGCCGGCCGTCGCCGTCGAGATAGCCCAGGTCGCCGGTGCGAAAGAAACCGTGTGCGTCCAGTGCATCCGCATCCAGTGCACTGTCGACGTACCCACGGAAGAGTTGCGGCCCGCGGACACGGATTTCGCCGATCTCACCGACGTCCGCGACCCGCTCGCCATCGCAGACGATGCGCACCTCGCCGCCCGCACCGGGGATGCCCTCGCATTCCGCGTGCTGGACGGCAGTGTCGTGTGGAGTGCCCCACGTGATGTAGGGGCACTCGGTCATCCCGTAGCCGGAGATGATTCCCACACCCCCGAGCAACTCCCGCGCCTGGTCGCTGAGCGATGCCGGCCTACCGGAACCACCTCCGAGGGTGGCTCGCGAATACGGGAACAGCGGCGCTGCTCCGCGCTCCTGGGCGATCCGCAGGTACTCGTTGGTGAACGGCAGACCCGACCCCACCAGCGTCGCGCGGCCCTCGATGAGTTGATCGGCGTTGCGTTCCGGATCGAATACAGCGCTCACGATCAGCGCATGCCCGATGAGGAACGCGTGCAGAATGTGCGCGATGCCCCCGACGTGGGCGATGGGCACGAAGGCCGCACAGCGGTCCTCCGGTCCGACCTCGAGGTTGGACACGAATGTCCTTGCGGCAGCGATCAATCCGCGATCGGTGTGTTTGACCCCCTTCGGAGCGGCCGTGGTTCCTGACGTGTAGAAGATCCAATCGATCTCGTCCCCGACGCGGTCCGACTGCTCGCGTGGCGGTAGTTGTGCCGGATCACCCAGTTCCCAGGCATCGTCGACGATCAGTACCTCGAGCCCCTCGACCGAGGCCTGCACCCGTTGCGCCATCTCGCCGTGCGCGTATCCACGGAACTCGCGCGGAACGATCAACAGTGACGCCCGCACCTGGTCGGTGATGAACTCGACATCCGCATCGCGCAAAACCGGAATGATCGGGTTCTGTATCGCACCCAGACGGGAGAGCGCGGCGGCCATCGCCATGGTCTCGACGCTGTTGGGCAGCTGCCACGACACCACGTCTCCGGGCCGAACCCCGCGCGCGTACAGCGTCGCCGCGATACCGTCGGCCAGTTCCCGGAAGCCACCGAACGTGTAGTGCCGACGGTGCTCGTCCACGGCGAATTCCGCCTCGGGACTCACCTCGGCTCGTTCGGCGACCAACTCCCACACCGTCGCCGCGCGCAGCATCTCGTTGTGTGCGGCACGGCCGACACTGTCCACCACATCACTCATCGCGTGCCCCTATTCGGCTGCGATCGCGCGAAGTTCGTCGGCGATGACGCGCTTGAGGATCTTGCCCGCCGGACCCAGCGGCAATTCGGTTCGGAACACGAAACGCCGAGGCTGCTTGTAGCCGGCGAGTTCGGCTCGACAGAGCGTGGTGAGTTCGCCGGTGACCACATCGGTGTCGATGTCGCCGCGCGGAACCACGACCGCGACGGGAGTTTCGCCCCATTCGGGATCCGGAACACCCACGACCGCCACCATCTCCACGGCGCCGTGGCGTCCGATGACGCGTTCGATCTCCGCCGGATAGACATTGAATCCGCCCGAGATGATCATGTCCGTCTTACGACCGGTGATGTGCAGGTACCGCTCCTCGTCGAGGAATCCGAGATCGCCCGACCACAGACCGGTGGGCCGGAAGGTCTGCGCGGTCTGCTCGGCCCGGTTCCAGTAACCGACCGCGTTGGCGTCGGATTCGATGACAATCTCACCGATCTCGCCGGCCTGGACCTCTTCGCCTTCGGCATCGACGATGCGTATCGAGACCATCGGCGTCTCCTGACCGCAGGAGGTGAGGATCGACGTCTTGCCCGCGACCATGTCTCTGTGGTCCTGCGGCGTGAGGATCGTCGCCTGGCCACCGCATTCGGTGAGCCCGTACCGTTGCTGCAGTTCGCAACCGAGCAGGTCCATCGCCTTACGCGCCAGTCCGGGAGGTACCGGTGACGAGCCGTAGCTGATCCGGCGCAGACTCGACATGTCGCGAGGCGGGCCGTCCTCGAGGATGCGCAGTGTGCGCTGGAGCATGGTCGGAATGAATGTGGTGAATGTGATTCCGCTGCGCTCGATCTCGTCGATGACCGCCTGCGGGTCGAACTTCTTGTGGATCACCATGGTCTGACCGAGGTACGTCCACGACACGGTCCGGACCATCCCGCCCGCCGTGAAGAACGGTGTGGTGGCCAGGAAGACGTCCGACCGGTTCCCCTCGGTGACGAGATTGGTGTCGACCGCCTGCGCGAGCAGTGCGCGGTGCGTGTTCACCACACCCTTGGACCTACCGGTGGTACCGCTCGTATAGAGCAGGAACAAGATGTCGTCCGGGTCGACCGACGGCAACACAGCATGCTGACCCTGGCGGAGGGCGGCGTCGTATTCCTGTCCGACAGCGGTATTCGCGTCGTCGTCGCTCCCGATCCTGACGATCAGGTCGAGGTCGCGGAGCTCACCGCCGAACCGCTCGATCTGGTCGGTGTGCACGATTGCCACGCGTGCCCCGGAATCGTCGCGCACATGCGCCAACTCGTCGGGCGCCAGCCGTATGTTCACCGGCACCGCGACCAATCCCGCCTTGGCCAACGCGAACGTCGCTTCGGGCCACTCCAGACAGTTCCGGGCGAGCACGAGCACGCGGTCGCCCTTCCGCAAGCCCTGACCGACGAGATATCGGGCCAACCGGCCGGACCGCTCGTCCACCTGCGACCAGGTGTGCGTGCGTCCGCCCTCGACGACTGCGGTCTTGCCGGGATAACGTCGCGCGTTATTCCGCGGAATGTCGCCTACCAGCACAGTTCCTCGCAAATATTTCAGGAAGGTTCGCACCTTCGGTGTATCGGGTAATCGGGTCAGATCAGGAAGGCGAGGGTGTCGAGCGGTCCCCCCGCACCGACGAGATGCACTGTCTTGGAAACGAGTTCGAACCCGCTGCCGATGCGGCGCACGGTGTGGATCACCCGTCCGGCCCAGATGCGCTGGGTGTGGCGATACTCGAACACCGCGAAATTGGAACCCACCGTCACCGTGTCGGAGGTGGACTCCAGCACCTCCATGTTGCTCAATATGCGTCGCATGACCGACGGTGGCGTCTGCGAGTGCCGATTTCCGGTATTGAGCTGCGCGACACGAGATTTGATGCGCCGACGGTTGTCGTAGATGTAGGACAGCTGGGTCCGCGGATCGGTATCCGGATGCATCGGCACCCAGTAGAGTGCGTCATCGGCCCACAGCAATTCCCACTCGGAGTATCGTCCCTCGTCGGCGAGACGGGACTCCAGATACAGGAAGCTGGCCACGTCGGCGTCCGGCGCGGGCAGCGGCAGCGGTGTGAACGTGCTCGCGACATCGGCCGCCGCGGGGGTCGCTGTGCTGTCTTCGGTGGTCACCACGGTCAGATCTCCTGTCCCACAACGGCGGCCCACTGGCGGTAGAACCCGCGCTGGGGCGTTTCCGCACTCTTGTCGCTGTTGACGATGCCGGTCTCGTCGGTCTCGTCGGTCTCGAGGCCGCGCGAAAGGCGTAGCCATTCGGGTTTCCGCGCGGCCAGTCCGGCCTGGTTGCGCATCCCGATCTCGCCGTCGTCCGCGATGAGGAAACCGGCGGGCCCCATTGCGCCTTCGGAGCGCCGCAGCGTGCGCTCGTTCAACTTGTCCTGTCCGGGGATCATCACCGCGGTGGTGTACGCGATCGTCCGGTCCACGTCGATGGGCTCGACGTACATCACGTTCATCTCGGCCAGGAAGAGATTCGGCCAGATGAGGGTGTGCGCGGGCCCCACCACGAGCGCGTCGTGCGCCTTCTCCACGCCGTGCGCCTTCTCCAGCGCGGCAACGTATTCCGGCAGCTTCTCCCGTGGCGTACGTCCGTACCAGACGAATTCCTCGTCCAGCTTTCGGTATTCGGCGGAGTAGTCGATCTCGGAGTGCCCGTCGCCGATATCGCGCACGACCACCTCGACCTTGGAGGGAATGTGCGAGACCTTGGCGGGCTTGATGGCGTCGTAGACCGACGCGTGCGTGAACAGGGCGTGATAGCCGTCGACGTTGTTCTCCACCACCATCTTCCAGTTCGCGTGGTGCAGGTGCTTCATCCAGTTCGACCGCAGGTCGATCGTGCCTGTGGGAGACAAGTCCAGGACACGGTCGATCGCTCTCGTGGCCCCGCCGAGATGTTCCTTCAGCGACACGCCGTCAGCGGACAACGATGCGAACAGGAAACCGCCGTAGCTGTCGACGCGTGGCGCCTCGGCCATCCCCAGTTCCGAGCGCACCTTCTTGAATGCGTCCCCGTAACCGTTACGAATGGGGACCGCGGCCAACGAGCCGTCGTTGGAGAAGGTCCAACCGTGGTAGGGGCACCGAAAGTTGCTGGCGTTACCCGATTCCGCGTTGCACAGCTTGTTGGCGCGGTGCGTGCAACGATTCAGCAGGACGCGCACGACGCCGTCCTTGCCGCGCACCACAACGACGGGATCGTGGCCGATGACGCGAGTCAGATAGTCCCCTTCCTCACTCACCTCGCTCTCATGGGCCACGTACACCCAGCCGGTGCGGAAAATGGTGTCCATTTCCCGCCTGAAGATCTCCGGCGAGGTGTACACCGATCCGTGTACCCGGTCGCCTTGTACAACGTCTGCGACGTCGAACGTGTCCGAGTCCTTCGCAGCGTGCAGCGGCGCCGGACGAGCCACCGTCGGTTCGAATGTGGTCATGAGCGGGCCTCCGTATCGAGTGGAGCGGGATTGATGCTGGCAGCGGGAATCGATACGCCGCCGAGCTTGCGGAATCCGACGACCACGGCATCACCGATTCGGGGTGCCGTCGAGGTGGGGTCGATCGTCGTCATGATCAGCCGGTGACCACCGGCCAGTTCCACATCGACGATCGGGTACGGCGTGGTCGCCTTGACCAATCCGGTTTCCAGACGGTGCATCACGGTGGACGAGTGGACAGTTCCCACGAGTTCGGTTGATCGCCAGTCTTTTTCGAACGAGCCACACCGATCGCACACCTGCTGTTCGAGATCGAGCGGGACGTCACAGCCGACACAGAAGGGCAGCACCAACTCTCCGCGAGCCGCTCCGTCATACAGCGGGGCCATCGGATCCCCGTCGGACTGCGGCGCCAGCCCGTCGTCCAGAAGCCAGTCGGTCGACGTACCGGTTCCGGTGGTAACGGTCATGCGGCACGCTCGAGTACGAGTGCGGCGTGGTGGTCGACGCGGCCGCCGATGCCTCCGACCAGGGCGATATTCGCGCCGTCCACCTGACGCTCGCCGCCCCGGCCGCGCAGTTGCACGACAGCCTCGGACAACGGCGTCATCCCCTGGAGATAGAAGCCGGAGAGCTGGCCGCCGCCGGTGTTGGTCGGCAGTGCACCACCCGGGCCGGTTTCGCCGCCTCGAACGAAATCACCGGCCCTGGCGCCGCCGATCAGGTCGTATTCCTCGAGCAACATCAGCGTCACCGCCGAGAAGGGGTCGTAGAGCTGTGCGGTGTCGAGATCGTCGCGGGTCATACCGGCTTCGGCCAGGGCGTCGTCCACCGCACGGCGGCCACCGCCGAACCAGGATTCACGCCCGGATCGTCGGTGCCGAACCGGATGATCACGCCCAGCTCCCCGAATCGCGACGCGGGGGCCGGTGCCGATGGCCGGGTCCGCGGAGACGACGACCGCAACGGCGCCGTTGACCGGCCGTGCGCAGTCGAGTCGGCGGAGCGGATCGGCGATCATCGGGCTGGCGTAGTACCCGTCGCGGTCGAGCGGGGAACGCACGACGGCGTCGGGGTTGCGCTGCGCCCAGTAGCGGGTGGTGGTGGCGACGGCGCAGAGATCGTCGGCACTTCCCCCGCTGGTGTGCATCCAGCGGTTGGTCAACAGCGCATAGGTCGGCACGGAGCCGAGTACCCCTGATGCGCGTTCGAGGCCGCGGGCACCGAGCTGACCACCGCTGTGCGCATACGTCGAGCCCGCTGCCTTGCCCGCGACGAGGGGCGCGTCGGCGAACACGCAGACCACAGCCCGAGCCGCTCCGGACGCAACCGCGCCCCGCGCGTGCTGAATCATCGCGATGGTTGTCGCGCCTTTGATTTCGATGTGTTCGAGCAGTCGTAGGTCGGCGAATCCGCCCTGAGCGGCGAACGCCACTCCGAGACGGTCCGGGCGAATGCCCTGTGAGGAGCCGACCAGCAGGCCGTCGATGTCGGGGAGGTCGAGACCGGCGTCGGCAACCGCCGAGCGAGTCGCGATGCAGGCGAGCGCCAGCGGGGACGCGCCGGGTTTCAATGACATCTCGGTCATTCCGAAGCCTACGATCGCGGGAGCGGTCATCGTACGGATCCCCGGATCGGGCCCAGTGACCGATCCCGACGCTCGTCCCGGTAGTTGCCCACCCGGATCCATTCCTCGCGATCCTCCGGTGTGGCCAGGCACAGACTTGCCAATTCGAGCGGTGACAGGAAGACGTGGTCGCCGGTCTCGGCATCCTCGACCAGCAAGCGCGGACCGTTACCCGTGTCATCGAGCGAGACGCGAACCACCGCGAACTCGTTGGACAACTGCGCCAGTTGCCGCCGCCTGGCCGGACGGCGAGCCGTTACTTCCTCGGACAT
Organism: Nocardia miyunensis NBRC 108239; assembly: GCF_001613065.1. GTDB lineage: Bacteria > Actinomycetota > Actinomycetes > Mycobacteriales > Mycobacteriaceae > Nocardia > Nocardia miyunensis. Next base: position 432,944 of record NZ_BDBQ01000001.1, read on the forward strand.
TGACCTCAACTCTTTCGATGACCAGCAGGTGGTCGACCAACTCACGCAGCGGCATGTCGATCGACGTGCCCACCCTCATATGCATATCGTATGCGAGTGTCAGAAACAATGGTGATGATCGATGATAATCCGCCGACACATAGGATACAGCCCCAGTTCAGCGCATTGGACTGACGGACAACGAAGATGCACACTATGAATAGTTTCGCATCCAACGGGTACAGAGCGTCAGACCACATCGACCGCTGGCGACGAACTCGACAACAGGGAAGGCTCCCGATGACAGAGACCACGATCGACCCTCCAGCCACACCGGACTCCGCGGTGGGCACCGTCGAATACCAGAGCATCTGGAGCTACCTCCGCGAACTCGAGTTCCGTCAGGGCTTCCTCGTTGTGGACGGCGTCAGGACCCGATACGCCGAAGCCGGATCGCCGGACAAACCACACGCGATCCTGCTGCACGGCACCGGTGGACACTGGGAGACGTTCGCAGCCAACCTTGCCGCGCTCAGCGAGCACTATCACTGCGTCGCGGTCGATCTGGTGGGCAACGGCTTTTCCGACAAACCCGATTACGACTACGAGATCGCCGTGTACGTCCGCCAAATCGTGGCCGTCATGGATCGATTCGGTATGGACAAGGCTCACTTCATCGGCATGTCCCTCGGCGCGTGGGTATCCGCCGCCGTCGCCGTCCAGCACCCCGCTCGCGTGAACACATTGATTCTGATGTCTCCCGCGGGGCTGGTCGCCACTGCGTCGAACATGGCCAGAATTCGCGCCGAACGCACTGCGGCCGTCGAGAATCCGACATGGGAGTCCATCCACAAGGTCTTCGAACATCTCATCGCGGACGAGTCGCGCCGTCTTCCGGACCTGATCGCTCTGCGCCAAGCCATCTATCGCCGCGAGGACACGCGCACCACGATCGAGCACCTGCTGATCCTGCAAGACGCGGCTGCCCGCGATCGCAACCTGATCCCCGAGGAGAAGTGGGCGAACATCACCGCTCCGACCATGATCGTGGCGTCGGGCAAGGACCACGGCGAGTACCAGAGCACCGCTCGAACGGTCGCACGGTTGATCCCGAACTCCGAGATCTTCGAAATGGCCGACGTTCGCCACTGGCCGCATTTCGAGGATCCGGACAGTTTCAACCCGGCAGCTCTCGCCTTCCTCGCGAAGTCGGCACAAGCCGATGAGTGAGACGCTGGACGAGTCCGCCGTCGCCGACGCCGCAGTACGTCTCTACGACGCCGAGAAGACCCGTTCGCCCATCGGGCAACTGTCGCTGCAATATCCGGCCATGACGATCGAGGATGCGTATGCCGTGCAACGCGCGCTCGTCGATCTGAAGATCGCGGACGGACGCACCGTTCGGGGACGCAAGATCGGACTCACCTCCAAGGTCATGCAGCGTGCGGTCTCGATCTCGGAGCCGGACTACGGCGTGTTGTTCGACGACATGTTCTTCGATGACGGTGGTGTGGTCCCCGCCGGGCGCTTCATTCGTCCGCGCGTCGAGGTGGAACTCGCCTTCGTGCTCGGCGAGACGCTGAAGGGCCCGGGAGCCACGCTGTACGACGTACTGCGCGCGAGCGAATACGTGACCCCGGCACTGGAGATCCTCGACGCACGGGTCCAGATGAGCGATCCGGCCACCGGCCATCTCCGGACGATCGTCGACACCATCGCCGACAATGCCGCCGATGCCGGAATCGTGCTCGGCGGCAACGTCGTTCGTCCACTCGATGTCGACCTGCGGTGGGTGGGAGCACTGCTGCTGCGGAACGCGTCGATCGAGGAGTCGGGACTGGCGGCCGCCGTGCTCAATCACCCGGCGAACGGTGTGGCCTGGCTGGCCAACCGCCTGGCACCGCACGACGTCACGCTGCAAGCGGGCGAGATCATCCTCGCGGGGTCGTTCACCAAGCCGGTGTTCGCCGAGCCCGGGGACACGTTCGTGGCGGACTACGGCCCACTCGGAACGGTGTCGATCTACTTCGAGCGCGAGGACCGATGACATCGGCGAATCGGTGGCGCGACGCACTCGAGGGCGGTGCGCCACAAATCGGCATGTGGATCGCCTCCGGCAATGCCTACACTGCCGAGATCTGTGCGGGGTCCGGGGTGGACTGGTTGATGCTCGATCAGGAGCACGTACCCAACGATCTACGTTCGACGCTCGCCCAAATGCAGGCCGTCGCCGCCTACCCGGTCGAGGTGCTCGTGCGGCCGGCATCGGGCGACCCGGTGGTGATCAAGCAACTGCTCGACGTCGGTGTCACCAACTTGATCGTGCCGATGGTCGAGTCGGCCGAGCAGGCCGCTGCGCTGGTGGCGTCGACGCGTTACCCACCGAACGGCATCCGAGGGGTCGGTAGCGCTCTCGCGCGCGCCTCCCGCTGGAATCGCATTTCTGACTATCTGAACATCGCCGACGACAGTATCTCGCTGACCGTGCAGGTCGAGTCCGTCGCCGGACTCGACGCATTGAAGGACATCGCGTCGACCCCGGGAGTCGATGCGGTGTTCATCGGACCTGCCGACCTCGCCGCGTCTATGGGACATCTCGGGAGACCACAGCATCCCGAGGTTATCGCTGCTGTAGAGCAAGCTGTTTCAGATATTGCCGCCTGTGGCACCGCGGCGGGCGTCAACGCGTTCGACGAGCCGATCGCCCGGAGGTACCTGGCCGCCGGGGCTCGGTTCGTTCTCGTCGGCGCCGACGTCACGATCCTCGCCCGCGGCAGCGAGGCGTTGGCGCGGCGCTACCGCACCACGGGAGATACCTCGCCAAACACTTCAATCTGACGGTCGTGTCACTTACACTCGAGTGCAGACGACCGCGGATCGCACCCGATTCGCCGCTAGGGAAGGCCCGAAGATGGATTTGGACTTCACGACCGAACAAGTGGAGTTCCGCGACCAGGTACGTACATGGTTGGTCGAGAACAAGCCGCGCGAGGTGCGCCCGCGCGACCACGCGGGGATTCGTGAATACGACATGGCATGGCAACACACGCAGTGGAAGGGCGGTTGGGCGGGCATCGCCTGGCCCACCGAGTACGGCGGCCGTGGCCTGACGCTGTTGCAGCAATTGATCTGGTACGAGGAGTACGCCGCCCAGGGATTCCCTGGCATCGACGCGAACTTCGTCGGACTCAGCCATGCCGGACCGACACTGATCACCCGCGCCAGCGAAGATCAGAAGGCCTTTCACCTGCCGAAGATCCTCCAGGGTGAAGTGGTGTGGTGTCAGGGATTCTCCGAACCCGAAGCCGGGTCGGATCTGGCCGCGCTGAAGATGAAGGCGATCGTCGACGGCGATTCGCTCGTGGTGAGCGGGCAGAAGATCTGGACCAGCTTCGCGATGAGCGCCGACTATCAGGAACTGCTGGTACGGACCGACAACACCGGCACCAAACACCAGGGCATCACCTGGGTGATCTGCGATATGCGTAGCCCTGGCATCGAGGTGCGCCCGATCCGGACGATCGAGGGTGGCGAGGAATTCTGCGAGGTCTTCTACGACGACGTCCGAATTCCCCTGACCAACGTCGTCGGCGACATCGGATCCGGATGGAGCGTGGCGATGTCCACGCTTTCCTTCGAGCGCGGAACAGCATTCACCGCCAACCAGGTGCGCCTGGCGAATGTCGTCGAGGACCTGATCGAGTTCGCCCGCGATCACGTGGGCCCGGACGGGCGCCGCGCCGCCATCAAGGACGACGAGGTATCCCGTCGACTTGCCCGAGTGCGAGCGTCGGTGGCCTCACTGCGCGCGATGACCTACGTCGGCATCTGCGAGAACCTCGAGTCGGATACCCCCGGCCCGCGGGGATCGATGCTCAAGCTCCACTACGCCGACCTGTGCAAAGAGGTGGCCGCGGTGGCGATGGACATCGTCGGAGTCGACGCGCTGCGGGATTCGTCCCGGTGGGACCGGAACGGGTGGGTAGGCAATTACCTGTACTCGTTCTCCCAGTCGATCGGCGGAGGAACCTCGGAGATCCAGCGCAACATCATCGGCGAACGCGTCCTCGGTCTCCCACGGTGAGAGAGAAACGACCATGAACCTACTTCCCTCTGCGGAACAGCTCGAAATCATTTCCGCCGCAGTCGATTTCATTGATTCCCGAATGCCGATGTCCGACATTCGGGATCGCGCGGAACTCGACAGCGCGGTGGACCCCGACGTCTGGCGCGAAGGCGCCGAGCTCGGGCTCCTCACTCTCGGACTGGACGAGGCGCACGGCGGCTCCGGTCGGCAGCTCGACGACGAAGTGCTGCTGTTCTCGGCGCTCACGAAGCGATTGGCCACCGGGCCGTTCCTGGCATCGACCCTGGCAGTGCGGATCGCCGCCCTGTGCGGCGACACGGAGCTGACCGAGCGAATCGGTAGTGGCACAGCGATGGTCGGCCTGGGCGAACTTCGTGGCGACGGCGCTCTGGATGCCGACGGCTTCAAGGGATCGTTCGATCTGATCGATTGTGTCGGTGCCTCCCATGTCCTGCTGGTCGCCCGGCACGGCGCGGCTGTCGTCGAAATCGGCGAGTTTCCCGACATCACACCCGTCGCGCCGATCGACCCCGGCATCCGGTTGTCCACCTCGACGGTGGTCTCCGGACGAGTCGCGCACTGGCTTCCTGACGACACCGATCCCACCTGGAGTCGAGCCCAGGTCCTCGCCGCGGCGTCCCTGGCCGGGCTCGCCGAGGCTGCCAGGGACATGGCGACCGAACACGCGGGCACGCGAATCCAGTTCGGCAAGCCCATCGGGGTCAACCAGGCCATCAAACACATGTGCGCCGATATGGCCGTCTCCGCCGACGCGTCGATCTCCCAGACCCTGTTCGCCGCGATCGCACTGCAATCCGGCCGCGCCGACAGAACGTTCCAGATCCTGTCCGCCAAATCGGTCGCCACCCGCGCCGCGATCGACAACGCGGCGCACGGAATTCAGGTGCACGGCGGTATGGGCTACACGTACGAGCACAACGCACACCTCGTTCTCAAACGGGCACACGTGTATGCCCACCTCTTCGGTGAGCCGACGGAAGTGCTCGCCCAACTTCTCGAGGAAGGCGCAGCCCAGTGAGCCGGAAGGTAGCCATCGCGGGCGTGGCCTTGTCCGACGTCGGCAAAGTCGACAACAAGAACGCCTACGAACTCATGGCGCAAGCCAGCAGGCGAGCACTCGCCGAAGCCGGACTTCGACCCGAGGATGTCGACGGACTCGGATCAACAGGCCAGGGCACCCTGCCGCCCACCGACGTCGGTGAGTACCTCGGTCTGCGGCCGAGGTGGATCGACTCCACCTCCGTCGGCGGCGCGTCATGGGAGGTCATGCTCGCGCACGCCGCCGATGCGATCGCGGCCGGGCACGCCGATGTGGTGCTGTTGACCTACGGTTCCACGGCACGGGCAGACATCCGAAAAGGCTTGCGGGGAGCCAACATCAACTGGGGATCGCGCGGCCCGCTGCAATGGGACGCGCCATACGGGCACACGCTGATCTCCAAGTACGCCATGGCAGCGCGGCGGCACATGTACCAGTACCGCACCACCATCGAACAACTGGCCGAGGTGGCCGTCTCGGCCAGGTTCAACGCCGCGGACAATCCGGAGGCGATGTACCGCGATCCGATCACCGTCGACGATGTGCTGTCGGGGCCGATGATCGCCGACCCGTTCACCAAGCTGCACTGCTGCATCCGCTCCGACGGCGGGGCGGCAGTGGTGCTCGTCGCGGAGGATCGTGTCAAGGATCTGAAGTCCGACCCGGTCTGGGTACTCGGATCCGGCGAAGCCACCTCACACATGCTCACCAGTCAGTGGGACGACATGACCGTCGGCCCCGCCTCGGTCACCGGACCGCTGGCGTTCCGACGGGCCGGACTGAAGCCCGCCGATGTCGATGTCGCCGAGATCTACGACGCCTTCACCTACATGCTCCTGCTGACGATGGAGGACCTCGGATTCTGCGCGAAGGGCGAGGGCGGGAAGTTCGTCGAATCCGGAGCACTGAGGCTGGGCGGCGACCTCCCGACCAACACCGACGGCGGCGGACTGTCCGCGTGCCACCCGGGCCAACGAGGTCTGTTCCTCATCGTCGAAGCAGCGCGGCAGTTGCGTGGCGAGTCCGGGGTCCGTCAGGTCGAGAACGCGAAAATCGCCTGTGTCAGCGGCACCGGTGGATGGTTCTGCTCCAGTGGCACCGTCCTTCTGGGATCGGAACAACCGTGACGACGTCGAGGTCGTTCACGCGGCCGCCGCTACCGGGCAGGTTCGCCAACACCGGTGAACTCCTGGCGGCGGCAGCGCGTGCGCACGGTGACCGTGACGCCTACGTCGAGCAGGACGGCACCCGAATAAGTTTCGCGCAGTGGTACCGACACGCCCGGGGCCTGGCCACGCACCTGCGTGCACGCGGTATCGCCCAGGGTGACGTCGTGGCGCTGATGCTGCCGTCCACCATCGACTACGCGGTCTGCTACGCCGCTGCGGCACTGGTCGGTGCCGTCACCACCGGGATCAACCCACGACTCGGCCCCCGAGAAACCCATTCGATTCTGGCCCAGGCAGCGCCCGCGCTCGTCATTCGTGACTCCGATGCCGGTCTGCCGGAGGTGGATCCGGGTATCGCGGTGCTCACACGCGCCGAACTTGCCACCTGCTACAGCTCGAACGACGACAATTTCGTCGCCGCCGAGATGGATTCGCACGATCCCGTCACCATCATCTTCACCAGCGGCACCACCGGCATGCCCAAAGGCGCCTGGTTCGATGCCGCCAACCTGGCCGCATCCGCCGCGGCGTCAGGCGTGATGAGCGCGCCGTACGACCGACGACTGTCCTCGACGCCGTTCTCCCATGCCGGGTACATGGCCAAGTTGTGGGACCAGCTCATCTGGGGAAGTACGGTGGTCATCTCGCCGGTGCCGTGGTCGGCAGCGCAGATGCGCGACATTCTGATCGGTGAACGCATCACGATGGCCGGCGGCGTGCCGACACAGTGGGCCAAGCTGCTGGACCTGCCGAATCTGGAGCGCAACTCGTTTCCCGACCTGCGGCTCGGTGTGGTCGCCACCGCACCGGCAGCACCGGAACTCATCGAACGCACCGCACAGCTGATCGGGGTACCGCTGGTGGTGCGCTACGCGATGACCGAGTCACCGACGGTGTGTGGCACCGACATCGGCGATCCTCCCGAGGTGGCCTTCCGCACGGTGGGAAAACCTCAGTCCGGCATGCACGTTCGCGTCACCGATGATGACGGCACGCCGCTGCCGGTCGGTCGAATCGGCCGGGTGCGCGTGCGCGGCGGCTGCGTCATGCGTGGGTATTGGAACAATCCGGCCGTGACCCGGGACGTCTTCGACGACGAGGGGTATTTCATCAGCGGCGACCTGGGCAGCTTCACCGCCGAGGGCAATCTGACACTCGCCGGACGTACCGGAGACATGTACATCCGCGGCGGGTTCAACGTCCATCCCGTCGAGGTGGAGAACGTCCTCGCCGAGCATCCCGCGGTGAATGCCGTTGCGGTGGTGGGACATCCGATGCCGGTGATCGGTGAGATCGGGGTGGCGTTCGTCGTCGCGAACGACGACGCGCCGCCGCCGACACTGGCCGAGCTGCGTGCATGGGCCAAGGAGCGACTGGGCGACTACAAGGCACCCGATCATATGGTCGTCATCGATGCGATTCCGTTGACCGCCATGTCCAAGATCGATCGAACAAAGTTGCGCGAACTCGCCGTCACGCATCCTCCGGCGGCCCGATGAGTCACGACACCGATACAGATACGCTTGCTAATCTGCGCGACGTCGGTGGACTGCGATGTATCGACGGCCGCACCACGAAGACCGGAGTTCTCTATCGCAGTGATGCTCCGTACATGGGTGATACGAACCCGTTGACCGTAGAACAGTGGCCGCCGACCGTGGTGGTCGACCTTCGGTCCCTGGCCGAGGTGGACAGGAATCCGTTCGATTGGTCATCGGAGACATTACGTCATCACCTGCCACTGCACGACGGTGCCGCTCCCACCGAAGAAATCCCCCAGGACCTGGCAGGTCTGTACGGACAGATTCTCGATTCCGCACCGGATCGGGTCGCCTCGCTGCTCGGTATCGTCGCGCATGCCGACGGTCCGGTTCTGCTGCACTGCGCTGCCGGTAAGGATCGCACCGGTGTCGCGGTCGCGACCTTGCTGCTGGCCGCCGACGTCGAGCCGGCGGCGGTGATCGGCGACTATCTGCTGACGGCAAGCCACATGCCCGCGCTCGGTCGACGTTGGAAAGCCAAGGCCAACAAGAGTTCTCATCGGCGCCCGCTACCGGCGGCGTGGCTGACAGCTCCCGAGGCCGCGATCGTCTCGGTCGTCCGGCGACTGTGCGATCGGCCGGGCGGAGCGGCCGGATGGCTCGTCGACCACGGCGCGACACGATCGGACCTGGACCTGTGGCGCAACCGACTACTGACATGAAACACGGCGGAAGTAAAACCATGCGAATACACATCGAACTCGATCAGTGCGAGGGCCACGGACTCTGTGCGGCCACTGCGCCCGATCTGTATGACCTCGACGACGACGGATACGCCGCCGAGGCCGATCTGGACGTTCCCGAAGGCATGCTCGGCGAAGCCGAATCCGGCGTGTCCGCGTGTCCGATGAGGGCCATTCGTCTCGTCACCGAATAGCGCCGGGGTGCCGACATCATCGCCATCGATCTCTGCGAGCAGATCGATTCGGCGTCGAGCCCGTTCTTCGTCGTCCGACGGCCTGGGCAGCCGGACGACGAGGATCGCACGACGCCATCGGTCAGCTCACCGGATAGCTGAAGGTCTTCGTCTCCAGAAAGTCCTCGAGTCCTTCGACGCCCCATTCACGCCCGAGACCGCTCTGCTTGTACCCACCGAAGGGGGACTCCACATCGAACCACTGCGCTCCGTTGAGGGCGATCGTTCCGGTGCGCAACCGCAGTGCGATTCGCTTGGCGCGCTCCACATCTGCGCTGTACACCGATCCGCTCAGACCGAACTCCGAGTCGTTGGCGATGCGCACCGCGTCCTCGTCGTCGGCGAATCCGATCAGAACCACGACAGGGCCGAAGATCTCCTCGCGAGCGATCCTGCTGTCGGGCGGAACGTGCGAGAAAAGAGTCGGCGCTACGAAGTACCCCTTGGTGTACTTCTCGGGCCGGCCGCCACCGACCACCAGTCGCGCCTCGGACTTGCCGACCTCGATGTAGTCGAGCACCTTGTCGAACTGTGCGCGATTGATCAAGGGCCCCATCATGTTCGCCATATCGGTCGGGTCGCCCCAGGGCAATCCGGACAGAACCTGTTCGGCGATGGCCGCGACCTGGTCCATCAGATGGTTCGGAACGAGCAGCCGGGTGGCCAACGCACAGCCCTGACCGGCATGCATGCACACCGCTGCGGCTGCCATCGCGACACTCGATGCCAGATCGGCGTCGTCGAGAATGATCGCGGCAGACTTCCCACCCAGCTCGAGCGAGACCCGCTTGACGGTCTCCGAGGCGTTGCGCATGATCAACCGCCCCGTTCGGGTGGACCCGGTGAACGTGATCTGGTCGACGTCGCGATGCGTCGTCAGGACCTCCGCTACCCGGTTGTCCGAGGTGGTGACGATGTTCAACACCCCGGCCGGGATGTCGGTGTCCACAGCCGCTGCCGCAAGTACCGTTCCCGACCAAGGGGTATCCGGCGCCGGCTTGAGCACCACGGTGCACCCGGCAGCGAGCGCTCCTCCGATCTTGGTCAGGTTCAGCTGGAAGGGGAAATTCCACGGGGTGATCGCGGCGACGACTCCGGCCGCTTCCTTGCGAACGGTGCGGACGGACTCACCACCCATGATCTGCTTCGGGGCCAGCGTCCGCTCGAACTCGTACGTGGACAACAGATCCGGCCAGAATCCCAACGATTCGACCGGGCCGTCCAATCCCATCGGGAACGACAACGCGAGCGGCATACCGCTCTCCGCGGTCAGCAACGGGCGCACCTCATCGGCCATCTTGCGCAGATTGTCCTGCAACTGCGTCAGACATCGACGCCGCAGTTCGACGTCTGTGGCCCAGTCGGTCTCGTCGAACGCTCGACGCGCCGCCGCGATGGCCCGTTCGACATCTGCCACCTGTGCGTCCGGTGCGATTCCGGCTACCTCTTCGGTGGCAGGATTGAAGACCTCGTACGTCCGGCCGTCGGTGGCCCCGACGAGTTCGCCGTCGATCAGAATTTTCTGGTCTGTGACAAGCATGTACTGCTCCTCGAGCATGATCCGTTGCGCATCACCGTCGCAGCACGTCCGCAGACGGTGACACTACGTTAGATTACTGATCTGAATGCCGTAGAGAAACGCTGCATACATCTGTTTTATCGAGATATATAGCGTCACAAATGTCAGATATTTGTCGTCCACCGGACCGCTCAGCACGCTTCCCGGTACCGCTCGGTGAGTTTCGCTCACACGCACCGGGGCCGGAGTCACGTTCCTTGCGTGCGCAGGATCGGCTGCCAGCTCTCGAGAGAGTCCATCGTCTGCGCTGCCACGCTGATGCGATCCGACAGTGGCCCCCATCGGCGTCGCAGTTCGTTCGCCGCCTCCCCCATCGGACCCACGACTGCGAACTCGGCGAGCACGTCGTCCCCGATCTGGGCTGGCATCGAGTCCCACTGTCTCGCCTTCGACAACTCGTTCAGCTTCTCGTGCAGTCCTGACCATCCATGCAACTCGAACACTCCGCGGTAGGCGGGAGTGGATCCGTAGAACGCGATCTGCCCACGCACATACTCGCGAGCTCGTGCGATCTCGTCCTCGGAGGCCCCGGTCGCCAGCATGGGAGTGACACCGACGATGAAGTCCGCACGACTGCGACCCGACGCGGCCAAACCGTCTTCGACACTCGGGAGGATCACCTCGGTCAGATACTTCTCCGTGACGAACGAATGAACCTGGAATCCGTCGGCCACCTCGCCGGCCACCTTGGACATGCCCGCGCCTACGCCGGCGATCAGAACCGGAGGGCGCCCGTGCGGATTGGGCCCTGGATCGAACATCGGAGTCATCAACGTGTGCGAATAGAATTCGCCCTCGAACCTCAGGTCGATACCCGATTCCCACGCATCCCAGATGGCGTCGAGTACCTGAACATATTCGCGCATCCGGGCCGCCGGCCGTGACCATGGCATCCCGAAACGCCGAGTGATATGCGCTTTGACCTGACTGCCCAATCCCAGTTGGAGTCTGCCACCGGACAGCGCCTGGACATCGTTGGCCGCCATGGCCGTCACCATCGGACTTCGAGCGAAGGCTACGAGAATGCTGGTCGTCAACCGAATATCGGTCGTACTCTGCGAGGCGGCGGCGAGCAGCACCAACGGGTCGTGGTTCGTCTCGCCCAGACACATCGCGTCGAATCCGACCGCCTCCGCTCGGGCTGCGATGCTCGCCACGGTTCCCATACCCGGATCGACCAGAACATCGAAGGGGAAACTGTCTCCAGCCATCAGCCTCTACTCCAATTCCTGCAACGAAATACGTGACCATCGACGGCAGTCGAGCCACTTCCTTCCAGGGAGTAGACCAGATATCCTCTATTCCGTCCACGGATCTATCTCAACTTCAGGAGTTGCCATGACGACGACAGGTAACGGTGTCCGGCCCCGCGCCTCGGATGTCGCACGGCAGATCGAGGACGAGATAGTTGCCGCGGGTTGGCGCGTCGGTGATGCCGTCGGTTCGGAGACAGAATTGATGAAACGGTTCGACGTCGGCCGGTCGCTGATTCGCGAGGCCTGCCGGATCCTGGAGAGTCGCCACGTCGCCAAGCCGCGCCGCGGGCCGGGAGGTGGCCTCGTGGTGACGGCGCCGGATCGCTCGGGCGTGCTCGATCACGCGTCGCTGTACCTCGAGTACGCCGGATTCGCCCCCGACGACGTCTATGCGGTCATGGAGGTGCTCGAGGTGTCTGCCGTGGAAACCCTCACGGCGACAATAGATTCAGCCGGGATCGACCGGCTCCGCCAAGTCCTGGCAGAGGAAGCCGCCGCCGACGACTTCCGCGAACGTGCCGTCACCGTGCACACCGAGATCGCTCGTTTGGCCGGAAATTCCGTACTCGAGCTGTTCATCCACGTCGGCAACAACCTTGCCCGACTGCACGGCCTCACCCCCACCGACAAAGAACGCAGATGGATGCACCAGCGCAACACCGAGCTCGTCGAGTCCATCATCGCCGGCGACGCGCTCGCTGCCTCCCGCACGGTGCGAAGGCGCCTTCGTGCGATGACTCGTCGCGAAGCCCTCTCCGCGACCAGAAACCCGACAAGGAAAGCAGAGATACTGCCATGACCGATCCGAAGGACGCGCTGGTACTGATCGAGCAGCGGGGCCACACCCGGATGCTGACGCTCAATCGGCCGCATGTTCGCAACGCGTTGAGCGTCGCCCTGAGCAACACGCTGGTAGCCGAATTGCATTCGGCGGACGACGATGTGGACACTCGGGTAATCCTGCTGACGGGGGCGGGCGGTGCCTTCTGCTCCGGCGTCGATCTGAAGGATCTTTCCGAGAACGGATTCGACGGGGCCGAATCCGTCGACGGTAATTGCATCACGCACTTGGCGGACGTGCGGACGCCCGTCGTCGGGCTCGTGTCGGGACCGGCCGTGACGGGCGGATTCGAACTGGCACTGGCGTGCGACTTTCTCATCGCGACACCCGACGCCCGGTTCGCCGACACACACAGCAGGATCGGCATCGTTCCCGGCGGCGGACTGACGGCGCGACTCAGTGAGGCCGTCGGGGTACGCCGAGCCCGCCAGATGAGTTCCACCGGCGCGTATCTCGATGCCGACACCGCACTCGCCTGGGGTGTTGTCAACGAGATCGTGCCGCCCGCGCAGCTGCACGACCGCGGATGGAGCGTTGCCGAGGCCATGCTCACCGCGGACGCGCGGACGCTCGCAGCCGTGTGGAACCTCTACGACGCCGTCTCCGCTGATGGCATAGCCACCGCCGTCGAACGCGAAGCGGTCGTCAACCGGGGATGGAGTGTTGCCGGGGACGAAGTGGCGGGCCGCGCGAAAAGTGTAGTTACACATGGGCGCAGCGAATCCGCCACCTCATAGACCCGCATTCCGAGCAAGCGGCGATTCCGGACCGACGTCGATCGATGGCCGCATCATGTCAGCGGTTCGGACGTGCCGCCCGCGAACTCGTCGATCAACGCCGCGCACCGCTGTGCTTGGTCGAGCACGAGATGGTGGTGTCCACCGGCGATTTCGACGAATGCGGTCGATGGCGCGAAAACATCTGTGATCTCGGCGATTGCGGCATCGGTGACCACAGCGCTGTGCTCGCCGTACACATACAGAACAGGGATATCCAACGCTCTCGCACAATCGAAGACGAAGTCGAAGTCGAAGACCAGTCTGCCAATTCGGTCGAATTTACACGTCCATGCGCGGTCTACCCGGCGCAACGAATTCTCGGCCACCGGACCGAGCAACTCGTCCGGCAGCCGAGGCTGCGATGACAACAACTGGAAGCGCGATCGCGCTTCGTCACGGGTAGCGTAGGGACTCGTCCGGCCCGGTGGCCGCTCGGGAATCTCCGGACGCGGACTCGTGGGTCCGGCGACGAGAGTATCCAGCAACACGACCGAGGCGATGCGTCAAGAGTATTGGGCCGCAACAGCAATGGCCACACTCCCACCCAGACTGTGCGCGGCGAGAACCACGTCGGCGGATCCGATGTCGCCGAGGACCCCGGCTGCCCACTGCCGGACGGTGTACAAGTCTCGAAGTCCTCAACCATGCCGATCGGCAGATCGTCGAGCGGGCTCTCGGTGGCGATCAGATCGAGCGCGAAAATGCCCGGCCGAGGCCTCGAGCAGCGTGCGCGGAAACGTCGGCCCTATCCGCCCATGCGCAATCCGGCTGCACGGGTGCCGAACACGTCGGTGGCGAAAATCCCGCCGAGTTTGTTTGCATCCCAGCGTTTTCCGCCGTTGGAGACCACGGCTACCGGCGACCACGCCTTCAACAGCTGAATGTTCTCACCAAGGGCCTTGATGACCTGTCCGCTGACATGCCCTGCCTCCGGACTCGCCAGCCACGCGACGACAGGTGAGCCGAGCGAGGGATCCTTGGGGTCGAACTCGTCCTCGCCGCGCTCGTCCGGCTCGATGGCAGGCGCACTACCGGCCATGGTCGCGGACATCCGAGTACGTCCACCGGGGCTGATCGCGTTCACCGTCGCGCCGATCGAGGCGAGTTCGAGGCTCGACGTCTGTGTCAGACCGACGATCGCTGCCTTCGCTGCGCTGTAATTCGTCTGACCGAAGTGGCCGAGTAATCCCGCACCGGAGGTGGTGTTGATGATTCGGCCGTACACCTTCGAACCCGAGGCCTTGGATTCGTCGCGCCACCTGCGTGCCACCGCTCGGGTAGTGAGCCAACTGCCGCGAACGTGAACGCGCATGACGAGGTCGAAGTCGTCGGCACTCATATTCCAGATCGCACGGTCGCGGACGATGCCGGCATTGTTGACCACGATGTCGAGTCGTCCCAGCTCGGCATACGCGCGCTCCACCAGGGCGTCGACCTGCGCCTCGTCGCCGACATCCGAGAAGTCCGAAATGGCTTTGCCGCCACGCGATTCGATGATCGCGACGACGTCATCGGCGACCTTGCCGGTACCCTCACCAGCGAGCGAAGTACCCAGATCGTTGACGATGACGGTGGCTCCGTGCTTGGCGAGCTCGAGCGCGTGTCCACGTCCGATGCCGTGCCCGGAACCGGTGACCAGCGCAACCTTGCCGTCGAGCAGTCCGCTCATGTGTTCCCGTCTCCTTGTTTCGTACGAAATGCTTTGTCCAACCACAGCCGTGCGTCCCTCGGGGATCAGGACACGACGGGGCGGAACACCGTGGCAGAGATGTCGTCGGTGATCGGCCGGAAGAAGACCTCGACGGCCATCCCCACTTCGAGATCCTCCGGCGCGACACCTTCGATGTTGGTCATCAACCGAGGACCCTCGTCGAGTTGGACCACCGCCGCGACATAGGGCAAACGCGATGCGAAGGGATGCAGGTCGTTCACGAACACGGTGGAGTACGTGTACAGGGTGCCGCGACCACTGGCCTCGGTACTCACCACATTCTCGCTCCAGCAGAAGGGGCAGAACGGGCGCGGATAGTGATGCACCGCGGAGCAGTCCTCGCACTTCGCGATCAGCAGCCTGCCCTGTTTCGCGGCGTCCCAATACGGCCGGCTCGCGTCCTCGATCGTCGGCAGATCGGCGCGGGGCTTATCCACCGCGGGCCCGGCGGTCGCGTTCTCAGCCATGGCCGATCACCATCCCACGTAATCGGCGCGGCGCTTCTCCACGAAGGCGCGCACGCCCTCCTTCGAGTCCTGCGCGTACGACTGGATCTCCTGCGCCATCGCCTCGGCAACGAACGACGCACTGCGATCCGAATCAGGCGAGTCGTTGAACAGCCGCTTGGTCAACGCGATCGCACTGGTGGGAGCGGCAGCAAGCCGATCCGCGAAATCGGCGACGGCTGCATCGAGTTCAGCGGCCGGCACGACCCGATTGACCAGTCCGAGGTCGAACGCTTCGCTCGCCGTGAGCTTCTCACCGAAGAACACCATCTCCTTGGCCTTCTGCATACCTATTCGACGTGGCAACAGGTACGCACCGCCACCGTCCACGACCAGGCCGCGCTTGACGAAGGACTCGGCGAAGTAGGCAGCATCGCCGGCCACCACGAGATCCGAGGCGTAGGCCAGATGTGCCCCGATACCGGCCGCGGCGCCCTGCACCACCGTGATCACCGGCTTGCCGCAGTCGAGCACGGAGGCAACGAGTCTCTGCGCCCCGGTCATGATCGTCCGCATCGGACCGGTGACGCGCTTGACGTTCCTGGCGTGACCGTCGGCGAGTACGGCTACATCGGCGCCGGCACAGAAGTGACGACCATTGGCCCGAAGAACGACCACCCGGACGTCGGGATCGCCGTCCGCGTCCGAGAACAGCCGGATCAAGGCATTGCGGTCGTCCGGGCGGATCGCGTTCGCGGCATCCGGCCGATTGAGGGTGATCGTCAAGATCCCGCCGGACAACGCCGACAGGATCGCTGTGCTCCGGCTCTGGTCGGCGACCGTCCCGGTCATCGCAGTCTCCCTACCGAGCCGATGGAACGGACTCGTTGAATACACATATCTGACATAGTCGTCATTTTTAGCTGCTCAGCCCGCACTGTACGTCGCCCGGAGATGCTTGACGCCGTTGAGGAAGTTCGAGCGCAGCATGGCCGGCTCCCCCACCGCGCGAATGTCCGGATAGCGCGTGTACAGCTCACGGAAGGCGACAGCCAACTCGAGCCGCGCCAAATGGGCGCCGAGACAGAAATGCGGGCCGGGCCCACCGAAAGCCAAATGTGGGTTGGGATCCCGGGCGATGTCGAATGTGTAAGGATCGTCGAACACCGTCTCGTCCCGATTGGCCGATGTGTACCACAGGACGAGCTTGTCGCCTTTCGAGAACTCTTTGTCGCCGAGTCGAATTCCGTCACGGGCGACCGTCCGGCGCATATGCACCACCGGACTCGCCCAGCGCAGCATCTCCTCGATCGCTCCGGCCGAGTAGTCCTCGTAGTCACTCATCCACATATCACGCTGATCGGGATTTCGAGTGAGTACCGAGAGTCCGTGGGTGATGACGTTTCGAGTGGTCTCGTTTCCGGCTCCGACGAGCAGAATGAAGAACTTCGCCATCTCCTGCGGGGTGAGATTGTCCCCCTCGGTCGCGGCCACCAGTTTCGTGATCAGGTCGTCGCGGGGGTCGGCGATACGTTCTTCGGCGAGGGTCCGCAGCAAGGTGATCAAACCCTCGCTGGCAGCGGTGACCGCCTTGCCGATGCCGACGGCAGTCTGATCCTGGATGTATTCGGAGTCGGATGCACCGAGGATCGTGTTGGTTGCTTCGAGGATGAACTTCTCGTGCTCCCGCGGGATGCCCAGCAGGTTGTCGATGATGCGCAGCGGAAGCAACGCGGCGAAATCGCTGACGAAATCGCACTCCCCCGAGGACGGCATCTCGTCGAGTATCTCCCGGACGGTGCCTTCCACCTCGTCGCGCAGAGCTTCGAGACTCCGTGGCGTGAATCCGCGCGAGACGATCTTGCGCATGCGCGCGTGCTCCGGGTTGTCCATATCGATGATCGACCCGCGATAGTCTCGGAGCTGCTGCGGTTGATCGAAGATCTGGGTTCCCTCGCCCGACACGAAGTCCTCCGACCGACGGCTGACCTCGAGAATGTCGGCGTGGCGGGTCAGTGCGTAGAAGCCCTTGACGGGCTCGGCGCCGGGCGCTCCCACGGGAACGAAGACCCGCGGGTGATTGCGTCGCAGGTCTGCGAACACCTCGTCACGCTCGGCAGGGTTGTTCTGCCACCAGTTCAGGTCGTTGAGAGGCGTTGCGACCTCTTCGGTTTCGATCATTGGAACCGCCTAGTGATGTGCTCCCGGTAACCCACCTTCGCGATTCTGGCAGTTGTGTCACTATTTGGCAAGTGCCCCGAGCAGGGGAATGATGGAACATTGATAACGATGCGCGATCGAATAACTGGCTCTATCGTCACCTTGCGTACCGACCGGCGACGCACCTCGATCCGAAAGGCCGCACCCCTCGTGAGCAATGCGCCCTACGCCTCCCCCGCCCTGATCATCAGTGAGTGTCAACGCGGAATCCTCGAACCCGGCCGCTCGATCTCGGCCGGACTCGCACGGCTGGCCGCCGCCCGCCGGATAGTCCCCCGCACAGCCGAGCTGGCGGGCGAGTTCCGATCCCGCGGACTCCCCGTCGTGCACTGCATCATCGAGCACCGCGACGACCAGAAAGGCCTGCTGGCCAACTCGTGGCTGGGCGCGATGGCGCTCAGGCACAAATCGATGACGGCCGGCACGACCGACGTCGAGATCCCCGCCGAACTGGGTCCCGAGCCGGGCGACATCGTCAGCTCGCGCGCCACCGGGCTGACCGCGTTCTACGGCACCGATCTCGACGCCATGCTGCGGCTCCAGAGAGTCGAGACGCTGGTTCTCGCCGGCATTTCCACCAACGTCGCGCTGCCGGGGTTGGCGCTCGAGGCCGTGAACCGCGGCTACTCGGTCGTGCTCGCGGAGGACTGCACCGCCGGATCTTCAACGGAGACACACGAATTCATGGTCGCTAACATGCTGGCAATGCTCACCCGGGTAACCCCCGCAGCCGACATCATCGGCCGGCTGCCGGGGCGATCCGGCGAACGGGAGTGATCAGCCGACGGCGGCCGCGGCCGCATTCTCCGCGTCCTGAACAGCATCCCCGTTGATCGAGAAACCACCGTCCACAGTGACCAGCGAGCCCGTTGTGAACGCCGCCTCGTCCGAGACCAGATACGTTGCGGCATAAGCGATATCCATGGGGTTTCCGATTCGAGTCAGCCGGCCGCCACCGGTGTGATGTCCGGAGTCACCCCGACCCGAGACCACTCGACCGACCAGAATGCAGTTCGCGCGGATTCCGTCGGCACTGCCCTCGACCGCCAGCGAACGCGTCAACGAGTTGACCGCGGCCTTGGCTGCACCGTATGCGCCGAAGCCCTTGAATCCGGCGACCGACTGACCCGACGAGATGTTCAGGATCGATGCGCCTACCGCCGAAACCAGATGCGGCCAGGCGTATTTCGACGCCCAGAACACGTTGCCGGTGACGGTTCCGGTCATGATCGACTGCCATTCCTCGTTCGAATACTCGTAGATCGGCTTGATCGTCGTCGCGACCGCCTCCGTGGGGGCAGCGTTGTTCACGAGAGTGGTGAGCGAGCCGAAGCGTTCGACGGTCGATTCGACCACGGAACGAATACTCTCTTCCGAGGTGACGTCCAGCGGGAAGAACTCGGCGTCGCCGCCCGCGTCCCGAATCCGAGCGACAACCTTGTTGCCGCGGTCGGCAGTACGCCCCGTCACGGCCACTTTCGCACTCTCCGAGGCGAAGTGCTCCGCCATCGAGCGGCCGATACCGCGCGTGGATCCGGAGATCAACACCACCTTGCCGGTCAGTCTCGTTCCCATCAATGTGCTCCCAGCCGGTTCTATCTCGCTCACAGTGAGTCCTGCAGCGCCTGCATGGCGATCAGGCGACGTCGGTTCATCTCGATCGAAGCAGCGACGTTCGCGTCTCCGGCGCGGGATTCCAAGTCGCTCAGGCGCTTTCGTGTCGACTCGATTTCGGCCACCAACCGTTCACCGGCCTCGTCGCGCGTCAACAGATCCTGATCGGTCCAGTCTGCTGCGTCGATGTCCTTCTGTTCGGCCATGTCGACACCATTGCTTTCGATCGAGACTGGAATGCGCCGCCAGGCATCTCTCGCATGACACCGACTGGGCACGACAGCCAGTCCACCTGACTAAATCTGACAGTCATGTACGTTAGTGACAGCTGTCACAACTGTCAATGCGATCCGTTGGCATCGACACGTCGCTGTGCGGCCGCGACGAATGCGTCCTCGATTCGCCGGTGCCGAGTTCTCAGTGATTCGAGCGAATCAGGATGCGTCACGATGTAGAGGTCGCCGCGCTCGACCGCGTCGGCAACGACCTCCCCGACCACCTCCGCCGCCATGATTCCGCTCGGTTGCCGACGCGTGGTCGCCAGAGGTTGGGCACCTGGCCGGTTCCGTTCACTGTCGGCGATGTTGGATCGCACCATTGCGGGTACGAGCACTCCGACCCCGACATGCGAATCACGTTCGGCGAGTTCATCACTCACCGTCTCCGTCAGGGCGACCACGCCGAACTTCGATACACCGTAGGCTGCCAGGCCCCGGCCCGTTCGCAGCCCGGCGATGGATGCGGTGTTCACGATGAACCCTCGACTCGACGTCGATTCGATGATCGGCAGGAAGACGTTCATCCCGTTGATGACACCCCACAGGTTCACGTCGATCACCCAGCGAAAATCGGCGAGCGTCAGTTCGGTGAACGGTGCGACCTTCGCGACGCCGGCGTTGTTGATCGCGATGTCGATTCGACCGTGTCGGGCGAGCACGGCATCCGCGAGGCGTCGCACGTCCTCGACCTGGCTCACATCCGCGACGATTCCGGGAACCCCGAGCTCTGCCGCAGCCGCTTCGAGCGCGTCCACCTCTACGTCCGCGATCGTCACCGCGACTCCGCGGGCGATCAGGGAGGCGGCGATCGCATAGCCGATGCCGGCTGCACCGCCGGTGACAACCGCGGTCCTTCCGCTCAGATCCGGTATACCCACAGCCATGGCCGGTCCTTTCGTCAGTTCCGAGTCTGCTTACCAGGACCGGTTTTTGCCCGTTCGCGGCGCAGTCCGCCGAGAGCGAATTCGCTGATCCACTCGATGTCCTCGTCGCTCGGCGCCGTCGAATCCCACAGGTGACGGCGCATGGCGCCGAATACGAGATCGGAGATGCAAGCTCCATCGCGCACCGGATCACCGCCGAGCGCCTCCAGCGGAGCGATGAGCAGATCGGAGATCGGCCTGAGCAACTCGTGCTGACTACCTGTCGAGGACACAGAGCCGGACTGACTCAGGTGACCGAGCACGGTGCGACTGGTCTTCGCCGCCTCGGCGTTGCTGACCTGACGCAGGACTCCGCGTGTCCATGCGGAAATTTGTTCCTCGGGGTCGGCCAGACAGCTCATGCGTGCGTCGATGACCTCCACGACCCGCGCCACTCCTTTCTCCAGGACTGCCAGCACCAGGTCGTCCTTGCTCGGGAACGAGCGGTACAGCGTGTGGTTCGAGATCCCGGCCGCCGCGACGATGTCGGACACCGATGGCATTGCCGGAGCGGACTTTTCGATCAGCCCCAGGGTGACCTCGAGCAGTCGATCGATTTCCTCCTCGGCCGACTTGCGTCGCCGCTCGGTACGCCGGGCAGCGGCCTGTGCGGCACGGGTGCCCACTGCCGGCGGCCGCGGATCTGATGTATCGTTCTGCATCTTGAGTAATCCGATTCTGTTTATAGGACACTTAGGACTACCAGTATGGACGACAACAGCAACTCCGCAGCCGCCGACACCGTTTCGCCGTTCAACCTGTTCAGCCTCGCCGGCAAGGTCGCACTGGTGACGGGCGGTAGTCGCGGCATGGGCAGACAGATGGCCCTCGCATTCGCCAGAGCCGGCGCCGACGTCGTCGTCGCCAGCCGCAAACTGGAGAACTGCCAGAAGGTCGTGACTGAGATCGAGGCGATCGGGCGCAGAGGTCTTGCCTACAGCTGCCATCTCGGGCATTGGGACGAGATCGAAGGCCTCGTGGACGCGGCATACGACACCTTCGGCACCGTTGACGTCCTGGTCAACAATGCGGGCATGTCACCGACGTACGGCAGTATCACCGACGTCACGGAGAAGATGTACGACAGCGTTCTCGGGCTGAACCTCAAGGGACCGTTTCGACTCACCCAACTCGTCGGAACCCGCATGAAGGCACAGGGTTCCGGCAGCGTCATCAACGTGAGCAGCACGGGTTCGCTGCGCCCGATGGGGTCGATCATCCCCTACGCCGCGGCCAAGAACGGACTCAACGCGATGACGGAAGGTTTCGCCGACCTCCTCGGCCCCGAGGTGCGGGTGAACACACTGATGCCCGGCCAGTACCTGACCGATATCGCCGCGGCCTGGGACATGGACCAGACCATCGAGGCGTCCAAGCGGCTGCACCTGGAACGAATCGGGGAACCTCCCGAGATCGTCGGTGCGGCACTGTTTCTCGCCAGCAACGCATCCAGTTACACGTCCGGCACGATCGTCCGTTCGGACGGCGGGATTCCGTGACAGCAGCAGCTGCCGTGGCGGCGTCGGTTCAGGAGCGATCGAAGTATTCGGCGAACACCTTTGCCAGCATCTCCGGCTCACTGATCATCACGTTGTGACACGTGTCGATCTCGACCACGTCCTCGACGCCACCGAGATTGTCGATGTGCGCCCGTTGCTGGTCCGGCGTCACGGCACGGTCCTGACCGGTGAGGATCCAGGACCGCGGAATCGATGTCGGCATACCACTGCGGTCCACAGGCGTCGTGGCCAGAAGGTCACTGTCCGCGCACAATCCGGCAACACTGAACTCGAGCTGTTCCGGCGTCATCCCGTTGCAGAACATTCGCTCCGCGAACTCTCTGGGGAACGGCGCCGGTTCGCCCGGGTCCGCCACTTTGTCCGTCACATCCTGCTGGAGATCACCGACCAGATCCTGAAGGACCGACTCACCGTTGGGCGGCATTGCCGCCGCGATGTACACCATTCGTGATACCCGCTGCGCACCAAGGGCTTCCGCTACACCGGGCACGGTCACACCGGCCATGGAATGGGCGACCAGAATCACCTCGTCCGCCCCGATTCGTTCGACATCGGCGACCACCGAGGCAACACAATCCGCAATCCCCACCGTCCGAAGATCCGCCGGATTCGTTCGGCGCCCTGGCAGATCGACAGCGAGTACCTCGATGTCCGGTCGCAGAGCGGCCAGGGCCGCGACCGTCGGAGTCCAACACGTCGACGAATGTTGCGCACCGTGGACCAGCACAATAGCTCTGCTCATGATCTTCCGTCCTTACCGTTCATCCAGTGCTCCAACAGAATCCTTGGAGGGGCTTGCTAATCAGTGTTCTGAGTAGACCCGGCTCGAATGTCACCGATTTCGAGCGTTGAATCCCGCCGGTTCACCTATGCGAACCTGGTCAGTGCGGCTTCGAGCTCCCCGGAGTCGACGAATTCGCTTTCGGACGCAGCAGGTTCCTTCGCGCGAGAAAGTGATTACTTCGGCAAGGCCTGCATCATGCCGCCGTCGAGCTCGTAGGTGCTGCCGGTGATGAACGTCGCCTCGTCCGAGAGCAGGAATGCGACCAGGTCCGCGGCCTCCTGCGGACGCCCCATCCGTCCGATGGGGATGAGTGAAGCCCATTTCTGCTGTAACTCATCGGGATACGACAGGATCGCGGGGGTCGCAATCGTTCCCGGTGCGACCGCGTTGACGCGGATGTCGTCGAGGGCGTAGTCGACAGCGGCATTTCGCGTCAGTCCCACGACCCCATGTTTCGACGCGACATATCCGGGCATCAAGTCGGCATTCTTGAGCCCGGCGCACGAGGTGATATTCACGATCGATCCACCGCCGTGCTCGACGAAGTGCGCGAGTTCGGCGCGCATACAGAGGAATGTTCCACGGAGGTTGACCGCGACGGCCCGGTCGAAAGCTGCCGGATCCAATTCGTGAATTCGCTTCAGCGAGTGCGCGATTCCGGCATTGTTCACCGCGAGATGCAGGCCACCGAACGTCTCGACGGCATGCGCCACCAACGCCTCGGTGTCAGCGTGATCGGAGACCTCCGCGTGGATGTAGGACGCTTGCCCACCCGAACCGATCACCTCCGAAACCACACGCCTGCCCGCGTCGTCGTCGATATCGGAGACCACGACGGCTGCGCCCTGGGCCGCCAGTGTCTTGGCGCATGATTCACCGATTCCATTGCCGGCCCCGGTGACCAGGGCAACTCTGCCGTCGAATCGCATAGACGTCGCCTCCAAGAGGGTGTGCGCAGAGCCACCGATCGGCCGTCCGAGGTGCACCATCTGACACTAGTGAACAGTAATGTGACACAAACCACTTGTCAATATCACAGCTCGAGCCAGCCTTTTGCTCCGAATACGCCGAAACAGGACAGAGAATGCTCCCACATGAGCAGTCATGTCTGGCGTTTGTGTCACCAATGACGAACAACGCGACGAATGTCGCCCGGCTGATGACGCGGGAACGCCAGGCCCGCGATTCGTGGGCCTGGCATTGGTTGCCCTCACGTCATCCACCGGTCGACCGAGAACCGGAGATCCGGAGATCCGGAGCGGATCGGGCAAACCGGGCCTGTCGCAGGCGATCTCGGTTGGGCGTCAACAGAATCCAGACGAAGCACACCCGGCGCCACCACGTGGCCTGGATGCCGCGAATCGGGTCAGGCGTTGCACGCCCACCCGAACTCGCTCACTTCGCCGGAGCGGGCATGGGCTGGTTGATCGTGGTGAAATACTGGGCCACCGCCAGAATCGTCAGTGGGGCGGTCACCAACAACTGACCGGCAAGAGTCCCCAGCGCACCCACCGCGACGATCCCCCCGAGACAGCCGATCGCAGCGGCGGGAATAAAGGGACCGAACAGACCCACAATCGTTGCGGCCGCGATCGTCGCACCCGCGATACCACCGAGCAGGCAACCCACCGCTCCACCACCGAGACCACCGACAACCGCGCCGACAGAAGCGCCCGTCGTGATCGTGCTCGCCATACGCGACCAAGCAGCCTGCTCACGGTCGTACGGAGTCTTCCACGGAGCACTGTCCTCATACGGCAATGCCACCGGCTTGTATTCCGCGTGCGCCAAGTCGAACAGCGGAGTAAGCGTCGCGGTACGGCCACCAACGGCTGCCGCGATCGGGAACACGAAATCATCGACTCGGAACGACAACTCAGTACCGGCAACCACCGACCCATTGGCAGCCTTGATCTTGAACACCCCGTCTTCGACCGCCATCGACCCGGCATCGGTGGTGACGATCGAAGACCGATCCGTCCTGGTCGCCTGGTAATTCACCACCCCGTCGGACACCGAATCAGCATGAGCGGGACCGGCAACCACGCCCAAAGCCGCAGCCAACACCGTGGACGTCGCAGTAATCACGACACCGCTCGC
Source organism: Nocardia miyunensis NBRC 108239 (assembly GCF_001613065.1). GTDB lineage: Bacteria > Actinomycetota > Actinomycetes > Mycobacteriales > Mycobacteriaceae > Nocardia > Nocardia miyunensis. The sequence goes on from NZ_BDBQ01000001.1 coordinate 457,747, forward strand.
CATCCACGACCTGTGTGTCCCCGCCGACCGTCCTTCATCCGCGTATTTCTTCCGCATCTTGTTCCCTCACTCATTTCTTGCAGCTCTCGACCATCGTCGGCCGAGAAGATTGAATGGGCAGCTCGAATCCGCCCGGCGCCGTCATCGACCATCGCCGCCGGATACCTCGGGGATCTGTAGACCTACGATTCCGAGTTCTCCGAACGCTCTGCACAGGTCACACTCGGCTATCCCGTCCGTCTCGAATTCGCGATGTGCAGTGTGACGTGCTCACACAGGAAAGCGTCGACGTTCGCGGCCGAGAATGCGTGTTCGTCCGCGTAGATATCGCGTTCGCGGAATTCGCTGTCTATCGCGCCCGCCATTTCGGTCGATGTGTGCGCCTTATCGGCGGGATCGACCACCGGTCCGACAATGCGCCGCATCTGGTCTACCGCGGACCGACACGACAGCTGTATTTATCGTCGATCCTGCTCGTTGCTCGTCCAATACCGGTCCAGCAAGACCCTTTTGAGCAACTTCCCGGTCGGGGTCCGCGGCAAGCTCGGCTCGAACGAAACTGTTCTGGGACACTTGAACCCGGCCAGGGTCGCGCGCGTGTAGGCGATCAGTTCGGCCGCGAGTTCGGCATCCCCGACGAACCCACTCTCCAGCTCGACTACCGCCTTGACCTGCTGACCGAATTCGTCATCCGGTACTCCGACCACGGCAACGTCGAAGACGGCGGGATGCTCGGCGAGCCGATCCTCGATCTCGGCGGGGTAGATGTTGACGCCGCCGGAGACGATCAGATCCACTCGGCGGCCGTCCAGGTACAGGTAGCCGTCGTCGTCGAGGTACCCCAGGTCGCCGAGCGAGGCACGGCCCTGCGAGTCGAACACCTCCGCAGTCTTCTCCGGAGACTTGTGGTAGCTGAAGCGAGGCGCGTGATCGAACCAGACACCGCCCCGGACGTACGGCGGCACCGGAGCGTGATCGTCACCCAGTACCGAAATCGTTCCCGGAGCGGGCTTTCCGACCGACCCCGGATGCTCGAGCCACTCCTGTGGTGTGATGAGCACCATTCCGACGTTCTCGCTACCGCCGTAGAACTCGTAGAGGATCGGCCCCCACCAATCGATCATCGCCTGCTTTACCGTGACCGCGCAGGCGGCTCCGGCGTGAATCACACACCGCAGACTGGACATGTCGTAGCGGGCCCTCACGTCGGGCGTCAGCCTGAGCAACCGAACGAACATCGTCGGCACCACGCTGATGTGCGTGACGGAGTGACGCTCGATCAGCTGGAGAGTCTCTTCGGCCTCGAATCGCTCTGTCAGGACCAGTGTTCCGCCCCATCGGATCACGGAGGTACAACTCTGTAGTGGGTAAGCATGATAAAGCGGAGCCGAGTTGAGCCAGACCGATTCTTCGTCGAACCCCCACGTCGCGGCGAACGCCGCAGTCAACGGATCGCCCTGCGCGAAGGAGACATCGGGCATGTCGCGGAGAATGCCCTTGGGCTTCCCGGTGGTGCCGGAGGAATAGAACATGAACGCGCCCTGTCGATTTCCCGTGGTCGAGAGCGTGCCCGGCTCTGCGGCATCGCGGTAGAGCCGGTCGAACCCGGGAGCGAGTGGTGAACAGTCGCGGTCGGCGACCAGAACGGCTTCGACGGCCGGAGCCGAGGCCGCCGCGGCGCCGGCCAGGTCGGCGTACCGAGCGGTGGTGACCACCAGCCGAGCATCCGAATCGGCGATGACGTGCGCCACTTCATCGAGTGTCAGGTGTACCCCGACAGCCACCAACCGCACGCTCGTTCGCAGAGCCGCAATCGCCACGACGAGATAGTCGGGCCGGTTCTCCATGAGTATCGCCACGCGGTCGCCCGCGACTATCCCGCGATCGGTCCAGTTTCCGGCCAGAGCGCGGGACTGTCGCGCGAGCTCGGCGTAGGTCAGCGATGTGGTGCCTGGGACGAGAACTGCTATCCGGTCGGGATCGCACTCGGCCCAGTGATCCGGCGTCAACGATGGCGCCTCGGCGGTGACAGACATGGGGATCTACTCCTCGGGCTCGTAGGTCCAGCCGGCGACGTGGCTAGCGGCCGTCGTGTGGCTGCCCACACCGCACACCCCGTCCTTGCTGCGGATCTCCCCCTGAACGATGAAGTTGATGTGATTGCCGTGATGCCCGTGCTGCGGCGTCATCGCACCCGGGTCCCATCTGTTCCAGAACGCGACGTAATCGGGCGACAGCTCGATCCATTTCTCCCAGATCGATGCCGTACGGCCATCTTCGAATCGGAATCTCAGCATCTCCTCGGCAGGCACTTCGTCTAGATGCTTGATGCGTGGACCGCCGTACATGATGAGTTCCTCCGCTCGAACCCTCGCTCCTTCGGCAGAGCCGGCGCCCGTTCCGACGTCGAGTTCGTAGGTACTTCCGGTGATGAAACGACGCTTCGTCCGAGTGCCGTTCCGATTCCTCTGTCTGACGCGGTAATCCGAACAACTTGCCGTCGAATGGCATAGATGTCGTCACCGGGGATATGTGCGCAGAGCCACCGATCCGTCATCTCGGTCTGGCATCTGACACTGATGGACAGTAATGTGACGCAGGCCACCTGTCAACATAGATGCACGGCGGCCACGTTCTGACAGTCAGTTCTCCGAAACAGCGCCACAGGCATCAATGTGACGATATTGTCAGATACATGTCTTCACTCGCGAATCATGCCAGAGCGCAAGCGTCGGCGACTCCGCAGTTCGGCGTGTACGTACCGCAATTCAAGATCGGTGTCGCCTCGATGCTCGCCCGCGCCCGCACCGCCGAAGCGGCGGGATTCGACTCGTTCTGGTTGATGGACCATCTGTACGCCCCCGGTGCCCCGCCCTGCGACAGTCTGGAGAGTTGGACTCTGCTGACCGCGCTGGCCGGGGCCACGACCCGACTTCGGCTCGGGCACCTTGTCGGCTGTGGGCCATTCCGTCATCCCGCGTTGCTGGCGAAAATGGCAGCCACGGTGGACCGGATCAGCGATGGCCGCCTCGATCTCGGACTCGGGTGGGGCTCGGTGGAGGACGAGTTCACCAGATTCGGATTCCCGCCCGGCACCAGGCGCGAACGCTCCGGTGCGCTCGGGGAGACGCTGGAGATTCTCGCGCTGATGTTCGCGGGAGACGAATTCGACTACAACGGCAGATACTTTCGACTACAGGGTGCCTATGGACTGCCGACTCCCGTTCAGAGTGGCATCCCTGTCCACATCGGTGGCGGCGGTAAGACGCTGACGATGCCGCTCGTGTCGAAGCACGCGGACTGGTGGAACTGTGTCGGCAGCGCTAGACATCGCCTCGGTCAACTGGCACCGCTGCGGGGAAAGGCCAGAATATCGGCGCAGTATGCCGTCGGCGTGCTCGAGTCCGAAACGCAGCGTGCCGAGGTAACCGCCAAGGTAGCTCGGCGAATGCCCGAAAACTCCTGGGGGGCACCGTTTATCGGCACACCGGACCAGCTCGTCGAGATGTTCGCTGCCGAGCGCGCACGGGGCGTCGAATTGTTCATCGTGCGCTTCCACGACCTTGGTTCCGAGGCCACCCTGAAATTCTTCGGCCGGGAAGTAGCCGCAGCCGTCAAAGGAGTAACCGTATGAGCCCGGCCACAACCGTGGACGAACAGGCAGTGCTCGTCGCAGTCTCCGATTTCCTCGCAGACAACGATCCACGCACCCTGACCGAGACCGAGTTCCTGGGTCGCCGATTCGACGCCGGGCTGGCGTGGATCCACTTCCCTACCGGATCAGGCGGATTGGACGCCCCGCGGTCGCTCCAGGGAATCGTCGAACGGGCCAACTCCGGGAATCGATGTCGAACCGCTACGCCAGGCGACGGGGGAAGCACACTTCAAGGAGGTCTTCCTGACCGATGTTCGCATTCCGGATTCGATGCGCATCAGCGATCTCGGTGACGGATGGGCAGTGGCACGTACGACACTGATGAACGAGCGAACAGCGATAGGCGGCAAGGACGCTCCACGGGAGGAGGGGCACATAGGCCGCCTCGCGCAGCTGCGGCGTACGCATCCGGACCTGCGCACCCCCGGCGCCCACTCGGAGTTGATGCGCATCTGGGTCGAGGTGGAGGTGGCGCGGTTGAGTAACGAGCGCTGTCGACAGGTCGCCGCGATGTCGCAGCCCGGCCTCGAAGGATCCGGCGCCAAAGTGACAGTGGCGCACACTATCTCCGGTCTCGGCCGAACTCCATCGAGGGTGGAACGTCGGAGATTCTGCTCGCGCAGATCGCCGATCGGGTGCTGAACCTTCCACGCGAACCGAAACCGACCAGGACCTTCCCTGGCAGGACATTCCCCGATGATCACCCCTACGGTCCCTTCCCTCGTCGACGACGACACGCAGGACGAACTTCGCGGCACGTTACGACGGATGCTCGGCGAACACTCGAGCCACAGTCGGCTCCTCGCCTTCGTGGCGACACCCGAAATCGGTCTCGACGGACCGTTGTAGGTCCTATTGCACCAGGACATCGTTGACGGCAGTCGAGCAGTGCCTGCAGATGCACGGTGGGATCGGATTCACCTGGGAGCATCCCGTGCATCTGTATCTCGAGCGAGCATTCACCTCGGCGGTGATGCTCGGCACGAACGAACAGCACCACACCGCTTTGGCGGAACTCGTCGACCTGCCGGCGCAGTAGGCCGGCAGGTCCGGAGCTTCTACCGCATCACGAGGGTGCCACCGTCGACCGGGAAGACCTGCCCGGTCATGAAGCGGGCACCGGTACTGGACAGGAAGGCGAGAACGGGAACGAGGTGCTCGTCGACCTCGCCGAGCTTGCCGCCCAAGGGAACCGCAGACGCCATGTACGCATCGTGCGCCGCCACCTGCTCGGGCGTCATCGACGCTCGAGTCTTGTCGTACATCGGAGTCCAGATCGCCGGAGCGATCGCGTTGACGGTGATGTCGTATCGCGCCCACTCGCGCGCGATGGTGCGCGTCCAGGCCACCACCGCCCCCTTGCTGGCCGAGTAGGCGGCCTTGTTGGGCAGTCCCTGCACACCGGCAGCAGAGGCGAAGTTGAGAATCTGCCCGCCCGCGGCCTTCAGATGTTCGAAGGCAACCTGATTGGTCAGGAACGTGCCCGTCGCATTGATGGCCATCACCTTGGACCACGTGTCGAACGTGATGTCCTCGGCGGCACCTCCCGGTGCGATTCCAGCCGCGTGAATCAGGACGTCCAGTCCACCGAGGAGCGACACCGCCTGCCCCAGTGCGGTTTTCACTGATTCTGGCTCGGAGACGTCACACGCCACGAACTGGGCGCCCGCCTCCTTCGCGATGGAGGCACCCGGATCCTCGACGAGGTCCAACGACACGACGTTCGCTCCCAGCTTCGGGAATGCCCGTACCAGGCCGGCACCCATACCGCTCGCACCGCCGGTGACCACCACGCGGCGACCGGTCAGTGCAATCGAGTTCTCCTGCACCGTCATCGCTGTCCTCCTCCGATACCGAGCTTGGACTCGGCCGCACCGAGCTTGGACGGAATGTGTTCACTGGGCCACAGGGTGTCGACGGCCGTGTACCCGGACAGCACTCCCCTGGCGACCTGACGCAGGTGTACCTCGGTAGGCCCGTCGACGAGACCCATCACCGGCGCGCTGACCCACATGTGGGCCAACGGGGTGTCCTGGCTGACTCCGAGTGCACCGTGCACCTGAATGGAACGAGAGACGATGTCGTGCAACACCTTCGGGGTCAGGAACTTGATGGCGCTGATGTCCTTGCGGCACTTCGAGTAGTCCTGGGTCTTGTCGATGAGCCAGGCGGTCTGCAGGACGAACAGGCGAAACTGTGCCAACTGAGCGTACGACTCCGCGATGTAGGTCTGCACGGTCTCGCGCTCGGCGAGTGGCCTGCCGCGGGTGGTGCGACTCAGCGCTCGTTCGCACATCATGTCCAGTGCGCGCTGCGCCATACCCACCGTCCGCATGGCGTGGTGGACACGTCCGCCACCGAGGCGCACCTGAGCCACCTCGAACGCACGCCCTTCCTCGCCGAGCATCGCGGTCGCCGGCACACGAACGTTGTCGTAGTGGATATACGCGTGCGACCCCTCCTCCGCAGGCTCGTGCATCAGCGGAACGTTGCGCTCGATGACGACGCCTTCGGTGTCGGTGGGCACCAAGAACATCGACATGCCCTTGTGCGGGCCCGCATCCTTGTTCGTGTACGCCATGACGATGCAGAATGTCGAGTACCGCGCATTGGACGAGAAGTACTTGTAGCCGTTGATGATCCAGTCGTCACAGTCGCGAACCGCAGTGGTCTCGAACTGTCCTACGTCGGCACCGCCCTGCGGCTCCGTCATCGAGTAGCAGGAGAATATCTCTCCGGCCAGCAGCGGAGCCAGGTACTCGGCCTTCTGCTCCGCGGTGCCGAAATGCGCGATGATCTCGGCGTTGCCGGTGTCAGGAGCCTGCGTTCCGAAAATGACCGGCGCCCAGATGGACCGACCGAGAATTTCGTTGAGCAACGCGAGTTTCATCTGACCGTAGCCTTGGCCGCCCAGTGCCGGTTCGAGATGGCACGCCCACAGTTGCTGGTCGCGAACCTTTTGTTTCAGCGGATCGACGATGCGGCGGTGTTCGTCGTCGAGTGGTTTGTAGTTGTCGTGCGGCCACACCAGATCGAGTGGCTCGATCTCGTCACGGACGAACTGAGCCGCCCAGTCCAGCTTCTTCTGAAACTCGGGGTCGGTCTCGAAATCCCATGCCATGGAAAGCTCCTCGATTGCGTTCTACCGGAAAACTGTTCGACTCAGCGGTACGACGTGGTCCGCGACAACGATGCGGCGAACTCCATCAGTTCGAGTGCGATGGGTCCGAACCGCGCGACGCGGTCGTCCGCCTCACCCTTGGCGTGCCGGGCGACGCTGGCCTCGAGCACGATGGCGAGCTTGAATCGAGCGAGGATGACGTAGTAGTCCACGGCGGACACATCGCGTCCACTGACCTTCGCGTAGTGCTCGAGCATCGCCTCGCGGGACGGCATTCCGGCGTAGTCGAGATAGCGGGCGTGCTGCATCGCGTCGCCTTCGGGCGACCAGCCGACGAGGACCCAGCCGAGGTCGAGCAGAGGATCGCCGATCGTCGCCATCTCCCAGTCGATGATCGCCGCGAGTTCGGCAGGCTTCCCGTGGCGGTACATCACGTTGGCGAACTGGTAGTCACCGTGCATGATTCCCGGTTCGAACGTGGACGGGATGTGCTCGCTGAGCCACTTCGCCGTCTCGTCCAGACCGGGTAGTTCACGAAACTTGAAGCCGGACAGGTGCGAGAGCCAGCGATCGACCTGTCGTTCGAGGAATCCTTCCGGCTTACCGAAACCCTCGAGACCATGGGCCTTCCAATCGACCCGCGCCATCTTCGCCGCGCCGTCCACCAATTGGATCGCCAGATCGCCACGGGCGTCGAGGTCGGCGTCGAAGGGCGCGATCCAACCGGCGCCCATGGGGCTCCAGCCGTCGACGAGGTCCATCAGGTAGAACGGGCTGCCGATGACCGACTCGTCATCGGTGACGCCGCGCAGCGCCGCATGGGGAACATCCGTTCCGGCAAGGCCCTTCAGCAGACGCGCCTCCCGCATCAGGACCTTCGCGCGACCTTCGACGCCGTAGCTCGGAGGCCGGCGAAGGGCCATCTTCTCGCCGCCACGGGTGATCTCGAAGAGTTCGTTCTGCGACCCGCCCGTCAGGGAACGTGCCTGCGCACGCTCACCGGCACCAGGGAGACCTTGCGCGTCCATCCATCGACTCAGCGATTCGGTGTCCAACGACGGGGTGGTCACTGCTTGATCGGTCATACTCAGAACATAATGACTCATTTTGCAGAATGCAATTACTCTAGCGAGAAACCGTCACATATTCGCAGGTGGGGAGTCACAGACTGCTCGAGGCGGCCATCTCCAAGGGTGCCCGGGTCGCGATCGATTACAGCTCAGGGGATCTGCGCGACCGGTTGCGCAGCGCGCTCGGCCCCGACGCGGTCGATGCCGTGATCGACTCGGTCGGCGGCCGGAACTCCGAGCCCGCACTGCGCGAACTCCGTTGGGGCGGAACGTTCGTCACCCTGGGTTACGCAAGTGGCGAGATTCCCCGATGGCGCACCGGCCGAATCCGGCCGACCATCCATGCGCGCTATCCGTTACGCAACACCCGCGAGGCACTCGAAGAGGTCGCACAACGACGGTCATCGGCAAGACGATCATCGACGTACGCCCCGGGCATCGGTAGGCCGACGACGCAGGGCTGCCCCGCGAATACCGCCTGGGCGCCCTGGCGACGATCGGCGGTTCAGCTCACCCGCGGGAAGTGGTACAGCTTTCGCGCGTTGAGTTCGACGATCTTGTGCGCTTCGTCGTCCGGGACCTCGGCGAGCAACTTCTCGGTGAACCGACGGCTGTTGGGCCAGTTCGAATCCGAGTGCGGGTAGTCGCATTCCCAGGTGATGTTGTCGACGCCGATCTGGTGCCGACGCGACACACCCTCGAGGTCATCGATGAAGCAGCCGTAGATGTTCCTCCGGAAGATGTCGGACGGCCGAACTTCCTTGTTCACATTCTGGTACCAGCGGTGCTTCTCCCATGTGAGGTCGATGCGCTCGAGAAGATAAGGCATCCAACCGATTCCCCCCTCGGACAGTGCGACCTTCAGGTTCGGGAACTTGTAGAACACCGGCGAGAACAGCAGATCGGCGGTCGCGTCCATCGAATTGGTTCCGAACAGCGCGATCATCACGGCCATCGGCGCCTCGGGTGAAGTCATCGGAGCCTTGCCGGAGGATCCGAAGTGCATGCACAGCGGCATCTTCGTCTCCTCGGCCGCGCGGAAGACCGGGTCCCAGTGATCGGTGTAGAAGGACGGCAGACCGAGCCCGACAGTGTTCTCCGGGAATGTGATCGCTTTGGCGCCCTTGGCGTGACAACGGTAGATCTCTTTCGCCGCCTCTTGTGGATCCCACAGGGGCAGAATGATGAGCGGGATGAAGCGATCGGGGGCGGTCGCGGCCCACTCGTCGAGATGGAAGTCGTTCCACGCCTGCACCGACAGCAGCGCGAGCTCGCTGTCCTTGTGGTCGATGAAGACCGTTCCGGCGAAGCGCGGAAACGACGGGAAGCACAACGCGGCCTGGACGCCGTCGATGTCCATGTCGGCGACACGCGCCTTCGGGTCGTAGCAGCCGGGGAGCATGTCGGAATACCGGGTCGGATCCATGCCGTATTCCTGCGGCTTCTTGCCAGCGACGGCATTGAGGCCGATATTCGGGTAGATCTTGCCTTCGTACGACCAGACCTGAGCGACCTTGGCCTGCGCTGCACGACCGCCTTCACCACGCGCGGACGCGAGCAGCACCTTCGACAGACCTTCGTCGCCGCCACTGTTGCTCATGTCCATCTCGACGATCCGCGGCCCCTCCTCGTGGAACTTCGCGGGCAGACGATCCGTCCACACGTTCGGCGGTTCGATGAGGTGATCGTCCACCGAGATCAATTGCATATGGTCCTGAAGCGGCACTATGGCTCCCTACGTGAATTGGATGACGGCTCTTGGGTGTCGCGTCATCCGATGTGTCAGTGTCCGAAGCATGAACAACAGCCAATCTGACAGTATGTCATCGTAGTGATGGCCATCACGAAGGTCAACGTATGCCGATCTCTACCTGCTGATTACTTGCCGTTTGCCATCGAATCGAGCTGCTCAGTCCAGCTTTGACATCGGTTTTTGTTATCTTTCTGACGCTTAATCCATATAACTGGTCGGCAGTGCCCAGGTACCGCCGGTCGAGTGCTCCGCCCGGTGTCGTCGGATTCACCTCGTCGCGACGAGCCGCATCTGGTCGTCGACCATGCCCACGACCTCGATCGCCGCCGCAGTGGAGGTTCAGGCTCGGCATGCTCAGCCGACCTGTGCCGGATCTGTGTCTTCGATCGATTCGCCGTCCGCGACACCCGCCTCGGCCGCGAAATCGCGGATCCGCCAACGGACCGCGAACGCGACAACCATCCCGAAGAACGCGCACGCGGCGGGAATCACGAAGGCCAGATTCATGCCGCTGCCGCTGTAGAGCGCATGACCTTGCGCGACGGTGGCGATATGTGAGTTGAGGACCGCGAAGACCACGACGGGAAGCACCGCGGACCCGGTGCTCGTGACCACGACGATCACGCTCGCAACCGACGCCTGCACCTGGGCGGGAACCGCAGCGATCACCAGGTTGGGAACCGAGGAAACCCCGAGACCCATACCGAGGCCCACCAACGTCGCGAAGACAATCAGCAGCCCACGATTCCCATGCTCGACCGCGGCCAGCACCGCGCCCAACCCGATCAGTCCCAGGCCCAAGCCCAGGAGCATGCGAGCTTCGATGTAGCGCACCAACTTTCCGACGATGAAACCGCCCACAGCCAGCGCAATCCCGAACGCCGCCAAGATCGGCGCGAAACCGAAGGCGTTCAGACCCAAGCCATAGCCCAGGCCCAGCGCCGCAGGGGATAACGCTTCGACATGATGGAGACCATCTTCCACTAGGAAGAAGCGGCCCCCAACCCGTGACGATTCATCATGAGCAACAGTTTTCGTTTGCCGTACATGTCGGCGAGCTTCCCGACCAGCGGGGAGATCACCGCGCCCACCAGCATGTACGCGGCCGACAACCAGGCACCCCTGCATCGTGTGGTACTGCGCCACGATACGTGGCAAACCCACGGCGACCATTGTCAGACTTGCGGGAACCACCTCCAGTACCAGCACCATCGAGACGAGGGATGCCAGCAGGCCGTGGCGTCCACCTGCCCTGCGGCACCGCTCTGGCGGCCTCTCGGCCGGAAACTTCGGAATCTATGGATGGAATCATGTGAGCTTCCTTGCTTTGCGCGTCTTGCGCGAGACTGTCGGCGGTCGCAGCAGGCGGATGTCGATGTGAGTGATCGCATGCGCGACCGGTCACCGGCGATCCGTTCGGAGGGAAACAGCGCCGTTCAACACCTGTCACGATGTGGGGAGACAGCGACCAGCACCGAAAAACGCCGACGACACCATCGCCGCACCGTTGGACCTCAGTGCCGCTACTTGCGGCCGCCGCGGAACCGCCTTCCTGCGGTCATCAGCTGTCTCTTCGCAGCAGCATGCAACCGGCCTCGGGTCCGCCGCCGACTCCCACTGCGGCGATCTCGACATCCTTGGGGATCTGTCGATCTCCGCCCTCGCCCCATAGCTGGACGCAAGCCTCGTGCAGGAATCCGTAGCCGTGCAGTCGACCGGCCGACAGCTGTCCGCCATGCGGGTTGATCGGCAGGGCGCCGTCGAGTCGATAGCGCTCCTCGTTGTCGAGGAACTGACCGACCTTGCCGTGCTCGGCGAACCCGAAGGCCTCGATCCACTGCAGGGTCAGGTAACTGAAGCCGTCGTAGAGCGTGGCGAAATCGACGTTGTTCGGCGTCAGATCGGTGGTCGCCCACATCGAGGCGGCAGCGTCGAACGGCGCGGTAGTGGTGAAGTCGGCGCGCTGATCCCAGTTGTGGCGCTGGTACAGACCGGCACCGGCCGCCTCGATGGCGATCGGTGTGTTCTTCAGACCCGCCGATGCCTCGCGGCGCGAGACGATGATGGCGGTGGCACCGTCGCATGGCACGTCGCAGTCGTAGAGGCCCAACGGAGTTGAGATCATGCGGGCACCGAGGTAGTCGTCCATCGTCATCGGAGTGCGGTAGATGGCGTTCGGGTTCAACCCCGCGTTGCGACGACTGTTGATGACAATCTTGCCCAGCTGTTCCCGGGTCAGTCCGAACTCCCACATATACCGTTGGGCGAACATCCCGATCCAGTTCGCCGGCGAGGCCGCGCCGAAGGGCATCCGGAACTCCGAATGGCCGGACGCACGTGCCATTTTCGAGGTCAGTGCCGCTGCGCGTCCCGCCGCCTGCGCTGTTGCCTCCCACACCGAGCGGAAACACAGCACGTGTTCGGCGCGGCCCGAGGCCACTGCCGCTGCGGCGTCGAGCAATGTGCCGATCTGACCCGAGGTCTCGACACCACTGACGTGCCACCGCGTTCTGAGTCCGAAGGCGTCGCGCACATCGTGTGTGGTCGCCCCGACGAATCCGCCCTCCGCTGCCACCGGACCGGGATAGCTGGCCACCCCGTCGATGTCGTCGAACGACAAACCGGCGTGCTCCACCGCTCGCGCCGCCGCCTCGAGGGCGAGAGAGATTCCGGTGCGGCCGATTCGACGACCGATCTGCGACTGTCCGATACCCGTGATCACCGCACGGTTGTCCACGAAGGTCATGCGGTCACCGGCCGGAAGAAAGGAATCGCCACATCGTCCTGTTCCTCGAAAACGACTTCGACCGCCATACCTATGTCAACCGAGTCGATGTCGACCTCGACCAAGCAGGTGGTGAGGCGGACGTCGGGTTGGTCGTCCAGCTCGACCGCCGCGATCACATACGGCGGCGGGAAGGCAGGGAGCCACGGGTGATGGTTGACCGTGAACGCCGCAACCTTGCCTTTGCCCGACGCGACCTCGGGGACGACGTCGAGACTGCGGCAACGCCAGCAGGCCCCGACGGGTGGATGGATCCACCCTCTGCATGCTTGGCACCGGGTGATGCGGAGTTCGCCGTCGAATCCACCGGTCCAGAACGCACGGGACTCTTCGGTCACGTCGGGGAGCACTCGACCCGAATCGTTTGACATGTACATCCTCCAATGCCTTCCGTTCGGCGCCGGCGCGGCTGGTGATCCATGCCGCCCTCGAGACTGCGAGTGATTCCGGTCACCGTGGACGAAGACTAACATCTGATGGTCATGTCCACGTAAGTGGCCAGACAATACTGCATATGACTAGCTCTGAAGACCGAGAAGCTGCTCACTACGGCCACGCACTCTGACACACGTGTGCATATTCTCCAGTAGACCGGATCCAGCCGCACACTCGGAGGCGCGCCCTAGGCACCGGTTACTGCGACGATCTGCATACCGGCGTCAGATACAGCTGATCATCCATGTGGCGGCACGCGTTGTGATACTAGATTTCTCGCGCATACATCCGACCAGGAAATGCCCGACTCGCCACCATGCCGGTGGCCCAACTTCCGCACAGACATAGCCGCCAGTAGGGCAGATATCCACTCGAACTGCGCACTTACCGGCGGGATTCGGCGTTGCGCGTCCCGTCGGCGACGATTCACCCAACTCCTGTGACTGTGACCACATGCGGGCGCGGGCCGTTATGTACACTAAGTCAGATGCTTTCGGCAGCTGGCATCCGAACAGCCCCCAGCGCCTCCGCGCCCGCGTTCCGATCCACTGCTCCAGTTCTTTCGAAAGGATGCTCTCTCGTGGTCGGTGTAATGAACGGAATCCGAGTCGTCGAGGTCGCGGCGTGGACCTATGTACCGGTGGCAGGCGCGATCCTGACGGAGTGGGGCGCCGACGTGCTGAAGATCGAGCATCCCGAGACCGGGGACCCACAGCGTGGCCTGGTCAGCTCCGGGCTCATCCCCGCCGGTGGCGTCAACCACATGTTCGAACTGCCCAACCGTGGAAAGCGCAGCGTCGCACTGGATTTGAAGACCGAGGAGGGCCGCGACCTGCTGATGAAGATCGTCGCCACCGCCGACGTCTTCCTCACCAACTTCCGCCCCGGCGCCCGCAAGAAGCTTCGCATCGATGTCGAGGACGTACGCGCACACAACAACAAGATCATCTACGTCCGCGGATCGGCAGCCGGGCAACGCGGCGAGGAGTCCGAACGTGGCGGGTATGACATGACCTCGTTCTGGTCCCGTAGCGGTGCCGCCGACAATGTCAGCCCCGATGAACTGGGATACGCGGTCACCATGCCCGGGCCGGCATTCGGAGACACCCTCGGTGGCCTGACACTCGCGGGGGCGATTTCCTCGGCGCTGTTTCATCGTGAGCGGACCGGCGAAGCACTGACTGTCGACGGTTCACTGCTCGCGCTCGGCGCATGGGCAATGGGAGCGACGATCGCCGGTGCGCATGCGTTCGGACTCGACCGATACCCGAAGACCGTTCCCGCGACCGCGGCGAACCCCCTCGTCAACAGCTATCGGACCGCCGACGGCCGATCGATCGCGATCGTCATGCTCGAATCCGACCGATACTTCCCGGAACTCATGCGAGTGCTCGAGAGCCCGGAACTGATCGATGACCCACGGTTCGCCAGCCACGCACTGCGCGGGCAGAACCACGTCGCGCTTGTCGAAGTGCTCGCCGCGGGTTTCGCGAAGAAGACCCTCGAGGAATGGCGGTTCGCGCTGAAGGACATCGACGGTTCCTGGTCAGTGGTACAGACTCCCCGCGAGGTGGTCACCGACCCCCAGGTCGAAGCCAACGACTATATCGCCGACGTCACCGATGCCAACGGAACCGACTTCAAACTCGTATCCGCGCCAGTGCAGTTCAACGAGAAGCCCGGTGATGTCAAGCGCGCGCCCGAACACGGCGAACACACCGATCAGGTACTCGAGGAGATCGGACTGTCGATGGACGAAATCGTCGAACTCAAGGTGAGCGGAGCCGTCCTCTGACAGCTGCCGCCCCGTAACGTGACGTACCGCTGGTACTGATCGACGTTCGGACTCTGCCGGCCGCCCTGGCATCGACGACCATCGTGAGGTCACTTCCCGTGATGACAGTCGATCCCGGGGCGGGTCGGCCGACGTACGCTCGGTTTGCCGCGTCGTTGTTGCTCACCACGACCGTCAGTCCGAGAATCCGGGCGCGCTCCCAGACCGCCTCTCGCACACCCGATTGCTGCTCGCGGCAATCGGGTGCTTGTCGTCTCATCGTTGTACGCGGGACTCTCCCCCACTGCCGGAATGTCGACCTCCGTTCGCACGCTCGGGGGCCGGAGCGGGTGGGTCACCGCCGTAGGTCCGGTGCGTTCGGCAGACCTCCTGCGATTCGGGCGAATTGGCGGCGACGATCCGCGACCCCTTCCTGCAATGCGTTCCGGTGGCGATCATCGGGTCGGTGGCGGCGGCACTGCTTCCGAATAGTCCGTTCGGTACCGATACCGGACTCGAACGCGCGGCCACGGAACCACTCCCGAGTCCGGAAACCTCAGAGCCCCTGCTGCTTCCGAGAGAAAAGCGGCAGGGGCTCATGCGTCCGGTTTCGACTACACCACGGATGCCTCCGCAGCGGTGTAGCTGAGCACGCCGCGGATGTTACGGCCGGCGCGCATGTCGTCATAACCGTCATTGACCTTCTCGAGCGGGTAGGTCCGAGTGACCATCGCGTCGAGGTCCACCGAACCCGCACCCCACAGTTCGAGAACCTTCGGGATGTCGCCACGGGGATTCGCCGAACCATAGAGACTTCCTACGATCTGCTTCTCCTGCAGTGTCAGATCCATCAGATTCGCGGACACCTCGCGCTCGAGCATGGGATGGATGTTGGTGACGACCAACCGGCCACGCTTGGCGATCATCGCGAGGGCCTTCGACACCAGGCTGCCCTCACCGACACCCATGGCCGTGATGAACTTGTCCGCGCCACGATTCCAGGTAGCCTCTGCGACAACCGCTTTGGCCTCTTCCCAAGACGCCGCCACATGAGTGGCGCCCATCTTCAGTGCCATCTCCCGCTTGAACTCGTTGGGGTCGATCGCCGTGATCGTGCGCGCACCGGCCAGCCTCGCGCCCTGGATCGCCGCGGCACCGATACCACCGACACCGGCCACGACCACTGTTTCACCAGGCCGGACGTCCGCGGTGTAGACCGCAGATCCCCACCCGGTGATGAACCCGCATCCCAGCAGGCACGCGCGGTCCAGCGCGTGGTGCGGGTCGATCTTGATGCAGCTGGCTTCGTTCACGACGGTGTGCTTGGCGAAGGAACCGATGCCACAGGCCAGCGCCAGATCCTGCTCACGGATGTGGTGGCGCGCCGTCCCGTCCTGAATCTGCTTGCCGCTGTATATCTTCGCACCGAGATCGCACAGGTTCTGATGCCCTGTCGAACATGAGGGACACCGTCCGCAGGATGGGATGAAACTGAATACGACATGGTCACCCGGCTCGATCCACGACACGTGCGACCCCACCGCTTTCACGACGCCCGCACCTTCGTGTCCACCGATGCACGGCAATGCGAACGGCATGTCACCGGTCACTATGTGCTCATCCGAGTGGCACATTCCCGATGCGTGCAACTCGACGAGCACTTCCTGTTCCTTCGGCGCATCGAGTTCGATCGTCTCGATCGACCAGGGCGAATTGCGTTCCCACAGAACGGCTGCCTGGGTCTGCATGAATGTCCTTCCAACGAAAATGTGGGGTGAATCAGAGAATGATCGATCGAGGCTCGACGAATCCGTCGATACCTTCGGGACCACCCTCACGGCCGATGCCCGACTGCTTGAATCCCCCGAAGGGAGATCCGAAGTCGATTGGCCCCGGCGAGTTGATGGACACCGATCCGACGCGCAGTCGCGCCGCCACGCGCGCAGCCCGTGCACGATCGGCGGACCACACCGCTGCGGCAAGTCCGTAGTCGGAATCGTTGGCCTGCGCCACGGCGTCGTCGTCGTCCCGATAGGCGATCACCACCGCCACCGGACCGAACAGTTCCGCTCGAGCGATCTCGGCACGATTGTCGACATCGGCAACGATCGTCGGCGCGACGAACCATCCCGAATCCAGCCCCTCCGGCCGGACGCCGCCGGCGACTACGCGCGCACCGTCCGATTGTGCTCGAGCGACAACGTTCTCTATGCGGTCGCGCGCAGCACGATTGATGACCGGGCCGACCTGCGTCGCTCGATCGGCGGGATCGCCGACCTTCATCCGCCCTGCAGCGGCTCCCAGAGCGTCGACAACCTCGTCGTACCGAGACTCGGGTACCAGAATGCGAGTCTGAGCGACGCAGATCTGGCCGTTGTTCGCCATCACACCGGTGACGAGCCCACCCACCGTCTCGTCGTCGAGGACTACGTCGTCCAGCACGACGGCGGCGGATTTACCACCCAGTTCCAGGACACACCGACGAACGTCCGCAGCGCAGGCCGCACCGATCTTCTTTCCTGCCGCGGTGGACCCGGTGAAGCTGATCTTGTCCACACCGTGGTGCGACACCAGCGCTTCACCCGTCTCGATGCCCCCGGAGACGATGTTGATCACGCCGTCGGGCAGGCTCGCTGCCTCGATAGCCTCGGTGAGCATCGACAGGGCGAGAGGAGCTTCGGGCGATGGCTTGAGTACTACGGTGCAGCCTGCGGCGAGCGCGGGCGCAAGCTTGAGCGCGGCGGTGAACAACGGCGCGTTCCACGGAAGAATCGCACCGACCACACCCACCGCAAGCCGCTGCACCAGCACCTGCCCGCCCATGGCGGAGGGGCGAGTGTCCTCGAAAACGAAGTCTTCGGTGATCTTCTGGTAAGTCCGCAACACACCGATGGTCACGCCGATTTGACCGAACGAGGCCCACTTCCGTGGTGATCCCACCTCCGCGGACACGACATCGGCCAAGGCACTCGATCGTGCCTGGATCTCGTCGGCCAATCGACCGATCGCAGCGGCACGTTCGGCTGCGGTGGTCGATGCCCATGGTCCGACGGTCCCCGCCTGATGCGCCGCGTCGACCGCGGCATCGACGTCGTCCGTCGTCGCGGCGGTGACGTGGCCCAGGACGGAGCCGTCCGCGGGGGAACACACCGCTATCCGTTCACCGGTGCCTGCCCGCCACTTGCCGCTGATGTAGGCGCCGTCGTAATCGTGCACTTTCGATACCTCTCGATCGGCCACGGCGGCACACACCGCAGCCACCGAACCTCGATTCTGGCAGTAATGTCACTTTTCGGCAAGGCTCGCTCGCGGGCGGGCGCCGACAACGTCTCCGAGTTGATCCGGGGTGCTGCCGTGCAAAACGAGTTCGTCCGCGCCCGCGTCGCGATACCGCTCGAACATCTCCCAGCATTCGCTCGGAGTTCCCAGCGCCGCCGCACGGCGTATCCACTGCTCGGGCAGCGCACGGGCGACCTCGACCATCTGATCACGCTCGAGTACCGAATCGGCCGCGCCGCGAACACCGGCCAGGTGTGGATGGTCACGAACGCCGGCCAGCCGCTGCACATCCCAGCCGTTCACCGTCGCCAACTGCTCTCCGAACGTAGGAATCTGGTAGTAGGACACCGCACGACCGCCGACGACCGCCGCTTCTTCCTCCTCGGACATTCCGGACGCGACGATGACGGTGGCGTAGATCCGCACCGACTTCGGGTCCCGTCCCGCAGCGGTCGCGGCCTCACGCACCACATCCGCCGAGCGCCGAACAGCCTCCGGCGTCAGGAAAGGATGCAACAAGACCCCGTCGAAATGGCGGCCGGCGAGTTCGAGTCCCTTGGGTCCGATGGCCGCGAACACCAACGGTGGGGTGGGCATCTCCGGCACATCGGTCAAGCGCAGCGATGGGAATGTTCCCGCTGGTCCGTCGTACTTCACCTTCTCGCCACGACACAGCCGACGAAAGATGTCGAGGGAATCGACCATGGATGCGTTGGTGGACTTCGGCAGTCCCACCGCACTCCACATCTTGTCGACCGAGCGACCGATGCCGAGTACGACACGACCGTTCGACAGCCCCTGCGCTGTCATCGCCAACGACGCGAGCAGGGCCGGGTGCCGAGACTGAAAGTGCGTGATACCCGCAGCGATCTCGATGGTGCTGGTGACCTGACTGAACGCGCCCGCAAGCACGCCGAAGTCCTTGGTGCCCCACCGTTCGCTGAGCCACAGGGTGCTCATTCCCAGGCGCTCCGCTGCGATGGCCTGTGCGATCGCCGGTCGCGGATCGCGAACGCGACCGGGCAGCGCATAGCCGCCCAACGGCAAGTCTGTCGGCGCGGATGCGGCGGTCGGCTTGTCGCTCAGCGCTGCCACACGGGTGGATTCTTCGTGATTCATTCGTCTATTCTGACAGTATTGGTCACATACTTCTGCAATAGTCGGGAACCTGTGGGCGGCTGCGGTCCCGCGTCGGCCTATATGCCACAAGCCGCAACTGACGTTCAGACTCGAGGGAGCACATGGGTTACACGGCGACACGAGGGCAACTCGCGGGAGATGTCCGCGCCACACTCGAACAGTGGTTGCCCGACCGATTGGCACCGACCGCTCACACCGACTTCGAGATATCCGAATTCTCCGCACCGAACGCCGGCTACTCCGGCAAAACGGTGTTCTTCACTGCGTCCTGGACCGATGCCGCCGGTGTGCGCGTAATCCGCGACCTGGTTCTGAGAATGCAGGCTGCCGATCATCAACTCTTCACCGAACCCGATGCGGTCCGCCAGGCCGAGGTGATGCGGATACTCGGCCGCCACGCCGGTGTGTCGACGCCGACAATCGTTCTCACCGAACGAGACTCGGCGGTGCTCGGCGCTCCGTTCTACCTGATGGAACGTGTCGAAGGCCGCACGCCGTCGGATGTCCCGAGCTGGCACAAACGTGGCTGGACCACCGAGCTCACCGTTGATCAGCGGGAAGCGATGTGTGACAACGCATTACGCGCACTTGTTGCTGTGCACCAGATCGACGATGCCGAAGATCTCGCATTCCTGCGCGGACCCGGCACCGGCGGAACGCCACTCGAGCGCTACGTCGACAACGTACGACGCTGGTACGAACAGCGGCGCAATGATCTCGTCGTGGGTACCGAGGAACTCGCATCGGCGATGACGGAGTTACTCGAACACGCGCCGCATACCGATGCCGAGACCGTGGTCTGGGGGGACGCCCGGGTAGGCAACATGTCGTTTGCCGAGGATCTGTCGGTTTCAGCACTCTACGACTGGGAGACAGCATCGACCGGTCCGGCGGACATCGACCTCGGATGGTGGCTGATGTTCGAGCGCTACCTCTGTGAGGCGCTCGGCTTCACCAGAATGCTGGGAGTTCCCGATGACGAGGAAACGGTCCGCCGTTACCTGAGCTTCGGCGGGCGACTCATCGGCGACATCTCCTACTTCCAGCTGCTGGCTGCGGTGGTGCTGGCTCTCATCACCAATCGTCTTGCTCTGCTGCTCATTCGCGACGGACTCGATGAAACCACCGCCCGCAGTTATCCCACGACAGCGGTGGCGCTCGTCGAGCGCTATCGCACCGATCACCTTCAACAGAGGAGACACCCGGCCATGACGACCGAATCCCCCACTCCCGCACCAGTCGGCACAGTGGGCGACAGCTGGGAAGTGTTCATCGAACGCGGCAAGATCCGCGAGTTCGCCGCCGCGATGCAGTCGGACAACGAGGCCTACCAGGGACCCGAAGCCGTTGTTCCGCCGACGTTTCTGATCAATGCCGTGCAGTGGGCACCGCCGGGTGCCCGTGTGACAGTGGGATTCGATCGCAAACGACTGCTCCATGGCGAGCAGGAGTACATCTTCCACGGCGAACTACCCCGAGCCGGTGACAAACTCATCGCGCAGGAACGAGTTCTGGACCGTTACGCCAAGCCCGGTAAGCGTGGCGGTGAGATGACGTTCGCCGTCGTCGCCACCGAGTTCCGCTCCCCCGAGGGCGCGTTGATCGCCGAAGCACGTGCCACGTTCATCCAGACAGCAGCCAGAGGAGAGTCGAAATGACCGGGACCGCTACCGCAATTGCCGTCGGAACCAGGGCGCAGCCCCGCACCTTCGGACCGCTGACCACGCAGATGTTCGTTCGATACTCCGGTGCGTCAGGTGATCTGAACCCGATGCACTATGACGACATCATCGCCCGAGCAGCGGGCCATCCGTCGGTGTTCTCCCAAGGAATGCATCAGTCCGCGCTCCTGGCCACGTTCGCCACCGACTGGCTCGGCGCGACCAACCTTCGTCGGTTCGGGGTCCGGTTCAAGGAACAGGTGTGGCCGGGGGACATTCTGACCTGCACGGGCGAAGTCACCGACACCCGACCGACCTCTGATGGAGGGCAACTCGTCACCGTTGAGCTGACCTGCACGCGTCAGACCGGTGGGGCGGCGATCACCGGCACCGCCGAATTCCGGATCGACATCGGCTCGTAACCAAGGCACACCATGGCGCCGGTTCGCTATGCGGGCACATCTCGTCATAAGCTGTTCATTGATGTCAGATAATCCGATCACTCGTCGCGCAAGTTATGGCCCATCGAGTCCTGAGGTGGGGACACGGGGCGCGAACACGCGCAGCAAAATCGTCGAAGTGTCACTCGAACTCTTCGGTGAAGTCGGATTCTTCAATACCTCGGTCGATACCATCGCGAAGGGTGCGGGAATCTCCCGCGCCACCTTGTACCAGTACTTTCCCGGCAAGGACGCGATCTTTCTCGAACTCCTGGAGGAGTGCGGCCGCGCCCTGTTCCGGGTCGCGCGCCGGATCGGGCCACTGGGTCCCACGGACGTGGGATTCGACAACCTGAACTGGTGGCTCGGTGAATGGAGCTGGGTCTTCGAGAAGTACTCCACCATGTTCGTGCAGTGGACGGGGGTCGCGTCCTCGGATACCGCAGTACGCCCGGAAATCAATCGATTCGTCGGCGGATACAACCACCGGATCGCCGATCGCCTGGTGTCCTCCGGACTGGTCGGGATGGACGCCGGCGCCGCTGCCGCGACGATGACCGCGGTGGTGCACAGGATGAACCTGTTCATTCACACCGACCGCGCTTACGGCCGCGACACACAGTCGGTGGTCGACTCGGTGTCGGTCTTCCTACAGCTGATGTTGTTTCCCGATACGCCCGACTCGGTACTGAGCGGCCTGGGACTCAGCGCGGTGGGGCACGAATCCATAGATGTCCCTCCGATTCCCGAAGTAGCGGGACTCACCATGCAAGATCGCACCGCCGGATTGAGCAAGCGCGCGGTCAACACGGTGCAGTCGCTGGTGGAAGCGGGTGCCGTTCAGTTTCGTGAGCGGGGCTACCACCGCACGAGCGTCGACGACATCGTCGAACAGGCAGGTCTTGCGCGCGGCACCTTCTACAAGTACTTCAGCGAGAAGCAGGACCTTCTGGTCGCACTGAGTACCGAAGCCATCGCGTCGACAGTCGATTTCGCTGACCGGATCATGCGGATCGACCCGATGGCCTCGGACGACACCGAATTCCGCCAGTGGCTCGACGAATACGTTCACTTCTCGCATCGCTTCGCCGGCACCATCGACGCCTGGACCGAACACAGTACCGACAGCGACATCGTCCTGCGCCTGGGGTCGTTCGGGCAGGCGAAGATGGACAGCGCGTTGCTACGAGCCGTCAGCTCGCGTAAGCGCGACTACCCGTTCGACCCGGTGATGGCGGCACTGATCTTCCGCGCCGTCATCGCTCGCGTGCCAGAGGCCATTCAGGAGCTCCCGACGCCTCTGTCGCGCGACGAGGTTCTCGATCTCCTGATCGCTGGCGTGCGACGCGGATTTTTCACTCGAGCGCGCTGATTTCAGCAGCATCTGACAGCATGTTCCCGGATTGAATGTGCTGATACGACACCATTCGTCGTCCTTCTTGAATATTTCTGACGTTTGTGTCATTTTAAGGTGGTGGACCGGTACGCACCGTCTCGGCCACGAGTACTCACCACGTCACGACACTCGCGCCAGGAGAGGATCCATCATATGGACATCAGCACAGCGTCCGCGCTCGTCACCGGGGGCGCAGGTGGCCTCGGTGAGGCAACCGTCCGTCAGCTCGCGGCCAAGGGCACCGCGGTCGTCATCGCCGATCTCAACGACGAGAAGGGCAAGGCGCTCGAGGCCGAGCTGGGCGGGAAGGTCAGGTACGTCAGCACCGATGTGATGGATGAGACCAGCGTCAACGCCGCACTGGCCGCAGCGAACGAACTCGCCTCGTTACGAATCGTCGTCAATGCGCACGGCGGCGGCGCCGGAGCGTCCCGAGTGGTCGGTAAGGACGGCGAACCGGCGTCGTTCGAGCAGTTCCAGTGGTACATCAACCTGTTCCTCAACGGCACGTTCAACGTGCTGCGACTCGGTGCCGCCAGCATGGCCCGGAACGAGCCCGCCGGCGAAAGCGGGCGCGGCGTCATCATCAACACCGCCAGTATCGCCGCCTTCGAAGGCCAGATCGGTCAGACCGCGTACTCGGCAGCCAAGGGTGGCGTCGTCGGCCTCACCCTGCCCGCCGCACGCGATCTGACCAAGCTCGGCATTCGCGTCATGGCAATCGCTCCGGGAACGTTCTTCACCCCTGCGTTCCGGATGGAACGTGAAGAGGCCGAGAAGTTCTGGGGGTCGAACGTTCCGTTCCCCAACCGCATGGGCAGCCCGTCCGAATACGCCGGGCTCGTGCAGCACATCGCCGAGAACGACTATCTGAACGGTGAGGTGATCCGGATCGACGGCGCGCTGCGGTTCTCGCCCAAGTAGACCGAGCCGACAGTCGCATCGAGCACATCGGTCCGGTTCGCTCGGAGTACTCCGAGCGAACCGGACCGATGTCGTTGGTAGAGCAGAACGTCAGATTCCCGACATTTGCACACGATCAGCGACGGGTGACTCAGCGCCAGGGCGTCTGAACCGAGCCCCATCGCCGAGGTCCGCCAGTTGTCGAGTGGCGTACGGCGCAGCGACCGCCTGCTCGAGGCTGACGACGGTGATGTCGTCGAGCGGCAACTCGGTCATGGTGCTTGCCTCTGGTTCCTGTCCGTCAGCGAGTGAGGGGATCTCGGGGAAGTCCGAGCAGACGCTCGGCGATGGTGTTTCGCATGATCTCCGACGTCCCGCCTGCGATCGTCAGACACCGGGTGAACAGGTAGTCGTAGGACAGGTCCGGTGACTCTCCCGTCACCGCCCCGGTCCCCGCCAGTTCCATCCCGAGGTTCGTGATCCGCTGCGAATGTTCGGCTTTGAGCAGCTTGGTCACGTTTGCCTCGGGCCCTGGCCCGGCACCGATGATCGCCCGCGCGGCCTGGCGGAGATTCAGTAGCCGCAGCGTATGTTCTTCGGCGAGCATCTCACCCACCGCACGCTCATCGTCGATGCGCGGGGGTGTGGATCCGTCGAGCAGCTTGACCAGTTCGACGCCGGTGAATCCGATCGAACCGCTCCCGCCGCCGATGGACACCCGCTCGTTACCGAGCGTGGCACGAGCGACCTTCCAGCCCTGGCCTTCTCCGCCGACCACATCGGCGTCGGGCACGAAGACATCATCGAAGAAGACCTCGTTGAACAATTCGTCGCCGGTGATTTCACGCAGCGGTCTGACCTCGACTCCGGGGGCCTCGAGATCGATCGCCATCATCGATACTCCGGCGTGCTTGGACGCAGTGGGGTCGGTGCGCACCGTCGCCAATCCCCATTTGCAGTGCAGCGCGGCGCTGGTCCACACTTTCTGCCCGGTGACCCGCCAGCCGCCCTCGACGCGCTTACCCGCAGTACGCACTGCTGCGGCATCCGATCCCGCGCCCGGCTCACTGAAGAGCTGACACCAGTCGGTGTTACCACGAAGAACGTCATCGACCCACCGCTCCTTCTGCTCGTCCGTACCTTCCTGCGAGATCGTCAGGTTCACCCACCCACCGATCCCGAGTTCGGGAAGGTCGACTCCCCGGAATTCCTCTTCGATCACCAACTGCTCGATCACTCCAGCAGCTCGGCCCCACGGAGCAGGCCAATGCGGGACGAGATACCCGCTGTCCACCAGGAAGTTCCGACGCTCGGACTCGGGAAGCGTGGCCAGGTGCTCGACGGCGTCGCGGGCATCCGTGCGGTATTTGTCCGCCTCGTCCGGCAATTCGAACAACGCACCGTGCGCTTCGCCGGATCGGAACGCGGCCGTGATGTCCGACAGCGGCTCTCGGTCGTCCAACAGTGCCGCAACGGTCTGAGCGCGCCGCAGATACAGGTGCGCATCGTGCTCCCAGGTGAACCCGATTCCGCCGTGGAGCTGAATGTTGGTGCGCGCGGTCATGACCTGAGCCCGCGCCGCGTGCGACGCCGCGACCGCGGCGGCGAACCACGCGCCCTCCACATCGCTCGAGCGAGCGGCATCCCAGGTTGCCGCGACTGTCTTCTCCGCCTCGATGAGCATATTCGCGCAGTGATGCTTGACCGCCTGAAATGTGCCGATGGCCCGGCCGAACTGTTCCCGTGTCTTCGCGTATGCGGTCGCCTCCTCGAGGCATGCGAGCGAGCTGCCCACCGCCTCCGCCGAGGCAAGGATGCGGAACAACGTTGTGGCGCTTCGCGCCGCCCCGCGTAGAACTCTGTCGGATTCGACCACTGCACCGGCGACGGTTACCTTGCCGATCCGACGCGTCGGATCGAGTCCCTTCTGAACCTCGATCGATACTCCCGCCGCAGTGGGATCGAGGAGCACGACGTCGTCGCCGACGAGCAACGCCAGGACGTCGGCATCCGGTGCGCCGAGAACCGCTCGGCTCTCCCCGCTGAGAATTCCGTCCCCATCCAGGACGAGCCCGTCCGACAACCCGAGAGCCCCGACGGTGCTTCCGGCGGCCAGTCCGGGCAGGAGCGCGGATCGCACCGCGTCCGGCGCGCAGCGATCGATGACGGCAGAAGCGGCCACGGTAGGCAGAAACGGTCCGGGTGACACTTCGTGTCCCAGCGCCTCGAGGACGACACTCAGTTCCGGCAGCCCGAATCCGGACCCGCCGTACTCTTCGGGGAGATGCAACCCGAGCCATCCGAGTTCTGCCGTGGCGGCCCACAGGGGTAGCGCCGAGAAGTCGGTGACACAGTCCAGTGTCCCCCGCGCGGTCTGGCGCGCCTTGTGCCGCGCCAGATGAGATACCGCCACGTCAGCAAGGTCCTTGTGTTCCTCCGAGATCGCCAATGCCATGGCGGTACTACCTTTCGATCGGGTGAGCGGACACCGGTCACCGAAGTTTGTGACCTCAGATGTCAGATTAAAGCTATCGAATCCGAAGGATATCTGACAGCAGAATCCGCGGAACAGTCATGCTCCGATGCGCGGCACTATCCCTCTTTGCAGGTCAGTGGCTATACTCCGAGCCCAGTCCCCGATCAAGGGTCTCCTCATTTCCCGATTGTGGACAAGCTGTCAGAATATGGCCTATCGTGCTGGGAGAGTTAGCACGACACCACCAGGAGTGGACAGCCGCCCATGAGCATTTCCCTGATTTTGGAGATGGCGGTCTCGGGTAACCCTGACCGCATCGCCGTCTCCGTCGAAGACTCTTCACTGAGCTACCAGCAGTTCGCCGAGTCGGTGGCGGGTGTCGGCAGTGTTCTCATCGAGTCCGGAGCCAAAGGTGTTGTGTTCCTGGGTGGCTCGGGTCTCGAACTCCCCACCCTGCTTTTCGCTTCGGCCTACGCCGGTATCCCGTTCACCCCCGTCAACTACCGGCTCGCTGCCGGTGCGCTGGAAGCGTTGATCGCTCGGATCGACGGAGCCGTGGTCGTAGTCGACCGCTCGTACGAGCACACCGTCTCCGGAGTAGAAGCACCTGTCGTGCGCACCGACCAACTGTTCATGCAGGGGCGCGAGCGCGTACCCGCGCCGTTGCCTGCCATCGACGTCAATCCGGAAGCTCCGGCGATCGTGCTGTTCACCAGTGGCACGACGTCCGAACCCAAGGGTGTCGTGCTGCGTCACAGCCACCTGCTGAGCTACGTGATGAGCACGGTCGAGTTCGGTTCGGCGGACGAAGCCGACGCTGCCCTCATCAGCGTCCCGCCCTACCACGTGGCCGGAATGGGAACGATCGTCAGCAACTTCTACGCGTGCAGGCGGATGATCTACCTCCCCAACTTCGATGCCGCGCGGTGGGTTTCGCTCGCCCGCGAGCAGCATGCGACGTCGGCCATGGTCGTCCCGACGATGCTCGACCGCATCGTCGATCATCTGGGCGCCGCACACGTCGACATTCCGACGTTGAAATCACTGTCCTACGGTGGCGCTCGCATGCCAAGGCCCACTCTCGAAGCCGCGCTACGTGCGTTCCCCGGCGTCGGATTCGTCAACGCCTACGGCCTCACCGAGACCAGCTCGACCATCGCCCTGCTCGGACCCGAGGACCACCGAGACGCGCTCGACAGCGACGATCCGGAAGTCGCCGCCCGCCTCGGATCGATCGGGCGCCCGGTGCCTGGCATCGAGATCGAGATCCGCGACGCCGACGGCAATACGGTTCCGCCCGGCGAACAGGGCGAACTCTGGGTACGTGGGCCGCAGGTTTCTGGTGAGTACATGGGTTCTGGTTCCGTGCTCGACTCCGAAGGGTGGTTCCCTACGAAGGACCTCGCCTATCAGGATGCCGACGGATTCCTCTTCATCGTCGGACGCAACGACGACACCATTATTCGTGGTGGCGAGAACATCGCGCCGGCGGAGATCGAGGATGTGCTCGTCGAGCATCCACTGGTCAGATCCGTTGCCGTCGTAGGCATTCCGGACGACCACTGGGGCCAGGCGATCGTCGCGGTGGTGGTACTCGAACCCGGTGCCGCCTCCGGCCAGGAGCAGCTTCGCGACTTCGCTCGCGCAAAGCTCCGCAGCTCGCGGACGCCGGATCGCATCGTCTTTCGGGCTGCGTTGCCGAGCACCCCCACCGGGAAAATTCTGCGGAGGAACATCGTCGCGGACATTCTCGCGTCGACCGAGGCCACATCGGCCTGAGGCCTGACGAAGTTCACTGCTGTTGTGTACGAGATTCGAGGAGACCAGAAATGCTGAAGACCGGAGCCAGGCTACGGAGCCAGGTGTGCACCACTCAGGTGATCGTCGTCCGTGCGGGCAGTCACGACGTCGCTCTCCAGTGCGGTGGATATCTCATGCTCGAGCTGTCCGAGACTCCCGCCGAAGGCCTCACTGCCACAGAGGGATTCACCGAGGGAACCGCGATCGGCAAGCGATATGTCAATGCCGACGGCACCGTTGAGGTACTCGCCACCAAGGCCGGCGCAGGCTCGCTCGCACTCGATGGCACCGCATTGACGCTGAAGGCGGCCAAGCCGCTGCCGTCCAGCGACTGAGCGCGTGGCTACCGACACCGTCGGCCACGCGGACCCGCCGGCCGGAGAAACTCCGCCCGCCGTGCCGTCCGCGCCACCACGGCACTCGGAATCTGCTGCCCGAGTGTGGACATGACGTCATCGGCGCGGGAAGGCAGTCTCGCAGGGCTGCGGGTGCTCGAGATCGCCAATATCGGTCCCAGTTCTCATGCGGCGATGTTGTTGGCGGACATGGGAGCCGAGGTCATCCGAGTGCAGCGCCCAGGTGAATTCGACGCGGAGGCCACCAGTCACCTCTCGCGAGGGCGAGTGGTGGTAGAGGCCGATCTGAAGACATCGGCCGGAATCGACCGCCTCCGTTCCCTGGCCGAGCGAGCCGACGTCCTCATCGAGGGCTTCCGGCCCGGAGTGACCGAGCGACTCGGCATCGGGCCACAGGATATGCTCGGACTTTTTCCGGGGCTCGTGTACGCGCGTGTCACCGGCTGGGGGCAGGACGGTCCGAATGCGCGGAAGGCCGGACACGACATCAATTTCCTGGCCCCCACCGGCATCCTGCACGCGATGGGGCGCGCAGGCGAACGGCCGGTTCCTCCGCTGAATCTCATCGCCGGTTTCGGGGCCGGTTCGATGTTTCTCGTAACCGGCATCCTGGCCGCGCTCTGGGAACGACAGTCCTCCGGGCAAGGGCAGGTGGTGGACGTCGCCATGGCCGACGGCGCCGCACTGCTCGCCCAACAAGCATGGTCCATGCGCGCCACCGGCGCCTGGTCCGACGACCGAGGACACAACCTCGTCGATGGCAGTTGCCCTTTCTGGGATACCTACGAGTGCGCCGACGGTAAGTACATGGCGGTAGGTGCGTTCGAGCCGCTGTTCTACAACAGGTTGCTCGCCGCACTCGACCTCGACCCGAACGACGTTCCACCGCAACATGACCGGGCGCAGTGGCCCACGCTCCGCAGTGTCATCGCCGATCGGTTCGCCTCGAACACACGCGATCACTGGGCCGCAATATTCGAGGACCTCGATGCCTGCGTCACGCCCGTGTCGAGTTTCGCCGAGGCACCGGACAACCCGCACTTTCGGGCACGAGGCACCTTCACCACGATCGGCGGCGTCGTACAACCGAGCCCGGTCCCGGCCTTCTCCCGCACCCCGTCACCGGTTCCCACACCACCCCCACGCGCGCCCGCTCCCCCGGGCACGACCTGGCAATGAGCAAAACCACCGCACAGCAAAGGAATTCGATGTCGGAAACAACGACCACGGCCGACGCACCCGCCTTGATCGAACGTCGTGGGCACGTCATGCTCATCACGCTGAACCGGCCGCAGGCCCGCAACGCCGTCAATGCCGAGATGTGCATTCGCGTCGGTGACGCACTCGAAGAAGCCGAGAACGAGGCAGATGTCCGCGTCGTCGTTCTGACCGGTGCCGGCGACAAAGCATTCTGCGCAGGCGCCGATCTGAAGGCCCTCGCCCGCGGCGAGAGCGTCATCCCCGAAGGACGCGAGAAGTGGGGACTGGCGGGCTATGTCTCCCATGCCATTTCCAAACCGACGATCGCCGCGGTGAACGGGCCCGCGCTCGGGGGTGGCACCGAACTGGTGCTCGCCAGCGACTTGGCCGTCGCGGCCGACTCCGCGGTGTTCGGCCTGCCCGAAGTCACGCGCGGGCTCATCGCGGGCGCGGGTGGGGCCTTTCGGCTCGCCCACGCGCTGCCACCGACGGTGGCTATGGAACTCTTGCTGACCGGTGACCCGATCACCGCGCAGCAAGCGCTCGAGTTCCACCTGATCAATCGGGTCGTGCCTGCTGACCGGGTGCTGGACACCGCGCTCGGACTGGCCGAGAGAATCGCTGCCAACGCTCCACTGGCCGTTCAGGCGCACAAGCGAATCGCCTTGCAGCAGAATGCCGATGGAACTCGTCCCGGCGAAGCCGCCGGATGGGCGATGACGAGCGACGCACTCCCCGCGATCGCGCACTCCCAGGATGCGAAGGAAGGCCCCCGCGCGTTCGCCGAGAAGCGCGCACCGGTCTGGCAGGGGAAGTAAATGGCCGTGGACACTTCGACAACGACCCGCACCGCCCTGGTGACCGGCGGCACCGGCGGTCTCGGTTCGGCCGTCACCGCGCACCTGCTCGGGACCGGATGGCGTGTCGTCGTGCCCTGGCTCGTCCGGGACGAACTCGCCAGGCTGGGTGAACACCCGAATCTGCACCTCGTTCAGGCGGACCTGTCGGATCCGTCCGCGCTAGAGAACGCCATCCGGATTGCCGCGGCGGAACCAGGCGCTCCCTTGTTCGGCTTGGTCAATCTAGTCGGTGGCTTCACCTCCGGCCATCGGGTACACGAAGAACCAGTCGCCGTATTGGACGCGCAGCTGAACCTGAACGTTCGTACCGCCTACACCGTCACCCAGGCTGCGCTTCCCCACCTCATCCGCGGTGGTGGCGGCTCGGTCATCTGCATTTCCGCAGCGGCGACACGCCGCCCCTTCGCGGGTGCGGCGGCGTACATCGCATCGAAGGCAGCGGTGGTATCACTCGTGGAAACCCTTGCGCTGGAGTATTCCGACGATCGCATCCGAGTCAATGCACTACTCCCGTTCGTGATCGATACACCGGGCAATCGTGCGGCGATGCCCGATTCGACGCGTGAGGATTGGGCGAAGCCCGCCGACATCGCGCGCGTCATCGAGTTCCTTCTTTCGGACGACGGCGCAGCGGTAACCGGTGGATCGATCCCTGTCACCGGCGTGAACTGAACTCGGTCGAGTGCGAGCGCCGACCCGGCGCTCGCACCGGGCGGGCACCGGATTGACACCGCGGACAGCGAGGGCTGTTGCAAAAGACGCACCGTTCGACCCGGTGTTCGTCATGTCGGCCACGAGCATGGCCGTCGGGAGTCGCTTCCGCGCGCGCCGATGAGGCCGTGGAGCCGGTCAGACTCCAGCACTGCCGGCGGCGTCTCGTCCAGCCAACCAGCCGAACACCAAAGCAGGTCCCAGAGTTCCACCGGCACCGCCGTACGTCATCCCCATCGCCGACGCCATCACGTTGCCTGCCGCGTACAGTCCGGGGATCTCGAGCCCGTCGACGTCGAGAACGCGCCCGCTCGGATCGGTCCTCGGGCCGCCCTTCGTGCCCAACGCGCCGCTGCGCACCTGCACGGCGTAGTACGGCGCAGTATCCAGCGGCGCTACGTTGGCGGCCGACCTGGCTCCGACCTCGCGGTCGCCCCACCACTGGTCGAGTGTCGACTCACCACGTCCGAACTGTGGGTCCTTGCCGTCGACAGCATGTTTGTTCCACCGAAGTACGGTGGCTTCCAGCTGAGCTGCCGGCACGTCGATCGTCTTCGCGAGCGCTCCGATGGAACCCGCTGTGACGATCCAGTTGGGAAGGGCTGCGGGTGGGAAATAGCCTGCCAGACCGAACTTCTCCATGTAGTAGTTGTCGAACAGCAGCCAAGCTGGGTGATTGTTGTAGTCGTAGGTCGACACGTCCAGGTAATGAAATGCCGCCCCGAAGGCGTTGTAGTTCGCCGATTCGTTGGCGAACCGGTTACCCGCACGGTTGACCATGATGCTGTGCGGACGTGAACGCTCTCCGTTGACCAGGTAGGGCACTCGCCCCAGACCGGGCCGATCGACGTCGATGGTGGGTGCCCACCACGCTTCCCGCATGTTTCCGAGTCCGGCACCGATACGCATCGCCATCTTCAGGCCGTCACCGGTGTTCGTCGGTACCGATACCGGCCGATCGAGTGGCCCACGGAGGAACGAGCGCACCATCTCCGCGTTCTGTTCGAAACCGCCGGTGGCGAGGATGACGCCGCGCCGAGCACGAACTTCGAAATCCTCTGTCTCCGAACCGAAACGAACGCCAACGACGCGGCCGTCCTCGACAACGAGCGACTGCGCAGGTGTCGACGTGTACGGCAGCAGACCACGGTCGAGGCATCCTTTGAGAAGAGCGCCCATCAGAGCCTGCCCGGTGCCGCGCGCGTCTGTGGCCTTCCGTGCGGCCAGGTCTTCCGCCGTGGGACCGCTGGACGCGCCCTCGCCGAACGTCGTCTCGTCCAGCGAAATGTTCACGGGTAGCTGATGACCGACCCATACCTTCTCCGCCCAGTCCCCCAGCTCGGCGAACGGAAACATCGGGCACATCAGCGTGCGGCCACCGTTTTCCTTCGCACCCGGGTGGGTGGGGTGGTAATCGGGGAAATTCTCGATGATCTTGAACCGGGCGGGAGTGTGTTCTTCCAGCCAAGAGATCACTTGGGGGCCCTTGTGAACGAACGATTCGAGAACGGCGTCGTCGACGAGATCGTGCGTCAAAGAACGAATGTAGATGAGCGCTTCCTCGGAACTGTCGGAAACACCGAGTGCGGCCATGTGCGGGTTGTTGGGCATCCAGACCATGCCGCCCGACCACGCCGCAGTACCACCGACCTGCTCTGCCTTCTCGTAGATCCCTACGTCGGCGCCCGCGTCGTGCGCCGATATCGCGGCAACCAAACCCGCAGCACCGGCGCCGAGAACTATCACGTCGTGCGTCCGTGTATCAGCCATGTTCGGGAGTTCCTATCCGAGACGGAGTTTCGATGAGGTCACACAGCTGTGTGACGACCCTTTCGAGATCGTTGCTGCGGCATACCGCTGCCACGTATCTGTCGGGCCGCAGAATCAGTACCTCGTCGTCTTTACGTGCGAGCAAGAGATCGCGGAAATAGCCGGCGATATCGCGGAGCTCCGTCGTGGCGGTCGTCGTCTCGAATCCGTGACGGCGCGCGGTCAACGTGGGGGTCACATGAAAGAGCTTCGCGCCCAACGCGGTCCATCGATCACGAGTCACGTCTCGAAGGTGATCCGCCGGGTCCGCTGTCAACCCCAGAATCGCGAAGTTTCCGCCGACCGCGTCGTCGAGCTCGAGGCGAACACCGTCGGCCGTCTGCACCGAGGGCTGGCCGAACATCCGACCGACCGGCGACCCCTTGTCGTTCGTCGCTCCACCGACCACGACGCCGTCGCGATAGCGCGGGGCCGGTTTGTACTTCATCTGAAGTATGTATTCACGCGCGCCGGGTATCCGCTGGACGTTGCGAAACAGCACGTCGCGAACCATCTCGGTCGCACGATTGCGGGGTTGGTAATAGCTTCCGACCCGCGTCGCGAACGACACCATGGTCTCGGCGTTGCCGCGCCGCTCGGCGTCGTAGGTTGCCAGCAACCGCGCGTCCGCACGTCCCTGTGTGACAGCAGCGAGCTTCCACGCCAAGTTGGTTGCGTCCCTGATACCGGAGTTCATGCCCTGCCCGAAGAACGGTGGCTGAAGATGGGCGGCATCGCCCGCCACGAAGACGCGGCCGACACCGAAGGTCTCCGCGGTACGCGAATGATGCCAATACACGCGCCGCCGCGAGATGGTGGGCGTCGGGATTCCCCGGTAGAAGCGTCCGACGAGACGTTGCACCGACTCGTCGGTGACCACTTCGTCTTCCGTTTCGTCGGGTAGCAATTTGAATTCGAATCGACGATGCCCGTAGGGAAGTGGAATGGTCATCGCGGGTCGATCCGGATCGCAGTAGACCGCCGAGAACGGAGCGTCCCACGTGTCGTCGCTCACGTCCACCACGAGCCATTTCGATGGCGCTGTCTCGCCGCGCAAGGCAATACCGAGCGCATCGCGTACGAAGCTGCGGCCGCCGTCGGCACCCACGACGTACCTGGCCCGGATTCGAACCTCGCCGTCCGGCGACTTCGCGGCCAGCTCAACCCCGTTCGCGTCCTGCGCCACGTCGGTCACCTCGGATGCCACCCGTAATCGAACATGATCGAAGCGATCGAACCCTTTACGCAGAGCCGCTTCCATGAGTGGCTGAAAGAAGAGGTTGCGGCGCGGCCAGCCGTAGGGTTGCCCGACCGGGCTTACATGTGCCAGTTGTTTGCCGCTGGAGCTGTAGTACCGAATCGGGACATTCTGAATCAGGTCCGGAAGTACGTCCGCCAGTACGCCTGCGGCTTGAAACGAACGCAGCGACTCGTCGTCGATCGCCACTGCGCGCGGATGCTCGACGATACCGACGTTCTTGTCCAGAACCACCGTTCGCACACCCGCTACGCCCAACAGATTGGCAAGGGTCGCTCCACACGGTCCCGCACCCACTATCGCGACATCTACATCGAATTCCACCGAACGAAGCCTCCTCGGCTGCACTCTCGAACATCGAAAACCTTGGCACAGCAGTGCAGTACGCGCCGGTGCGTCGGGCACAGGATCGGTGAGACACAACCTCACGTCGAACCTTCCGACGTTAATGTACATTGCGTCAGATCTCTTCGAGTGGAGTTCCGCAGACAAAGCCGAAAGAGATTTCTATTCAGCAGCTACGCGGATGCAGCGACCGCGATACCAGGCCAGGGTGGCGCAGTCACTCTCGCGCCGGCGAGACTCAGCTGGCCGCCCGCAGTTCCAGACCCTCGGCAATTTTGTAAACTATATGTCAGATTCCTCTGTGGTGGGTCGCTTTTTCAACTAGCGTCACCAGGGCACGGCGGAGCGACCTCCACACCAGGGCGCAGTCGGGCTCAGCACTCGTCCGAAAAGGAAGCACACATGCCAGGCCGTCTCGAAGGAAAAGTCGCATTCATCACCGGAGCCGCACGCGGGCAGGGCAGAAGCCATGCCGTGCGTCTGGCACAGGAGGGTGCCGACATCATCGCAGTCGACATCTGCGAGCAGATCGAATCGAATCCGTACCCGCTCGCCACGCCCGAGGATCTCGAAGAGACCAAGGCTCTAGTCGAGAAACTCGATCGCCGTATCGTCACTCGTAAGGCAGACGTCCGCGAACGTGACCAGCTTCGAAAGGCACTGCAGGCCGGTGTATCCGAACTCGGTCGGCTCGACATCGTGCTTGCCAATGCCGGAATCCTACCGATGGCAATGGGCGACCCCGACCCGATGGACTTCGTCGACGCATCGGATGTCGATTTACTCGGCGTCATGAACGCAGTGGCCGTGGCGCTGCCGCATCTTCCTGATCACAGCTCCATCGTCGTCACCGGCTCCACCGCCGCGATGCTGCCGGGCACCACGGACAACCCTGCCATGGGTCCAGGCAGCGCAGGCTACGGCTGGGCGAAGAAGACACTCATGGGATATGTCGAACAGATGGCTCTGCACTTGGCGCCCAGGTTCATTCGCGTCAACTGCGTTCACCCCACCAACGTCGACACCCATCTGTTGCACAACGACGGCTTGTACAGCATGTTCAGGCCCGACCTGGAGAGCCCGACCCGCCAGGATGTCGAGCCGGCCTTCACCACATTTCAGGCGATGCCTATCCCCTATGTCGAGCCCGTCGACATCTCCAACCTCATGCTGTTCCTGGCATCGGACGAGTCCCGCTACATCACCGGGCAGCAGATCCGGGTCGACGCGGGCTCCCTGCTGAAGTTCCCGCTGGGACCGAGGTGATCAGCATGAACGTAAACCGCCGAAGAACAACACCTTTCACAGTCGCGGCACTGTCCGCAGTGCTCACCCTGGCCGTCGCGGGCTGTGGTTCGTCGACCGGCACCGACGAGACGGGCGCAGCCACGTCTGCCGATTCCGCCGCAGTCTTCGGCGCGCCGAATGCAGCGAGCGGTGATCCGGTCACGATCGGGTTCATCAGCGACGGCAAGGGCGACAAGCTCGACAACACCGACGAGATCAAGGGTGCGCGAGCAGCTGCCGCCTACGCCAACGATTATCTCGGTGGTCTCGCGGGACGCCGTATCGAGGTCAAGGTGTGCGAGGTTCGCCAGAATCCCGCTGCCGCAACCGATTGCGCCAATCAAATGGTGACCGCTGGGGTCTCAGCAGTCATGGAGGGTGCACTCGCGGAGGTGGATCAAACCATTTCGGTGTTGGCCCCTGCCGGAATTCCACTGCTGGTGCACAGCTCGGCCACCGAGGCGGTGCAGAAGACGCCGGGAGTTTTCAGCCTCTACAACGGGCTGGCTTACTACGGAGTACCGGCTTCCGACGCACGGGATCAGGGCGTCCACAAGGCGGCGCTGATAGGTATCGCCGTTCCCGGAGTCGAAGGACCGGCGCGAA
Organism: Nocardia miyunensis NBRC 108239; assembly: GCF_001613065.1. Taxonomy (GTDB): domain Bacteria; phylum Actinomycetota; class Actinomycetes; order Mycobacteriales; family Mycobacteriaceae; genus Nocardia; species Nocardia miyunensis. The sequence continues at coordinate 493,867 of NZ_BDBQ01000001.1, forward strand.
CCACGGGCACGTTGCTGTACAAGAACGCCGGCATCGTTCTCGATATCACAGCAATCGCTCCCGGTACGGCCGATATGACACCTCAGATCACAGCGGCCGGCTCCGACAAGCCGCAGCTCTACCACATCTTCGGAAACGACAGCTTCTGTACGAGCGCGATGAAGGCCATCAAGACTGTGGACCCGACGGCCGCTGTAACGATGATCGACACGTGCATTTCTCCGACGAGTGGCAAATCCATTCCCGGTGGTTACGAGGGCGCGCACGTGGTCACCACCGCCGACCTCGACACGTCGACCCACGACGCGAAACTGTTCCGAGCGGTACTGGGCAAGTACGGTGACCATGCAGCGGTTCGGGCGAACTCGGCGTTCGGATACTCGCCGATGCTGGCGACCGTGACGGCGCTGAACGCCGGAAAAATCACCGATTTCTCCCCTGCAGGCGTTCTTTCGGCAATCAAGGCGGCTCCGGCTACCGAATATCCGATGGCCATGGGCGCCAAGTTCCAGTGTGACGGCAAGCAGATGGGTCTCTCGCCCAACATGTGCGGCTCCAGTGGTCTCATCGCCACCGCCAACAAAGACGGCGTCCTGTCGGACTACAAGCTCATTCCATCCGACCCGAAGTTGTACTCCAACAGCGGGTAGACATACAAAGAACGGCGTCCACTTTCCTTGTCGAAAGTGGACGCCGTTCTCATGTGCAGCCGGAGGGTCGGCTGTTGATCGGACTCGGCTGCGGATACTGACTCAATTGTAGATACCGGAGCCGTCGACAACCTCGTAGTTCGAGAGCTTCCCGTCCTTGTCCGAATCCGCGATGATGCCGGTTGCACTGCAGATGTTGGGTGAAATCGCGGTCATTGCCGAACCGTCGCACTTGAAGGTGGCGCCGCCCTGCAGCGGGAACGGCGTCGCCGGAGCGCTCTTCAGCGCGGCCAGGGTGCCTGCCGGTGTCGTGTCCGTGATCCGCGCGGCATTCAACGCGCGAATGGCGCCCAGCGTCACCGAATATCCGACTCCGGCTACCGGCCCCACCTTGGCGCCGTCCCCGTACTGGCGCATGGCCGCCGCAAATGCTGCGAAATCGGGATCACTGGCTGCCAACTGAAGTGTCGTGATCACCTTCAGGCCCTTGTACCCGCCCGCGATGGACGAGCCGCCCGAGCCGAGGCAGACGTCGGCCACTGTGACGTCGGCGGTCACGCCGAGCGTTTTGATGGCCTTCAGTGCGCTGGTGCAGAACGCGGCATTTCCGAGAATGTTGTACAGGCCGGGATGACCGCCTAGAGACGACTGAATCTGCGGGGTCATGTCGGCGGTTCCCGCCGGCACTGCCAGTACCGAGAAGTCGGCTCCCGCATTGGTGAACACCTTCTTGCCCAATGAATTCGCGGGGCCGGTCGCGCCGGGCACGTCGATGACGACCTCGACTGCTTTCTTCAGCGATTTCTCCTTGGCATATCCGGCTGACGTGCCGAAGTAACTGAGCGGGTTGGTCAGTGAGAACACACCGGGGGTGGACAATGCACCGGCGCTCGCGGCCTGCTGGAACAGCAGGGGAATCTTCGCGGCGGCCAACACGGTGACTGCCGAGTCCGACTGTGCCAACGTTCCGGCCATCACAGCCGAGACACCGGCCTGGACCATCTGATTGGCGCAATCCGTCGTCTGGGTCGGAGTGGCGAGCGCCTGACACGTACGCAGCTCGATGACGTGGCCGTTGACACCGCCGAGGTAAGCATTCGCGTAGCCGATTGCGGCCTTGGCGCCCTTCAGTTCGTCGCTCTGGTCGATGGCGTCGGACTTGCCGTCGCTGATGTAGCCGAACGAGATCGGGGCTCCGGAAGCTGCGTTTGCCGTACCGAGAGCGGCGGTGCCGGTGGTGCTCGTATCGCCGGAACCTGCATTGTCGCTGCTACTGCAACCAGCGAGAACTATCGGAATCACCGCCGCGGTGGCAGCGAGCGCGACCCACGAACGCCGCCTTTTGATTGTTGTAATCATTGATCGTCCTTTCGGAACATCGGGATTTGGAGAGCCGGTCTCGTCTGATCGAGAGCCGGCAGCAAGTAGTGACGGGTCGGATCGATCAGGTTGCGGCCGACTCGGTTTCGCCGAGGTAGGCCGCTTCGAGCATCTCCGGATCTGCCGACAGTTCCGCGGCACTGCCTCGCAGGCGGACATCGCCGTGCACGATGACAATTGCCTCGTCGGCAACTTCGAGCGCGAGTCGAACATGCTGCTCCACCAGCACCACCACCGCGCCCGTCTCATCGGCGATACGGCGGACCATCGGCAGAAGATCCTCGACGATGACGGGAGCGAGTCCCATACTCATCTCATCGATCAGCAGAACCTTCGGCTTCTGAACCAGAGCTCTCGCCACGGCGAGCATCTGTTGCTCGCCGCCCGAGATCGCTCCTGCGGTCACCTTCAGCCGCTTCTTCAGCGCCGGGAACATATCCAAGACGGCATCGAGATCGGGGCCGCCGGACTTGCGGGCGATCTGAATGTTCTCCCGCACCGTCAAACTCGTGAACAGAGCGCGATCATCTGAAACGAGTACGAGACCGGCTCGGTTCGCTGCTCCGGGCCTCGCGCTGGGCAGGGACGTGCCTGCGACCAGTACATCGCCGCCCAGCCGCGGGATCAAGCCTGCGAGCGTCGACATCACGGTGGTCTTACCGGCGCCGTTCGGGCCGAGAATGGCCAACACCGACCCTGCCGACAACGAAAGATCGAATTCACGAACAACGGTGACCGACCCATGGCCTGCAATCAATCCGCGGCATTCGAGCACTGCGTCCTGCTTCGCAGTGGACGGTGCGTCGACCAGTGTGTCACTCATGATGTTGCCATTCCTTCCGCATGAGTACTTCCGAGATAGGCCTCGGCTACCTTTCGATCCGCCCGTATCTCGGAAGGACTACCGGACGCAATGACTTCACCGAAGTTGAGTACGTGGATCCGATCGCACAGTCCCAGAACCAATCCCATGTCGTGTTCGACCATGACGATCGTCACGCCACTGTCCCTGATGTCCCGCAATCGCTGTCCCAACCACTGACTTTCGGTGGTGTCGAGGCCGCCTGCGGGTTCGTCGAGGAGCAACACGCTCGGATGGCCTGCGAGCGCCCGCGCAATGGATACCAGCTGTCGCTGCCCCTGAGACAATTCACCTGCCGGTCGTTCACGCACCGCCCCGAGGCCGAGCAATGTGAAGACCCCGTCGAGGCGCTCCTGCTCTGTGCGTTGGATGCCGCCGGCCTGCTCGTCGCGATGGCCGGCCGCCGACAGTCCCACCTTCACGTTTTCGGAGACGCTCAGGTCGTCGTACAACTCGATCGCTTGGAACGTTCGGCCCAGGCCTGCTCGAATTCGTTTGTGCGGCACGAGAGAGTCGATGGAATCGTTGCCGAGAATCACCTCACCCGAGTGCGTGGCGAAGCCACTGATCGCATCGATCAACGTCGTCTTACCCGCACCGTTCGGCCCGATCAAGCCGACTATCGCACCTGTCGGCACGCCGAGGGACACGTCGTTCACCGCGACGACCCCGCCGTAATGCACTGATACTCCACGCAATTGAAGTGCAGACGGCGCGTCCGGGTCGAACGCGCGCCGTTCGAACCCGAGGTCGATGTCCTCGGTCGCTGCCGATCCGATTGCCAGGTCTGCGCCTCCCGCCGCCAGATCGGCGGCCTCGCGCCGCCTGGCCAACAACGCATGCGCGGGGCCGACGATGCCTTCGGGGTTGAGAACGACCGTGAAGATCAACAACACACTGGAGATGACCGCGTACCAACCACTGACCGAGAACACCTGGTCGACAACGATGTAGAACAGGCCGTTGACTGCGGTGATACCGGCCAGTAGTCCGCCCGACACCGAGGTGGCACCAGCGAGATACACGGTGCCGAACAACGCGAGACCGCCCAGCGCGGAGAAGGAGTCGAATGTGACGGTCTGCTGTTGATATGCCAGCAGAGACCCGCCGAGACCGGCGATGAACGCCGCTATCGCGAAGGCGAGAATCTTGACCCGCACGACGCTGACGCCCGCGGCCGCTGCCGATCGTTCGTTGGCGCGAACCGCGAGCATCTGCGATCCGAGTTGGCTGCGGCGCAGTTGCGCGACGAACACCGCAACGACGACGAGGACGAGAAGGCACAGTATTCCGAACCGCAGGCGTGGATACTCCAGGCCCGCACCGATACCGAGGTCCCATCCGAACAACGTGGGTGACGGTACGGCGACGCCGGACGAACCCACGAAGTCGATATTTCGAAACCAGAACGCCTCCAGCGCGAATGCCAGCGCAAACGTCACGACAGCCACGGTGAGCCCGCGTATCCGCAGAGCAGGCAGGCCGATGACGACACCCAGGACAGCGGCGGCCAGGGCCGCGAGCAACGGGGCAAGGGGGAACGGGATATGCAGCGAGTTGCCGATAGGCCCCAGGCTGAAGCCCGCCACGCCTGCAATCGTCAACTGTGCCAACGAGACCTGCCCTGCATAGCCCGTCACCACCACGATCGACAGAGCGATTATCCCCATGATGAGGCTGACGATCAGCCCGTTCTTGAACCGGTCCTGCAGCACGATCAAGCCGACGACAGTGACCACCACCATGACGAGGGTCGTCACCAGAACGTGCCGGGGCCGAGGGGCACGTCCGAGACTCTGCAGAATGATGGCCCCGCGACCTGGCAACGGCCGGGCGCGCACAACGAGCACGACGAGAATGAGAATCAGCGGGATGAGCTCGGGCAGGCCCGACGACGGCAGCCAGTCGAAGGCCGACTGCAGGTACTGTGCTTCGGATTGCAGGGCACCGATCACCAGGCCTGCCACCACTGTGACTACCACGTACTGGAACCGAGCGACGATGGCGGCCGCGAGCGCAGGCACGATGAACAGCGTGTAGGCCACCGGAACCAGCGGGACGATCGGCGCGATGAGAATTCCGGCAAAGCCTGCGACGGCGGAACTGAGCATCCAGTTGTATGCGGCAATCCGGTCCGGGGAGATACCGCTGAGATACGCGCCTCGCTCGGATTCTGCGGCCGCCCGTGTCGCCAGCCCGAATCTGGTGAATCGGAAGGCCAGGGCCAGGGCGATGGCGAGTACGAGGATGGTCAGGGCGAAGTACACGCGATCGGACGAGACCCGCAGGCTCCCGTTCTGCCACAGGTCTGCGGGGAAGATCGGATCGACCGACACCGGATCGGTTCCCAACTTCTGCGATACGAGTCCGGCCAACACCAACGAGACTCCCAGCGCGGCAACTGCGCGGGCCACCGGTGGCGCCGTCCGTAGCGGCCGGAAGATCAACAGGTACAAGATCAATCCCAGCCCGGCGGCCATCGACAGCGCGATGATCAATCCGGGGGCGAGACCTAGCGGTCCCCCGAGGCTCACGGTGTCGGGCAGGCCGGGGATCAGCAGCAGGAGATGACCCTGCCGGAGAAACGCGTACACGTACGCCGTGTACAGCGCGATGGCACCGGTGGCGAAGTTGAGCACACCGGAGCTTCGATACGTGAGAACGACCGCCAACGCGAGCGCTCCGAACACCGCACCGTTGCCGAGTCCGAGCAATAGGAAGACTAGATGCTGCATCGACGACGATCCTTCGCAGTTCCAATGAGGATTGTGATTAGTGACACAGACGTTAGATCAAGGCGCTGATTACCGCTAGCAAATGACAGGAGCGGACCAAAGTCCGCTGTGAAAACCACCGATACAGAAGGCAGCGCGGCTCGAGCAACCTGCACTAGACAGTCAGATCAGACCTTCCAGAACCGGGTCGCCGACGTCGAAGTCAGCGGCAACCGCTCCGACTCCACCGGCCTCCGGCTCGCACTCCCGACCGGTCGCTACCGCAAGATCATCCGACCACCGGCCCGTAGCCTCCGGCCGCACACAGCAACTACCGCTCCCGCGCATCCTTCCCCCTCGTCCCGAGGCAGTCGGCATCACTCGACTGACAGTTACTGCCACACCCCTTGTCCGTTGACCACGCCATCAGACCGCCATAGGTTGCCCATTGCGCCGAATTATATTGTAACGCACAGGTTTTCAGAGAACGAGGCAGCGTTCGACTTCCGTAAGCCTGGAGAGCTTTAGTGGCAGTTTCTGCCATATTGCGCTACCGTGGTCCATGACACCAACCGGTCGGTCAGAGCCGGCCGCAGCAGGAGGATCGACGTTGACAGCGCAACCTTTGGGCACCGTTCCCACCGACGGGAATGCCCGCGCCCTGTCGAGACGGCGGACACTCCGGGAGGTCTCCCAGGCCACCGTCGAGTATTTGATCGAACACGGCACCGCTGATGTAACCGTCAAGGACCTGACCCGTTATGCCGGGATCTCGGACCGTACTTTCTTCCGGTATTTCCCGCGGAAGGAAGATGCCATTCGCCCGTTCCTGATGGCAGGTACCGAGCGCGTGGCGGCGGAATTTCTCGCTCGGCCGTCCGACGAGCCGATCAAGGATTCGTTCGTGGCGGTGTGGAGCAAGGCGTGGCCGTCCACGCACCCGGAAGAGGCCCGGAAAATGTACCGGGTCTTTGGTTCCGACCGCGCCTTTCAGGCCGTCTGGCTGCAGACGATGATCGACAGCGAAGACTACTGGTGCGAGGTCCTGGCCTCGCGGCTCGGACTCGATCCGCGCTCGAAGCGGATGGTGTTCGCGGCAGCTGCCGTCCTGACGGCGGTGCGTGTTGCGTGGAGATCCTTCGGTCACGACGAAGAGGTTTCACTGGCAACGACTATCGCGATCAATATTCACATGCTCAGCGACGATTTGTTCGTGCCGGTCAGGAACAGCTCATTGGAATCCGAAGAAAGGAAAAACCATGACTAGCAAAAACTCCCAGATCGACCAGCCGCTTGTCATCGAAACGGCCATGTCACCCGTCGTCGCCAACACCGGCGGCGAGGAGCAATCCACCGAATACATTGTGGCCGAGGCCAGGAACTGCCTGACTGCCGGAGCAGGCATCGTCCATATTCATCACGACTTCTCCCTCGGTTTGGACGACGCCATCGCCCAAGTGATCGAGATCAACCGGAGCATCCTCACCGAATACCCGAGTGCGCTGCTCTACCCGGCGTACATGCCCGGCCACAAGGTCGAGGAGCAGATGCGTCACCTGCGCCCGTTGCACGAGTCCGGGCAGATGACCATGTTCGCCTTCGACCCGGGCACCACCGAGCACGGCCGCGCCGACGAGAACGGGCTCTTGTCCGGGTCGATCATCAGCGGCACAACATTCGAGCAGGCCACCAAAATGGTCGAGCTGTCACAGGAGTTCGGCGTCCCCACCTCCCTCGGTATCTTCAACCCAGGATTCCTGAGCTGGGTGCGTTCCTTGGGCGCGGCCGGGAAGTTCGTACCCGGCACCTATGCGAAGTTCTACTTCGCGGGCGGTGCGGCCTGGGGTGCCAAACAATCCCGTGCCACCTTCGGAGTGCCACCGACCAAGGAAGCTCTCGATATCTACGTCGACATGCTCGACGGAGCGAACCTTCCGTGGTTCGTCTCCGTGATGGGCGGAGAGATCCTCGACACCGACCTGCTGCGGCACGCCATCGAGACGGGCGGCAACATTCGCACCGGACAGGAAGACCCACTGCGTAATGTCGGCATGACCAACGCTGAAATGGTACAGAAGGTCATCGAGGTCGCCAACGAAGTCGGCCGCCCGGTCGCTAAATGGAACGAAGCGCGAGACGTCCTGTCCCGCAACGTTGCTGTATCCGCTTGAGGATGCCGAGTACTTCGGCAACGTCGACGCCCTCGTGAACATTTCCTCACAGACTCCGAGTCGTACCGCGCAGTTCACACTGCGCCGGAGGACTACTCCATCAACGATCAGCCCGTGAATCTCGCCTGGTGTTGTCCATCCGGGGGCGCGAACCTGCGACACGGCCCGGGCCGATGCGGAACGCAGGCTGACAGGCAGCGACGGGGTGTAGTTATTCAACCCATCCCAAAATTACCCCAAATCTTCCGGGTGACCGTGGGTGATCTTCCGTGACCCAATGTGCGCGTCTTTTCACTATAACCGCAGGTAGGCAGCCGTATCGTACTGCTCGTGATCAGGGGTGAACACCGGAAAACCCCGAACCCTTACGGCAGGTTTCTGGTTCAAATCCAGATGGGGGAGAATAAAACTGCAGGTCAGACACTATTTTTGTGAAAGTCCAGTCCTTTTGTCAACGGTCATCGGGATCTGGGTCTGGCCGGAATTGATAATCGGGTGCGTGTCGATCCCACTGTCGCGCAGGCTGATCGGATTGACGCAGTTCGTGGTGTTGGGTGACGTCGCGAAAAGCCTTGTGAGCCTGCTCTTTCCGCATTTATCAGGAGTTCGTCTCGACGGCGTGTCTGCGCCGAGCGGGCGGATCGTGTTCGATGCGTCGAGCTGTGGTTCTTCGGCGGAGTGCACGCGGTGTGGATGTCGCTCGTTGGTGGTGCACAGCCGTTACCGGCGCACGATCGTGGATCTGGCCGTCGCGGGCCGGGAATTGGTTATCCGGCTGATGGTGCACCGGTTTCGGTGCGGGGCTGCTCACTGCGAGCGCAGAACCTTATCCGAGCAGGTCGCAGGGCTGGCTGCTCGGTATCAGCGGCGCAGTCCGCCGGTGGCCGAGTTGCTGACGCGTGTCGGGCTCGCTATGGGTGGCCGCCCAGGAGCGAGGATGGCGCGGCAGCTGGCGGTGGAGGTGTCACGGTCGACGTTGTTGGCTCTCGTGCGCGCGATCCGACTGCCACAATCGGTGAGCTTGTGGAGGTCGGTGTCGACGATTGGGCCATCCGCCGCGGCCATGTCTACGGCACCGTGGCCATCGACATGCGTACCCACCGTCCGGTCGATCTGCTGCCGGACCAGACCTCCCATACCCTCGCCACCTGGCTGGCCCGACATCCAGGTATTCGGGTAGTGTGTCGTGACCTTGGCGGCCCGTGTGCTGATGGCGCGGGCCCTCGACTACCGGCCGGGTGCGAATCAACCGCACTCGATGGCCTGCCAGGGCGCCACGGACAACAGCCATGTTGTCCGTGGCGAGCCCAGAACCGACTTTCGGCAGCGCCCCTCATGCGGTGCGAGAATCGGCCCCGTTATCTGTGTGGCAACCGGTCTCCTGGTCTCTCACAGCTTCATCCAGGTGGTCTTGAATGCAGTGAACTTCTCCAGACCGTGCACGCTCTTGTCGCCGCCGTGCCCGGACAGTTTGCGGCCGCCGAATGGGACCGAATAGTCGCCCTCCTCGAAGCAGTTCACCCATACCAGGCCAGCATCGATCTCTCGGCTCAGCCTGTGGGCGCGACTCAGGTCCGCGGTCCAGATGGCCGAACCCAGACCGTAGTCGGAGTCGTTGGCGATGCGCACGGCCTCGTCCTCGTCGCGGAAGGAGATGACCGACAGGACGGGACCGAAGATCTCGTGCTGGGCCAAGCGGTCGGAGTTGTCCACGTTGGTAAAGACGACCGGGTCGACGAACCAACCGGGACGGTCGGGGGCGTCAGCGGAGCCTGTGACGAGCGTGGCCCCGCTGTCGATGCCCTTAGCGACCTCCCGCAGGACATCGTCGCGGTGCCGGCTGCTCGCCAACGGCCCGAATTCGGTATTCGGATCCAGGGGGTCTCCCATCCTCAGGCTCCGCAGGTGCGAGACGACTCCTTCCACGACTTGGTCGCGCACGTCCTCGTGCACGACCAAGCGCGAGCCGGCAGTACACATCTGCCCGCTGTTGAACGAAATCGCCCATGCGGCGGTGCGGATGGCCTCGGCCATATCGGGCGCGTCCGGGAAAATGATGTTGGGGGACTTGCCGCCGAGTTCGAGCCAGACAGGCTTGGCGTTGGAGTCGCCCGCGTAATGCAGCAGTTGCTTGCCGACCTCCGTGGAGCCGGTGAACGTCAGGGTGGCGATGTCCTGGTGCAGTGCCAAGGCGGCACCCGTGACGGGACCGCTGCCGGTGATGACCTGCAGCACCCCGGCCGGCATACCCGCTTGGACCGCTAATTCGGCGACGCGCAGCGCGGACAGGGGCGATTGGCTCGCCGGCTTGAGCACGACCGTGTTGCCGGCCACCAGAGCGGCCGGCAACTTGAATATCGCCAGCGTCATCGGGAAGTTCCAGGGTGTGATGGCGGCTACGACCCCGAGTGGCTCGCGGGTGACCAGCGCGACCGAGCCCTCCCGCCCGCGGGGCGACTCGTCCATCAGCTTGTCGGCCAGTTCGCCGTACCAGCGGATGACCCCGATGGTGGTGCGCAACTCGATCGCCCAGGCATCGGAGATCGGCTTCCCCATCTCCAGCGAGACCAGCAGCGCGATCTCGTCGCGATGCTGTTCGAGCAGATCCGCCCAGCGCAGCAGCACCTCGCCCCGCTCGCGCGGTGGGAGTTTGGACCATATACCTTTCTCGAACACCGTGCGGGCGCCACGAACCGCGTCATCGACGTCGGCCTCGGCAGCCAGGGGCAAGCGTGCGATCTCTCCTCCGTCGCGGGGGGTGACGAGCGCAGCGGAGGCGCCACCTCGGGCCGCCCGGTACTCGCCGTCGATCCACATCGCGGTGGGGAGATCGGTGTGGTTCCATAGGTCCAGCCAAGCGGACAGGTCGGTGCGAGTGGGATGGGACATCGGGGGCTCCTGTTGTCGTCAGCGGGCGAACTGGTGGGTGGTTTCGTCGATGCGCGCCTTGTTCCGGCGCGAGGCCGCGGCAGCTCGCATGAGCCACTCGAACAGGGGATCCGGCGTGGACTGCCATTCGGGGTGCCATTGCACCCCGACGACCTCCCGGCCGGGAATCTCGATCGCTTCCACGACTCCGTCCCGCGCCCGTGCGGTGACGACCAGGTCCGCACCGCACGTGTCCACGGCCTGGTGGTGCCAGGAGTTGACCCGAGCCTGGGGGCCGTACACCCCGTACAGCGTGCTGCCCGGCGCGAACGTGACGACGTGGTCCGACTCGCCGTCGGTGGGAGCGGCGTCGGCGCTATAGTGCGACAGCTCGGACGGCGGCAGGTCGTCCACGAGCCGGCCGCCCAGCGCGACGTTGAGCATCTGATGGCCCCGGCAGACTCCCAGCACGGGGATGCGCTCGTCGATCGCCGCGCAGATGAGAGCGGCCTCGTACGCATCGCGCGACGTGTCGTGGGCCGAGGAGTTGTAGCGCGGATCCGCGTCTGCGGGGATCACGGACTGGTCGCCGCCCCACCGACCGGGGTGAATGTCCTGGCCGCCGGTCACGATCAGGCCGTCGAAGCGCCGGATGGCCTCGGCGGTCCCCGCCTCGTAGGGGAGATAGGCCGGGATTCCGTCGGCCCGCCGGACGCAGGCGGCGTAATCACTGAAATAGAAGTCGATCTCCCGGGATGCGAACCGCGCATCCATGCGCTGAATCATTGCCGCGCTGAGCCGCCGCCCGGTGATCGCGATGAGGGGTCGCACAATTAGCCTCCGATGTCGGCGACGACACGCGTGACGCGGCCGCTCCCGATGAGTTCGAAACCGAGGTTGATGTCCTCGAGCGGCACGCGCCGGCTCACCATCTCGTCGAGGCGTAGACGCCCCTGCAGATAGAGGTCGACGAACCGAGGGATATCGGTCTTGAACTGGTTCGAGCCCATGAATGAGCCCTGCAACCGCTTCTCTTGCAGGAACAGTTCCGCGCCGCGAATGCTGATCGCCGAGCCGTCCGGCACCATGCCGATGACCGTCGCGCAGCCGCCGGGAGCCAGAGCGGCGAACGCCTGCTCCACGGTCCGGGCATTCCCGACGGCCTCGAAGGCGAACTCGACGCCGCCGCCGGTCAACTCACGTACCGCCTCGACCGGATCGTGCTCACGCGCGTCGACCACGTCGGTCGCACCGAAGACCTTGGCCTCCGCTAGCTTGGCGGCCACCACATCGACCGCGATGATCCGCGAAGCACCCGCGATCCGGGCGCCCTGGATGGCCGCCATGCCGACGCCACCGGTTCCGATGACAAGGACGGTGCTTCCGGGAGTGACCCGGGCGGACCGGAAGACGGCGCCGAGTCCGGTCGTCACCGCACACCCCAGGATGCTCGCGGTATGTAACGGCATCGCCTCGGAGATGGCGGCCAGCGCGTTCTGGTGCACCACCATGGCATCGGCGAAACAGCCGATGCCGGCGGTGGGGCGCACCGTCCTGCCCTGGTCGTCGGTCAACCGCGGGCGCGGGCGCTCATGCGAGAGCTGGTGCCGGTTGACGCAGAGCGTGAGCCGGCCACTCGTGCAGAATCGACAGGACCCGCAGAAGACGGATAGACACGACACAACATGGTCGCCGACGCGGAGGTCGCGCACGTTGGCGCCCACCGCCTCGATCACGCCGGAGGCCTCGTGCCCCAGCAGGATGGGCGGGTCGGTATCGAAAGTCCCGTCCATCTCGTGCAGATCCGAATGGCACAGCCCCGCGTTCGTCACCCGCACCAACACCTCGTCGGGGGTTGGGTCGTCCACCGTCACTGTGACGTTCTCGAGCTTTCCCGGTGCCTGATAGAGGACCGCCGCCGCGGCACGGGTGGTCATGGCAACTCGAAGTAGCGCTGGAACTCCCACGCGGTGAGCCCGCTATCGAGGTCGTCGCCGGTGGTGTGGAACTGGAGCCATTCCCACTCCCGGGTGCCTGCCCAGTAATCGATCAACTCCTGGCCGAGCATGTCCGCCAGTAGGTTGTCCGCACGCAGCGCCGCAACGGCTTTGGAGATGGTGTCAGGCAGACGAGGAGTCCCCGGGGGGAGACACCACGCCATGTCGGTGAACGGCGGGGGCGGCTCGATGGCGTTCTTCATCCCGGCGATGCCGCCGGCGAGAATCACGGCCAGGACGAGGTAGACGTTGGAGTCCGAACCCGGGGTCCGGTACTCCACTCGCGAGTAGGACTGGTGGCCGACGACAGCCCGGATGGCCGCGGACTTGTTGGCGATCCCCCAGGTCTGGGTCGTCGGCGGACCGGACAGATCGACGAGCCGCCGATAGGAAGTGATGCCCGGGAGAGCGAAGCAGGTCGCCGCGGGCAGGGTCGCCATGAGGCCGCCGACGAAGTGGCTCATCGTCGATGACGGGCCGGCTTCGGCGTAGAAGGCATTGTCCCCGTCGCGCTGCAGGGAGACGTTGAGGTGCGAGGCCTGGCCGTATTCGTCGGACCACTTGGCCATGAACGTCACGGTGTGCCCCAGTTCGAAGGCGACTTCGCGCATCACCTGACGGGTGCGCGCCCAATGATCGGCGGTGGTCACCGGATCGGCGGGCTCGATGTTGAACTCGACCTGACCGACGGCCGCCTCGTCGTTGTATGCCTCCCACGGGATACCCAGGTCGTCCAGGCGAGTGACCACGGTGCTCATGTAGCGCTCCCAGTCCGCGGACTTGGCCAGGTGGTAGCAAGAACCGGCCGTACCTCCCAGTGGGGTGAGGTCGCGATATCCCTGCTTGCGGGCTTGGTGGATGGGCTCCTCGAAGAGGGTCGCCTCGATCTCCACGGCGACCTTGGCCTCATAGCCGAGGCCGCCCAGCGCATCGGTGATGCGTCGCAGAGTGGCCCGTGGGCAGGCCGAGATGGGCCGGCCGCCGGCGTCGTGGAAATCGCCTGTGACCGCGGCTTTGCCGGGGCTCCACTCGACGAGTGTCGAGGGGTCGACGTGCAGGAAGACGTCGAGGAGGTCACCCCGCCACGTCGGCATGGCGAACCCGAACTGCGGCGCGTTGGACATATCGAGCCCGAAGGCCACATCCGCGAAGGCGAAGCCACCGCGCAGGCCGGACAGGAATTTGGCCGGGGACACGGTCTTTCCGATGAATGAGCCCTCGAGGTTCGTGCCCTCGATCCGGACCTGCCTGATGGCGTGTTCCTCGAGCCAGTGCTTGATCTCCTCAGACATCGAACCTCATCTGGTTGGAAGCCCCGGCCAGCACCGAAAGCTGCGGTAGGGTGCCCCGGACATTGATCGAGCCGTCGTAGACGGCGTCGAGAAACGGGGTCGCGCCGGTCAGGACGCGGGCGAGCCCGTCCGCCGAACCATGGATCGTGTAGGGCGGCGCGCCTTGCCCCAGGACGAGGGAGTCGTCGTCCGTGGAGCACGAGATCGTCAGCGTGGCCGGCATGCCGGGACGCTTGCGGGTCGCTTCCCAAAAAAGGAATGCGGCCTCGCGCCAAGTCGGCAGAGTCGGATTCAGCAGGGCGAGAACCACGTCGAGGGCCTCGCTCGGCTCGGCGCCGTCGGCGGCACGAAAGCCGTTTCCATCCGTGGTCACACGCTCGTCAGGGTCGCCGCGGCGGCCACGTGTGACACAGCCTCCCGCACTCGTGAAGACCACTGTTGCCGACTGCGGCGTGCGGTCGTCGGACACGTGGACGGTGTAGGAGTCCAGCGCGGTGAGCGGTGCGACATCGACGTCGACGGATGCCCAGCGCAGGATCCTCACGATGAACCGGGCGAACGGTGTGGCGTCGTCCTCGACGTCGATGCTTTCGAGCAAAGCAGTCACCGGGCTGCTCCTTCGGGATCGTGGCTATACGGTCTGGACCGTTTGACTGGATCGTATGACCATGTTCGGTCATACGTGCGGTCCTGTCAATGGAACTGCGGACATTCAGTGGGACTCGAATTTCAGGACCCCGTCGTCGACGCGGCCGGTGAGCAGCCGTTTCGTGGCCCGATGGTTCTGCGGATTGATCCAGGGACTGCGATCTCCCTGGCCAGGGAGTACGCCATTGGCTCGCTGAAAGTAGCCAGAGGAGAAGCCTTCGACGAACGGGCCACGCCGCATGCGCCGGTCCTCGGGCCGCAGCCGAGGGGTGACCGTCGAGGCGCCCGTGGACTCCATATGGTTCAGGACCCGGCACACGAACTTGGCCACGAGTTCGGCCCGCACGGTCCATGACGTGTTTACATAGCCGAACACCGATGCCAGATTCGGCACGCCCGAGTAGGCGAGACCTTTGTAGGTCCAGGTTCGGGAGAAGTCCACAGCGTCGCCGCCCACCGTGAAGTCCACCTCACCCAAGGTGACCAACTCGAGTCCGGTTGCCGTCACGATGATGTCCGCCGGGAGTTCCTCCCCGGAGTCCAGCCTGATGCCGGTCTCGGTGAAGGTCTCGATATGCGCCGTCGCGACGTCGGCCTTGCCGGAGGCGATCGCCTGGAACATGTCACCGTTGGGAATGAGGCACACACGCTGATCCCAGGGCTGATACGTCGGGGTGAAGTGCTTGTCGAGGTACTCCTGCCCCACAGCGGCACGAACGGCGGCGAAGAGCCCGGCCTTGAACTTTTCGGGGTCTTTCTGGGCCGACCGGTACGTGGACTGCTGGCGCATGGTATTGCGCAGCCGAATAACCTTGTAGGCCATCCTCGAGCCCAGCACACGGCGCAGCCGAAGAGCGGTCCGGTCTACAGCACTGTCGACCGCCAGGTACGACGGTGATCGCTGCAGCATGGTGACCTTGGCCGCGGACTCCGCCAAGTTCGGAATGAGCGTGACCGCGGTGGCTCCCGAGCCGATGACCACGACCCGCTTGTTCCTATAGTCGAGGTCTTCGGGCCAATGCTGCGGGTGGATCACCTCTCCGCGGAACTGGTCACGACCGGGGAACTCGGGGCAGTACCCCTTGCGGTAGTTGTAGTAGCCCGAGCACATGAACAGGAAGTTGCAGGTGAACCTCAGGGTCTCACCCAGGTGCTCCACCTGGAGATTCCATGTAGCGCTCTCGCTGGACCAGTCGGCTCGCACGACCTTGTGCCCCAGTTTGAGGCACCGTTTCAGATCGTGCTCCCCGACCGTGTCCCAGAGATAGTCGAGAATTGAGGAGCCGGATGCGATCGATCTGTCTTGGGTCCATGGCTTGAACTCGAAGCCGAGCGTGTACATATCGCTGTCCGAACGGATCCCGGGGTAACGAAACAGATCCCACGTGCCCCCCACATTGTCGCGGCCCTCGAGGATGGCGAAGGAGCGTCCGGGCGATTGTCGCTGGAGATGTACAGCCGCTCCGATGCCGGAGAGGCCGGCACCCACAATCAGGACGTCGAAGTGCTGGGCACTGTGCATGGGGGTGACTACTTCCTATCGCTCGGGAGTCGGCCCGGTAGCCGGGCATCAACCCCGAGAACGTCGGCGGCATGGTGGTCGGAGTGGTCGGGCTCGCGGGTGGCCTCATTCCACACAGTCAATTGATCAAGTCAATTGAACATCATAGACTGCGAGCCCCGGAAGGCGTCAAGGGTGCAACGGATCGCTTGACAGACTCGCCCGATCCCCCGATTCTAGTCAAACGACATAATCAAATGACCCACTCCATCATTGGTCTGAATGGGTCGCAGCCCTCGACTGGTAAGGCGAAACGCATGAGCGCACACGCGACGGTGGCGGCAACCGCCACACTCCGACGGGTCTCAAAGGACACGCCCGTCGCCGAGATTCTCGAGATCCTCGACGCCGACGGTGGGCTGATCATCGAGAAGTTTCTGACCGCCGACCAGGTCCGCCGGTTCAATGACGAAATCCAGCCGGCGATGGCCGCCCTCGATGCGGGATCCAAGAACTCCGACGAATTCGTGGCCGACTTCCATGGCAACCAGACCAAGCGACTGACCAACCTGATCACCATCAGCAAGACCTTTCGGGAGGAGATCATCGACCATGATCTGCTCCACGCCCTGGGTGAGGCCGTCTACCGGGAGGAGTCCGGGGACTGGTGGCTGACCACCGGTCAGGTCATCGAGATCGGCCCCGGCAACAAGGCGCAGATCCTGCACCGCGACCTCGAGAACAACCACTTCGCCGTCACGATGGGCAAGGCGGGCCCGATGGTGATGATCAACTTCTTGATCGCGCTCACCGACTTCACCGAGGAAAACGGCGCGACACGCGTCATCCCGCGCAGCAACCACTGGGACGACTACGAGAACCGGGGCACCCCGGAGATGACCATTCCGGCGGAGATGAAGGCAGGTGATGTCATCTTCTTCAACGGCAAGGTCGTGCACGGCGGCGGCGCCAACGTCACCGAGAACGAATTCCGCCGCGGCGTCACGATCCCGCTGCAACCGGCTTTTCTCACCCCGGAAGAGGCCTACCCGTTCCTGATCGACCTCGAGCTTGCCAAGACGCTCTCACCGAGGGTCCAGAAGTTGATCGGCTTCCGGTCGGTCTATCCGAAGGGCTCCCCGGGTCTCTGGCAGAACAACTACGAGGAGATCGCCCACCACCTCGGCCTGTAAAGCCCCTGGGTCGCCCGATACAGCCCTCGGGGCGGGAGCCGCGCTACCGCGGCTTCCGCCCGGCGGTAGCGGTCACCCATCCGACACCACCCCGAGGAGTTCGCATGCTCGACCCGGATGCCCACGCGGCCGCGGCCGCCTTCCAGTCGTTACTGCCGGGTCCGCTGCATACCCTCGGCGTGCAGGCTGTCCGGGAGCTGCTGACCACGCCCCCTAGCGATTCGCCGTCACCATCGGTCGGCGTGGTCGAAAACCGCTTCATCCACACGAAATTCCACGCGATCCCGGTGCGGATCTACCGAACGGCCGAGGCCGCGGTCCAACCGGCGCTCCTCTATATACACGGAGGTGGCTGGACTCTGGGCACCCTCGACGGAGTCGACTCGCTGTGCCGCGAGCTGTGCAATCAGGCCAACTGCACCGTTGTGTCCGTGGACTACCGGCTGGCCCCTGAGCACCCGTTCCCAGCCGCTCTGGATGACTGTGTGGCCGCCTTTGCCTGGCTGCACGACCGCGCACCAGAGTTACGCATCGACTCCGACAGGATCGCGATCGGTGGCGACAGCGCGGGTGGGAACCTCGCCATCGCCGTCTGCCTGGCCGCTCGCAACGGGGACGTCCCCCTCCCTGTCCACCAACTGCTCGCCTATCCGGCAACCGATTTCGCTTCTGATCGCACGGCCTGGTCGGAACATGCCGACGCACCGCTGCTCACTGCCCAGGATGCCCGGTGGTTCATGTCGCTCTACGCCCCGGACCGACGAGATCACCGCAACCCGCTCATCTCTCCGATGGCGGCGGCGTCGCTGACCGGCCTGCCGCCGGCGCACGTCATCACCGCCGCCGTCGACGTTCTTCGCGACGACGCGGAGGCCTATGCCGAACGTCTCCGCTCCGACGGCGTGCCAGCCACCCTCGCCCGATACCCAGGCGTCTTCCACGGGTTTTTCACCGAGGTCGGTTCCTTCGCGCGAACCACCGAGGCCATCGCGGAGGCCGCCCGCGAGTTACGCGTGGCCTTCACTTCGATGAACCCTTGACTTCGATGAACCGTTGACTCGATGCGCCCGGCCGATGGGACGAGTCGACCGGCGTCGACCGGGCCGCGGATCAGTTCGCGGTCCGCCCAGGTGATGCCAATTCTGCGGACCGGCGCGGCGCGGCGAGGAACGCGTTGATCATCTCGCACGCGAGGGCTACATCGGCGCGGGTTTGAGCAGCGTCATGATGGCTGATCCACTGCAGCGACAGCCCGTCCAGAATGGCAATGAGCAGCCTGGCGAGCGGACGGACTATGGACTCGTCGTCACCGGGGCCCACCGCGGCGTCGAGCACCCGTGTGAATTCATCGAAGAACAGATCGTAGACGCGTGCCGCCAGCCCCGCGTTCTTCCCTTCCTGACGGGTGGCCCAGAGCGTGAGGTCGAACTGAACCTTGGTGTAGGCCTGGTGCGCAAAGCTCCACTCCATCGTCGATTTCACGATGCGCATGGCCGTGGCCGCCAGATCGTTCTCGGTCGGCGCCACATCGACCTGTTGCTCCAGGACGCTGGCCGACATGTACTCGAAGACGGCGAAGAACAACTGCTCCTTGGTATGGAAGCAGTAGTGCAGGGTCGCCAGGGGAGCGTCGGCGGCCTCCGCGATGCGCCGCGTCGTGGCGCCCCGCATGCCCTGCTCGGCGATCACCCGAACGGCCGCCTCGATGAAGTCTTGCCGCCTCTGATCCGCAGGTACCCGAGCCATGAAGCGCCTTCTCCCAGTGTTAGTCATTTGATCCAGACAAATTATAGAGTACCGTCCTCGAGGCGAGGAAACACTGAGGACACACCCGAGCCCCTCCGGGCTCGGGTCCGGAGGGGCTCGGGTGTTGCCGGAACCCGGTCAGGCGCGCATGGTCAGCAGCTGCGCGAACAGGCTCTGCGGGCCGTGGCCGGCCTTCGACGCCGTCTCGAGGTTGGCCACATTCGCCGCCATCAGGCTGGCACGCTCGCCGGAATCGACCATCGCCTTCAACATGGTGGAGGTGCCGGCGAGATAGACGTCGAGCGTGGCCTGGTCCGTCGAGAAGTCACCCGACTTGATCGTCTCGACCGCCTCGAACATGATGTCGCGGAGCAGCCCCAGGAAATGGTCGACACCACCCGCGATGGTCTCGATGCTCACCCCTTGGCCGAGGGCGAACGACATTGCCTCGTGGAATCCGCCCAGCGCCACACAATGGAAGCAGGCGACCCAGGCCGCATCCATGACGTTCGCGGCACCGGGGTTTTCGTCCACATACGGCGACAATCCCGAGAGCGCCGCGCGGACATCTTGCACCTGATTCCAGGCCGAGCGGCTGCCGGCGTAATAGATCAGCGCACCTTCCTGGCCGATGTCGTCCGGGTACGCGGCGATCGCGGCGTCGAGGTACTGGCCGCCGGCCTTGGTGACGAGTTCGGCGATGCGGGGGCCGTCCGCGGGGGCTCCGGTCACATAGTTGATGACTCGCCGGCCGGATACGTCGATGCCGGAGAGTAATTCCTCGACCGCGTCCTGATCGAGGACAAGGAAGAGCAGGGTATCGGTGGCCTGGGCCGCCGCGACGGGGGACTGGGCGAGGATCGCACCCTCGGACACCAGCGGGGCGCAACGCTCGGGTGTCCTGTTCCATACGGTCACCTCGAACCCGGAACGCAACAGTGCCCTGACGAATGCGCTTCCCATCAGTCCGGTGCCGAAGACGCTGATTCGGTTGTCCATCACGTATCGTTCCTTGCTCTCAATTGTGCGGGATGCCGAGCATCGACCGGACCAGTTGCCAGTACTGGTCGGCGACCTCATCGGCGGTGAGCCTGCCCTTGCCGTCGTACCAACTCGTCACCCGGTCACACATGTTGACGATCGCCATCGTCGCGACGGTGACGTCCACCGCGGATCCCTCGGGCAGCGCCGCGCGGACGTAATGACGCACGAGTTCGAAGTAGGAGCGCTGCACCTCGAGCAGGAACTCGAATTCGTTGTCCGGGAGGAACTTTCGGGTGCTCGTCCGGTTGAGCAGCATGTCGGTCGCCTTCGCGACCCTCATGTTCTCGATTTGGTAGAGCACGTGGCGTTCGACCGTGATGCGCAGATCGGCCACCGGGCCTGCCGACGGATGCGGGGCCGCGACATACGCAACGAAGTCGTTGAGTATGCGCGAGATGGCTTCGGAGAGGATCTGCTCCTTGGAGGCGAAGTGGCTGTACAGCCCAGGAGTCTTGATGCCCACCGCCGCGGCGAGGTCGCCCATCTTGCAACCGTCGAAGCCGCGGTCGGCGAAGATCTCGACCGCCGCCTCCAGGATTCGTTCACGGGTGTCGCTGCGCGGCGCGGTGGAGGTGTCGGCCGAATCCCGCCTCCCGGCCTCGGCCACCTCCAACAGCCAATCGGCAGCCGGCCCGTAGCCGGGCGACCGCTCCACCGGACCGCTCACGCCGGTGTTCCTGGAGGTCATAGTGGTGCACATCCTCTGTGAATGAACATTCGTTAAGGTCGGCCAAATATGACTCCGATCAGCTGTCTTGTCAAGCATTTTCGCTGAACTTCCGCTTCCATGCCTGCCCGGTTGACTAACCGCAGAGGCGGACACATGATTGCTTAACAACAATTCGTTCGTAGGAGTCTGATGTGACCACCATAGCCGTCGTCGGAGTCGGCCAGATGGGCCAGAGCGCCCTGAACATCCTGTTGGAGCAGCTGCCCCAGGCACGTTTCATCGCGCTGGACCGGTCCGCGGACGCGGTGAATCGTGCCGCCGCCCTCGCGCCGGATCGAGTGAGCCCCCGCGTCTCCGATGTGAACGCCGCGGACTTCTCCCTGGCCGGGGTCGACCTCGTGATCAATCTGTCGGGACCATTCTTCAGCGGCTCCGACGCCGTCGCCCAGGCCGCGCTCTCGGCCGGCGCCAACTACGTGGACATCGGTGACGACCTCGAGGCGACCGAGACGATCATCGCGCTGCACCAGGAGGCCCTGACCGCGGGCGTCTCGCTCGTGACGGGCGCTGGACTTTCTCCCGGGGTCTCCAACTGGTTCGCTGCCCGCCTCCTGGCTGAGCATGCCGAAGCAGACGGTATCCAGGTGGTTTGGGTGACCCACGAGACGGATCCCGGCGGTCTGGCACCTCTGCGGCACATGCTGCATATGGCGGTGAGCCCGTGCCCCGTCTGGTCGGATGGGGCGTGGACCCAGACTCCCGGCTTCTCGCCGAGTACCTCTCGGACATATCGATTCCCGGCCCCGCTGGGTGACGTCGAGGCGTACAGCACGGCCCACCCGGAGCCGCTGCTGCTCTCCCGTCACTTCCCGCAGTTGTCCTACGCCGGGTGCAGAGGCGCACTCCAGCCTGCCTGGGCGAACGCGGCGTTCTCCAGCCTCGGACGAATTGGCTTCGGCTACACCGACATCAAAATCCCCGTAGGAGACCACGAGGTCGAGCCGGCCGAGTTCCTGTGGAAGCTGCTCTGGGCCCGCCACGATGCCCGCGCCGATAAGAAGCCGGCTTCGCACGCCGCGACCGCAGTGCTCGTCCAGGCCCTGCGCGGCAGCGAGATCCTGGGCGCGTTGGCCCTGACCGACGACGCCGTGATGTCGCGGGCAACCGGCCTCGGCGCAGCCGTGGCCGCACTTGTCATGCTGGATGAAGCGCCGGCGGCGGGGGCCTGGGGCCCGGAGGTACTGCCGTGGCAGGTCGCACTCCCCGCCTTCGAAAAGATCGGCCAGGGTCTGGGTGGCTTCGCAGACGGCATCCAGGTTCTGCTGTGACGGCATGGGCAGAAGGGAGCAGCTCGATGACGACAGCTCGCGATGACGTGACGGGAATTCCGCAGCTCGGGACGCTGCCGGATTACCTCCGGTTCTGGGCGACCACCACGCCGGACCGGGTGGCACTCTATCAGGAGCGCGAGGCTCTGACCTGGGATGATCTGGATCAACTGGTCGATCGGCTTGCGGTGCTGCTGCGGGCTCGCGATATCTCGGCCGGGGACCGCGTCATGCTGGTCGGCTCCAACACCATCGGCTGGATCGCGGCCTTCCTCGCTGTCCAGCGGATCGGCGCGGTTGTCGCTCCCACCAACAATCGGATCAGTCCGGGTCAGCTACGTGTGCAGGCGGACTTGCTCGAGGCTCGACTGATCCTGGTCGACGCCGACCACCGACAGCTCGTGGCAGACGGCCTCGTCGGCAACCCGACGAGTGTCCTCGAGCTGGCGGTCCTGATGCGCGAGGCCAGCGAGCTGCCCGCCGCCACGGCCGGTGTGGCCGGCGTAGCGGCGTGCAGCCCGAGCGGCGCAGCGTTGATCAGCTTCACCTCCGGAACCACCGCGACCCCGAAGGGCGCGGTCATCGGCCACTCCGCGCTCGTAACCATGGCGCGGTCGTTCGCTGCCTACTTCGACTCGGACTCCTCCTCGAGCACACTGGTCATGGTGCCCCTGTTCCACAACACCGGATTCGTCGACCAGTTCGCGCACCTGCTCGTCGCCGGTGGGTCAACCGGGTTGCTGCTTCGGTACAGCACCACTCGAGCGGTGGAGGAACTGGGCGTACGGCCGGTGTCGTTCCTCGCGGCGGTCCCCAGCATGATCAGGATGCTGATGGTGGCGCCGGGCGCTGATGAGGTGTTCGCAAAACTGCGGGTGATCATGTACGGAGGCAGCCCCATGCCGGGGTCGTGGAGCCGCGAGCTTCGCGAGCGACACCCACACCTCCAGCTCGTGCATGCCTATGGACTCAGTGAGTTCACCTCGGTCTGCACCTTCCTGCCCGCCGACCTCGTCCTCACCAAGGGGGAATCTGTCGGATATCCACTGCCGGGAGTCGAGGTGGCGGTAGTCGACGACGCGGACACCCCTGTCGCCGCCGGGGTTGCGGGCGAGGTATGGCTACGCGGCACGACGCGCATGGATGGTTACTGGCGACAGCCGGCCCTGACCCGGCAGAAGTTCGCCGGCGAATGGCTGCGAACCGGCGATGTCGGACACCTGGACCCGGACGGATTGCTGTGGCTGGACGGCCGCGTCGACGACGTCATCAACCGCGGCGGCGAGAAAATCCTGCCCACGCATGTGGAATCGTGCATCGCCCGGTCCAGCGACATTCGCGAGGCGGCGGTCTTCGGCTATCCGGACCCGATACTGCAGCAACGCGTAGCGGCCGCGATCACTCTGCGGCCGGGTGCGAGGTACGACCCGGACGGGCTGCGACGGCACCTCGCGCCCCTGCTACCCGACTACGCGATTCCCGACCGGTGGATCCAGTATGACGAGCTGCCGCTCACCGGATCGGGGAAGGTCGACCGGCGTGCGGTAGCCGCGGCGTTCGCAGCACAGGTCGTTGACCGCGGTTCCGGCTTCGGCGCCGGTCGAACGAACTGATCGAACAACCCACTTTTGGGACAAGCCTTCGACCGAGCTGCAATGAGCTGCTGCTCTGGCCGTGTCGATTCGTATATTCGGCCGGCGCTATCCGTGAGGGCCGAGAAATTTATCAGTCAGGAGCAGCATGGACGAGGTCGTGGCAAGTTCCGCCGAGGCGGTCGATGGCATCGGGCGCGGTTCGGCGCCCCGCACGACGAGTCTGGAGAACAAGGTCGCATTGGTGACCGGAGGTGGCCGCGGACTCGGCCTGGCCATCGCACGTCAGCTTGCACAGGCCGGAGCCCGCGTGGCCGTGTGCGGGCGATCGAAAGAAGTTCTCGACGCGGCAGTAGCGGAGTTGACCGCCGAGGGGCACGAGGCACTGGCAATCGTCGGTGACGTCGGCCGGCCCGGGGGTGTCAAGGCAATATTCGACGCCGTCCTCGGGTGGAAGGACCGAGTCGACCTCGTGGTCAACAACGCCGGCATCGATGACGAGGCGCTGATCGTGGATGCGACGGAGGAAGGCTGGGAGAGAGTTCTGCGGATCAATCTCACCGCGCCGTTCCTTACCACCCAGCAGGCGGGTCGCCTGATGACCGAGGGCGGCGTGGTCATCAACATCGCCTCGATCGACGCGCACGGCGCCGATGGCCCGTACTCCAGCTATATCACCGCGAAGGCAGGTCTCATCGCATTCACCAAGGCCGCGGCCGTCGAGTTCGCGCCGCTGGGTATCCGCGTCAACAGCGTCAGCCCGGGCTATGCCGCGACCGACATGGTGGCCGCAGCTGTGGACGCCCGGTTGCTCGAGAAGATGTCCACCGCATTCGACCGTGTGCCCATGCGCCGCTTGGTGACACCCGAGGAGGTCGCCCATGCGGTGGTGTTCCTGGCGAGTCCACTGGCCTCGGGCATCACCGGAACCGACCTGATTGTAGATGGTGGCACTCTGGCCAACCTTTACATTCTCGACACACTGACCGAAGAGTCGTAAGCCATGCGCACGCTGTACGTCGACCCGAAATGAGCCACGCCATGATCGCAGAATCCCCAACACCGCTCGTCGACCGAGTTCGAGACTTCATCCGGGCACACGTTCTGCCCCTCGAGGACGAGTTCGACGGCGATATCGAGCGAGCCGGCGGTGACTCGGTGCGCGAGAAGCTAAAGGCGACAGCACGGGAGTTCGGTGTCTTCGCCCCGCACGCGCCGCTGGACTGCGGCGGCCTAGGCCTGGGAATGGCCGAGCGCGCCGGGGTGTTCGAAGAGGCTGGCTATTCGCTGTTCGGCCCGCTCGCGCTGAATATCGCCGCGCCCGATGAGGGCAACATGCACCTGCTCGATCACGTCGCCACCCCCGCGCAGCGTGAGGCGTTCCTTCAGCCGCTCGCGCGGGGCGTCGTCCGTTCGGCTTTCGCCATGACCGAGCCGGCGCCGGGTGCCGGCTCGGATCCGACGGCATTGACGACGACCGCGACGAAGGTTTCCGCGGGTTGGGTTGTCAACGGCCGCAAGTGGTTCATCACCGGAGCCGACGGCGCCGGCTTCTTCATCACGATGGCGCGGACCTCGGGAGAGCCGGGCAGCGCGGGTGGGGTGACGATATTCCTGATGCCCGCCGAGACCGGGGGGCTCGAGGTCGTGCGCCACGTCGGCACGGTGGACAAGGCCATGCTCGGCGGCCATTGCGAGGTGAGTTTCGCGGACGCCTTCGTTCCGGAGGAGAATGTGCTCGGTGGCGTGGACGAAGGTTTCCGCTACGCAAAGATGCGGCTGGGACCTGCACGCATGACCCATGTGATGCGCTGGACCGGCGCGGCGCGGCGTGCGCAAGAGGTAGCGGTTCGCCATGTCGCGAACCGGGAAGCGTTCGGCGCCCGCTCGGTGACCTGGGGATGGTCCAGCAGATGATCGCGGACAACGAGATCGACCTCGCGGCGACCCGTGCCCTGTTACTGACGGCGTGCCACGAGTTGGACGACGGCGGCCGGGCATCGAAGTCCAGCTCGATCGCGAAGACCTTCGCCGCGGAGGCGCTGCATCGTGTTGTCGACCGGGCTACCCAGATGTGCGGCGGGCTCGGCGTGTCGACCGATCTTCCGGTCGCGAAGATAGCCCGGGAGATCCGACCCTTCCGAATTTATGACGGCCCGTCGCAGGTCCATCGCTGGTCCCTCGCCAAGCGGGCGGTACGAACGATCGCCGGTGATCACCGATGAACGCACTCACCTCCGGGGAACTCAAGTTCGTTCCCGATCGACTGCGGCGGGCGGGCGGCGGAGTCTGCGGTCCGTTGAGTGCCACACTCATCGCGGGCGGACGCTCCAACCTCACGTTCCGACTCGACGATGGGACCTCGAGCTGGGTGCTCCGCATGCCGCCTCGGTCCGGCCGCCCCCCATCGGCCCACGATGTCGCGAGGGAATTCCGCGTCATCGACGCCCTGGCCCGAACCGATGTCCCGGTCGCGAAGGCGGTGCTGCTGTGCGAGGAAGAGAGCGTGGTCGGACTGCCCTTCGCGGTTGCCGAGTTCGTCGAAGGGGTGAGCGTGCAGTCCCGGTTCGATCTGTCGGAGCTCGACGACAATGCCGTCTCCGGCAGCGCGTCCGCGCTGGTCGAGAGTCTCGTGGCCTTACACAGCGTGGACTACCGCGCGGCCGGGCTGGGTGATTTCGGTCGCCTCGATGAATACGCCGAGCGACTACTCCGGTGCTGGGCGAGCCAGTGGGAACTGGTGGCGGCAGCGGACCCCGAACTCCTGGCCGTGGCTGAGGAATTGCGGTCCCGCCTGGCGAAATCCCTTCCCGGCCAGCGCTGTTCAAGTGTCGTCCACGGCGACTTCCGGATCGACAACACGATACTGCGGATCGCCGATCACCCGATCCGCGTTGCCGCGATCGTGGACTGGGAGCTCTCGACAATCGGTGATCCGGCGGCCGACGTGGCGATGATGTGCGCCTACCGCCACCCGGCGCTCGATCTGATCCTCGGCACGAAATCAGCCTGGACCAGCGACCGCCTTCCCGATCCCGATGGCTTGACCACGCTCTACCGGCGCAGTGGCGGCGTGGATCTGGTCGACTGGGAGTTCCATCTGGCACTGGCCCACTTCAAGATCGCCGTCATCGCGGCCGGGATCGATCACCGATACCGGGTGGGCGGAGCTGCCGGGCCGGGTTTCGATACGGCCGCGGACGCAGTCGGCCCCCTCCTCGCCGCCGGTGTCGAGTCCCTGGGGGTGCGGTCATGAGAACGGCACTGATCACCGGGGCCTCCCGAGGCATCGGCCACGGAATCGCACTCGTCCTCGCCGCACGCGGCTACGGACTCACCATCACATCCCGCACCGCCGAAGCTCTCGAAGGCGTCCGCGACGAACTGCTGGCGGCCGGCGCGGTGCGGGTCATCGCGCCGGCGGCCGACATGGCGGACCGGCCGGCACTTCCAGGATTGGTCGAGGCACATCGAGACGAGTTCGGGTCGATGCACGCGTTGATCGTGAACGCCGGTGTCGGCACTGCCGGCAATATCTCCTCGTTCGACATGACTCGATTCGATAAGACCCTCGAGGTCAATCTGGCCTCGGCCATGGTCCTCATCCAGAATTCGATCCCCCTGCTGCGGCGAGCGGCCCAGGACGATCCGGTGCGCGGTGCGAAGATCATCGGCCTGTCATCCATCACCGGGGCATACGCCGAACGAGGCCTTGCCGTCTA
Source organism: Nocardia miyunensis NBRC 108239 (assembly GCF_001613065.1). Lineage (GTDB taxonomy): Bacteria > Actinomycetota > Actinomycetes > Mycobacteriales > Mycobacteriaceae > Nocardia > Nocardia miyunensis. The sequence goes on from NZ_BDBQ01000001.1 coordinate 521,245, forward strand.
TGGCGCCTCCAAAGCCGCGCTGCTCTCCCTGCTGGAAACCGTCAACCTCGAGGAGTCGAGGAACGGGATTACCGCCACCGCTCTGGCACCCGCCTATGTCGACACCGACTTGTCGGCGTGGGTCACCGACCGGGTCCCCGCGGATTCGATGATCCCGGTGAGCGATGTCGTCCAGCTCGTGGCAACCCTGCTCGAGCTCACCTCGAACACGGTCATCAGCCGAATCGTCATGGCGCGCAAGGCCACCAATGGCTATTGCGCCTAGACAAAAGCCCGCGCCCAGCCTGGGCGCGGGCTATGTCCGTCAGCCTTGTATTCGGGCAGTCTTGCCGGCCCAGGCTTCGTCGCGGAGGATGACCTTCTGAATTTTGCCGGTCGAGGTCTTGGCAACGCGTCCACGACCAGGAGCCTTGTACCTCGCGATTCGCTGCTTTACGTGTTCGACCAGATCTGGCCCGCTGGCGTCGGTGTTGGGTTTCAACACCACATAGCCGCGTGGCCGTTCGCCCCACTGCTCGTCCGGTACACCGATCACCGCGGTTTCGAGAACACAGGGATGGCTCATGAGCGCCTGTTCGACTTCGATCGTCGAGATGTTCTCGCCACCCGAGATGACGACATCTTTGGCCCTGTCACGCAATTCGACGTATCCGTCAGGGTGAACCACACCGAGGTCGCCGGAGTGAAACCACCCGCCGTCGAACGCGCTACTCGTGCCGTCCGGATCGTTGTAGTAGCCGAGCATGACGTTGTTGCCGCGCATCACGATTTCGCCCACTGTGGCACCGTCGGCCGGGGCGTCACGCATATCGGCTCCGACCACGCGCAACCGCTCGGCTTGGAGCATGCCGACTCCCTGCCTTGCCCGCAGTGCGGCCCCCGCGTTCGAAGTCATTGCAGCCCAGGCTGGTTGCGGCTGACAGACGCTGTAGGGCCCATAGGTTTCGGTGAGTCCGTACACATGCACGATGTCGAAACCCATTCTGCTCCATTTCCAGAATGGTCGCGGGGCTCAGCGGTGCGCCCGCGGTGGTTACGGTGAGCGGGTGGTCAAGTGTGCCAGCCCCCGGAGTGTTGAGGATCGTGGTGACGACCGTAGGTGCACCGCTGAGGTGAGTGACTGCCCTGGTTCGGATTTCATGCCAGATGACTTCACCACGGACCTCACGCAGACAGACGTGAGTGCCACCGATCGCGGTCACCGCCCAGGTCGTGCACCAGCCGTTGCAGTGAAACATCGGCAGCGACCAGAGGTACACCATCTGTGGGGTGAACGATGAATGGACGATCTCACCGAACGAGTTCAGGTACGCGCCGCGATGGGAGTAAACCACGCCTTTAGGACGTCCCGTAGTTCCCGAGGTGTAGTTGATCGCAATCGGATCCAACTCGCTGATGTCAATGGTGACGTCGTTCGCGGCTGACCCACGGTCGCGCAGGTCCCGGTAGTCGGTGAACCCGAATAGCTCCGCCGCGAACTTCGACGCGCCCTTTTCGTCCCGGTGAACGGCCCCGTCTACGGCGATCCGCCACCGCACACACAGTCGGTACCTGCTTGACGGCCGCGGCGACCGTGTCGGCGTATTCGGCGTCGGCGACGAGCAGGCAGGCACCCGAATGGCCGAGGATGTAGGCGATCTCGTCGCTGGACAACCGGATGTTGATGGCAACCAGCACGGCTCCCACAGCGGGTACCGCGTACTGTGCGACCAGCATCTCGGGGAGATTCGGCATCAGGTAGGCGACCCGGTCTCCGCGTCCGATGCCGCTGGTGCTCAACGCGCGTGCGATGCGCCGGAGTTCGTCGTCGAATTCGCGGTAGGTCCACGATGTCGTTCCGTACACCACGGCAGGTTTCGTCGGGAATACCCGTGCCGAGCGTTCCAGGAACGACAGCGGTGTCAGTTCTGTATTCGATATCGCAGGCATGAACGGCTCCGAAACTGTTGTGCGCGTGCGGCATTGCTTGCGCCGGTCATGAACGTTCCAAGCCCGGCAGTGCTGTTGACCGTATGCCTTGATCATTTGATCATGACGTGCGACACTCAGGATGTCGATGGTCGGCGGGGGTGGAAATTCAGTCGAGCTTGCCGTCGTGGACGTATCGATGCAGCGGAAGTGCTCGGTAGGCCAGCGGCGGCATTTCATCCACCGTGACCAGGCCCGGACGGGCGTTGATGACGTCGGGTACGCGATTGACCCACTGCGTGCACGTGGTGGTGTAGCTGGGGACCACGCCATTGTGCAGATACAGGTCCGGTTCGCCGGAGATACTCCACTCGTTCTTATCGGACTCGCCCTCACCAAAGACGTAGCCGGCCATTTCGAAGGTGAAAACGGGGCCCTCGGCGGTGGTCATCGTGTCGACGTCCGCGTAGCCGATCACCGCGCCCGCGGCCAGGGTGCGTCCCAGCACCTGCGAGGGCCTGTCGTGGTCGACGATGACGGGCCGAACTGTCGACTCCCACGTCACCGGGGTCAGCGAGGATGCCTGCGCCAATGCGCCGAGTACGTTGCGGCCGTATGTCGGGGGTGCGTCATCACGGGTGCTGGAACGTTCGAATTCTTCGAGCGTCTCGCCGACGTGTTTGGAGGCCACGACGTCGGTTCCGTACTCATCGGCGTTCCATGTCGCCGATCCATGGACGGAATCAATGCGATGCGCAGCTCCCATGAGAGCGCTCACCTGATGGATCCAGAACGAATCCTGATGGCCACCGCCGGTGACGGTCACCCCATGAGCTTTGGCGAGCCGATCGATCTGTGCGGCAAGGGCCGGAGACGTATTCCAGGGGTAGAAGGTTTCCTCGGAGATCGTCAGCACATTCGCGCCGGCGTCGATACAGAGCGCGAGCTGGTCGTAGATCTCCGGCATGAAGCTCGCCGTGGCGAGCATGACCACGTCGGGCCGAACGCTGGCGAGGACCCGTGCGGCATCGGTGTCCACTGGGACACCCATGGGATCCAGCCCTGCCATCGTCCCCAGATCCACGCCTCGCTTGGCCTCGCTGCGCGCAATGCCGCCGACGACGTGAACTCCCTTCTCGGCGAGTAGCCGGGTTGCGAGCAGGCCCATCGTGCCTGCTCCATAAATAACCGCTCTGACTGGGCGCATGAGTGCGACTCCTAGGAGAGATACCGAACTGATCGGCAGTTCGAGACTTGATCGAATGACTTGGCCAAATGATCAGGCCGATCGAGCCATCGTCGCCCCTCAGTACTCCGCTGTCAACCCGGCGCATGCACTCCATTCCCCAGACCCTCGACGACTTCAGCCCGACCCACGGATGTCGTCTGTGGCCGCCCGGGCATTCCGCACCCTGCTACTGCACCACGGATGTAAAGACTACGTTTCAGTGCTTGACGTCACACCTCCAAGGCGCAACACTTGGGCCGTCACGTTCAAATGACCAAGTCGATTGATCGACAGTCATCCGCGCAGACCGCCCCAGGGCAACCCCTTGAAGCCCCTTCCGGCGACCACATGCCCAATCCACGGGTTCCCAGTCTCCGACCACAGCCCATCGCCCTCTCCGACCTTCCACGCGAGGACAACTGCAATGAGTTCCACACCGCAGGCACAAGCGGACACTGCCGCCGCCGAACCATCCACAGGCCCCGACTCGAGCGGCCTGACGGGGTCGATGACCACCTTCGACCTCGTCTTCACCGTCCTCGCCTTCAACGCACCACTATCTGTCTTCGCCGGCTACCTCACCGTCGTCATCGGCTACGCCAACGGGCTCGGCGCGCCGATGACATACCTCGCCGCAGGTTTGGTCATCCTCGTCTTCGCCGTCGGCTTCACCGCCATGAGCAGGCACCTCCCCAATCCCGGCGCCTTTTATGCCTACGTCACCGCCGGACTCGGTCGATCAACGGGACTGGGTGCGGCTTTCGTAGCCCTGATCTGTTACATCTTCCTCTACGTCTCCAGCCTCATCTACGGCGCCACCGCGCTCAATGGACTGGTCCACGACGTCTTCCGCGGACCCGAGGTGAAGTGGTGGATCTACAACGTGATCCTGATCGCGCTCGTCGGAGTTCTGGGCTACTTCCGCATCACGCTCTCCGCCAGGATCCTTACCGTCGCGATGTGCCTCGAGGTTCTGGTCATCACCATCTACAACGCGACGGTCTTTGCCCGGGGAGGCCACGAGGGCTACACCTCCGCGCCGTTCCAGCTCCATTACGTCCTCGGCGGCTCGGTCGGCCTGGCGGTCCTGTACGGCATCGGCATGTTCGCGGGATTCGAGGCCACCGCCGTCTTCCGCGAAGAGGCACGACAGCCCGAGAAAACCATTCCGCGCGCCACATACATCGTCATCGCCGTCGTGGCGATCCTGTACTCGGTGACCACGTTTGCGATCATTCTCGGCATCGGCCCCAGCACCGTGGTCAAGGCAACGGCGGCCGATCCGGTCGGTTCGGTCATGGCCTCCGTGAACGAGTACCTCGGAAAGACAGCTCTGGACATCACCACGGCGCTGTTGTGCAGCAGCATCTTCGCCGCGGTTCTGGCCATGCACAACATCACCGCCCGCTACCTGTTCTCGATGGGCCGAGACCGCGTGTTCCCCCGCAAACTCGCCATGGTGCACCACAAGCACGGCTCACCCCATACCGCATCGTTCGCAACCAGCGCTATCGCCATCATCTTCCTCGTCGTCGTGCTCGCCATCAGGGCGAATGGAAACGCTCTCTACGCCAAACTCGCAGGGATCGCGCTCTACGCACTGCTCATCCTGCTCTTGATCACCAGCGCCGCGATTCCCGTGTACTTCCGCAAGCACCCGGACAACGGGATCAGTCCGTGGAAGACCACCATCGCACCCCTCGTCGCCGGCGCCGGGTTCGCTATCGCCCTCGTCCTCGCCACGAAGAACGCCGCATTCCTCGTGGGCGGATCACAAAGCGCCGCAAACATACTCATCGGTGTATTCGTTGCGGCACTGGTCCTGGGTATCGGTTACGCGCTCGTTCTCAAAAAGCGACGGCCCGACACGTACGCGCGGATCGGCCGCCAGGAACTCGCCTGACTACCCTCCGACTCGACCACTCCCGGTAGTTCAGTGAGGCCGCGACCTCGCCTGAACTACCGGGAGTGACCTGTAGTGCAGCCGCTGCGAATCAGATCAATCACACGGTCTGATGTTCTCACATGGATGTGATTCGCTCCGACCCCACCGAGATTGGTCGAGTTACATGATGTTCGATCGCGGTGGACGAGTTGTCGTCTTGTACCGAACGAGCTCTGGGAGTTGGCCGCGCCGCTGTTGCCGGAGTTCTCGCCGCGCGTGCAGGGTGGCGGCCGGGCGCCAGGCAGGGGTGCACGCAGATGATGGTGAGGTGGGCGCAGCGCTTTCTCGTCTCACAGGTTGGGCGCAAGTTGTGGACCGGCCAAGCCCACGGGCTCGAGCGGCGGCCCGGTTCTGATGCCGAGCGTTGTAGACCTACAGCTCCAAAACGGCCATAGCCGCAATCAGCGGCCAGGCATCCATGGCGCGTGGATTGCTGGCCAGCCGTCCCTGGTTGTCATCTACTAAGGAGTTCGTAAGTAGGTCGAGACTCGCTGGGTGAATTCCCTGGATTCTCGCGGCATCCTGGGAGAATTCCACAGGTGCGCGACAACGACGGCCGGAAGCTGGATCACACGACCCTCGAAGTCCTGCGGATGCGGGCGATCGAGCAGGTCGCGGCGGGCGCGCACCCCGAAGAAGTTGCCGTGACCATGGGATTTCACAAGAACACCGTCTACGGGTGGCTGGCCAAGGCGCGTGAGGGCGGCAAGGACGCGTTGAAGCTCTCGCCGCAGCGGCCACTGCACCGCGCCTACCAGCAGGACCCCGACGCCGTGGCGCGGTGGAAGGCCGAGATGTTCCCCGCGATCCGCGCCGAAGCCAAAAAGGCCGGTGCGACAGTGTATTTCGCCGACGAGGCCGGGATCCGTTCGGACTACCACGCGGGCACCACCTGGTCGCCGGCCGGGCAGACGCCGGTCGTTGCGAACACCGGGGCCCGATACTCGATCAACATGCTCTCGGCGGTCTCGGCACAAGGCGCGCTGCGGTTCATGCTCCACGACGGCACCGTCAACGCGAGCGTGTTCATCGAATTCTGTAAACGCCTGCTCGAGGACGCTCCCGGCCCGGTGTTCCTGATCGTCGACGGCCACCCCAGCCACCGCGCCAACCTCACCAAACAGTTCATCGCCGGCACCGAGGGCCGGCTACGGCTGTTCTTCCTGCCCGGCTACTCACCCGAACTCAACCCCGACGAATGGGTATGGAAGAACGTCAAAGCAGACCGGATCGGCAAAATCGGTGTCACCAGCAAAGACGACCTCAAAACCAAAGCCACCGGCGCCCTGCGCCGACTGCAGAAACTACCCGCCCTCGTCCGCGGATTCTTCCGCGATCCACACCTGGCCTACATCACCGCCTGACACGACCTACTTCCGAACTCCTTAGTAACACTCTCGCGTTACACGGCTCCCGCTGTTAACCGGTTGGCAATGCGCCGTGCTTCCAGTGGGCGAACATGCCCGGATAAGCCGAGGCGATCTCGACGAGTTGCCTCCGGGCCTTCCTGGTCGCGCGGCGGAACCGTTTGTATTTCCTGACTGCCCATTTCACTAGGAACGGGTTGATCTGTCGCTTCGAGAATCCGACTAACTCGGACTTGTAGAAGCGCCCGTAGTAGTTGATCCAGCCCGCCACGACGGGGTTGATCATCGCGGCGACCTCGGTGAAGCTCAGCGCGGTCCAACGACCCAACTGCCAGTTCCGGATGGTCGCGGCCATCTTCTTCTTCGCCTGCTTGCTCACCGAGGGTAGGAAACCAGATTTCAGCCTCCCATCCCGCAAGCGAGCCGCCCGGCGCCGGAACGTGAACCCGAGGAAGGTGAACTCCGTGAGCGGGAAATCAAGGTCACGACTCTCCTGTTTGCAGTACACGATCCGGGTCTTGTCCGGGTGCAGAGCCAGTCCGAACCGACCCAACCTGCGCCCGATCGCTTTCCTCCTGTCACCTTCAGGACACACCAACGCGTTGATGGAGATCTTCTTCTCCACCCTCAAAACCGAGCTGGTCTACCGGCGAACCTGGCCATCGCACAGATTCAGAACGCGCCGCCGATCGCGATCCTGCAGCCCAGCTCTCCGACGCCGTCGCGTTCCTCGTCTCGGATCAGGCGAAGCGGATCACCGGGGTCTCCCTCCCTGTGGACGCGGGATTCTCCATCGGCTGAGCCAGCGTCGTCGCACGGCGGCGATTACCGGCCGCCGTCCATCTGGACCGGCGGTCCCGCGGCAGCCCCCATCGGTAGGCCACCCTGGGAGGTGATCGTGAAGGCCAACTCGGCAAGTTGCTCGGTCGCAGCACGATACAGCGCATCAAGGTCATCTTTGCCGCCTCTTCGCACCCAGTATTCGACAACGGCCGAGTTGGCCGCGGCCAGCGCGGCCGCCATCGTCTGCGGGCGGATATCGAACGCGGGCGACGCACCGAACGACCTGTCGATGATGCCTGCGAGTGCTTGTTCCAACATCCTGCGCCGTTCGCCGCTTGCCCGGTCCATCACCTCCGGCGCGGTCGCTACAGCTTGCTGCCACAGGAGATATTCAGGCCAGGAAGCCCGGCGCTGACGGGCAAGGGCGGTCCACGCGGACCAGATCGCGGCGACCGGGTCTCGAGCGGGAGCGATCGCGGTGAACGCGTCGAGCATAATCCGGTTCTTCTGGCGCTCATAGTCCAGCAGCAGATCCTCCTTGGCCGGAAAGTGCCTGCTGACGGTCCGCAGGGAACACCCGGCCGCCGCGGCGACGTCCTGCACCGTCACCTGGGGGTACCCGCGCTCGGCGAATAACTTCAAGGCAGCCTGCTGGATGGTGTAAGCCACCCGCAGGCGCCGTTCCCGCCAGCCTGGGCTCAACGCCGCAGAGGTATCGATCCGATCCACCGCGTCGGCTTCGATCATCCGTCCATTTTCTTTGTTCGCACCCGCCACCACTTGACAAGTATGACCGACCAAGTCAAAGTTTGAATACTTTGACCGAGTAGGTCAATCTATCGCATCGTCGAAAGGTGCAGGACAGTCGTATGAGTGAAGAACTGACCTGGTTATCCGCAGGGGAACTCCGCGCGCTCATCGGGCGCGGTGACGTCTCGTCGGTGGAGGTGGTCGACCACTTCCTGAACCGTATCGAGAAGCTGAATCCGCAGTTGCGGGCGTTCGCACACCTGGATCCGGACACCGTCCGTCGCCAGGCCGAGGTCGCCGACGCAGCTCGCCAGCGCGGCGAGGCATTGGGTCCGCTCCACGGGGTTCCGGTTTCGGTGAAGGAAAATCTGGCGGTGGCCGGCCTTCCCTACAGCTTTCCGAGGAAGGGCGAATCCGGTATTTCGCAGTATGACGCCATCGCCGTGGAACGCCTTCGTGCCGCGGGCGCGATCGTCGTCGGTACCAACACTATGCAAGGCACCGGAGGTGCGGCCACGGCGCAGACCAACCCCGAGGCCGCGCTGATGTCCAGTTACAACTGGGATCGCGAGGCACGTAACCCGTGGGATACCGGCCGCGTTCCCGGCTGGTCCAGTTCCGGCGGCGCCGCCGCCGTCGCAGCGGGGCTTCTCCCGGTCGCAATCGGCAGCGACGGTGGCGGGTCGACGCGGCTGCCCGCCGCATACAGTGGGATCTTCGGCGTCCACCCCACTCGTGGGCTGATTCCGCACGTGAACTACGCCCGGCCCTCGTTGCGGTTCAGCGCGACCAACGGCCCGCTGACGCGATCCGCGCGGGACGCCGCGCTGGTGACCCAGGTTCTCGCCGGCCCGGACGGTCGTGACTATATCTGCATCACCGATGAGCCCGGCGACTATCTTGCGGCCCTCACCGACGGGATTGCGGGAATGCGGCTGGCATGGACTGACGACTTCGGGTATGCCTCGCGGGAAGCCTCGGCGGAAAGCGCGAGGGTGATCGAATTAGTTCGGCAGAGCGCTTTTCGATTGCGCGACCTCGGCGCGACCGTGGCATCGACCGATCAGACGTGGGAACCTGCGAATCGCGGTGGCGGCCCGGCCCCGGGAGAACCGGAGGTGTACTCGATCGACGTCGGATCGGGCAAGGCGCCTGCGATCCCCGTCGACCCGGCCGAATACAAGCACGCCGCCGAATGGCGCGCCCGGAACCTGGACGGGTTCCGGACCTTGTTCCGCGAATACGACCTGCTCCTATCAGTGACGAGTCAACATATCGCGCCGACGGTCAGTACGTGGGATGAGAACTGGACCGCCCGGCCAGCCGAGTACGCCGTCACCTACACGAGTCATACCGTGTTGTGCAACCTTCTGGGTCTTCCGGCGGTCTCCGTGCCCTGTGGCTTCATCGACGACATGCCGGTTGGACTGCAGATCATCGGCCCACCCCGCGCAGAAGCCCAGATCTTTCGTCTGGCGTCCGCCTTCCAGCAGGCGTTTCCACGTCGCGAGCACCCTCCCATGAGCTGAACCTGCTAAACCCGTACGAGATTGAGCAGCAATGACAACAGCTACCCCATCGACGGCCGTGCGGAGCACCTTCTGGCCCGCGCTCACGAGTCTGTTATTCATCCAATTGTTCAGCGGCATCGTCCAGATGTACTTCATCCCGCTGTACCCGAGCCTGGCCCACAGGTATCACCTCCAGGTCGGCACGCTGTCCTTGGCGTTGATCATGTTCACGGTCTCCGGCGCATCCTCCACGCTGCTGTTCGCCAGGCTCGGCGATCTCTACGGTCATCGGCGGATCCTGCGTCTCGTCGTCGGCCTGGTCGCTCTGGGATCGGTGCTGATCGCGGTTGCCCCCACGTTCCCGGTCCTCCTGGTGGGCCGGGTTCTACAGGGCACGTACCCGGCGCTCCTGCCCTTGACGTTCGGCGTCGTGCAGACACGGTTCGCCGACGCGGACGTTCGCCGACGCGGATACGCCTACGTCAACGCGGTCCTGAGCTTCGGGGCCTCGGTCGGCCTGCTCGCCACCGGAATGCTGGCGCGGCCCGGGCATGGGCCGTCCTGGGCACTGTGGTTTCCCGCGGTGGGCACCGTCGTCGGGTTCGGACTGCTGTGGAGCGGCCGGCGAGCAGAGCCCACCCCCGTGCACGCCGGCCGAGTTGACTGGCCGGGAGCCGTTCTGTTCGGAATCGGGCTGGCCAGCCTGCTGCTCGGGGTGAACCAGGGCGGCACCTGGGGCTGGCAGTCGGCCGCCACCATCGGCGCGATCACTGGGGGCGTGACGGTCATCGCCGGATGGATCGTGGCCGAACTGCGCATGCGCGAACCGCTGGTCGACCTGCGAGTACTGTTCCGCCCCCAGCTGCTGCCGCCCTACGCGATCGGCGTCGGCTTCTACTTCGGCGGCATCGGGGGCCAAGTCGCGCTCTCCACCTATCTGTCGTTGTCGCCCCACAAGGTCGGCTACGGGCTCGGACTGAACGCGTCGATCGCCGGCCTCGTCATCGGCGGGGGCATCCTGGGCACGACCATACTCGCCGCCTGCACCGCACGGTTCGGGAGGATCGTCGGGTTTCGGTGGATGATGGCGTGCGGCGCGCTGATGGTCACCGCCGGCTATACCGGGATGATCGTGGTCCACCGCGATGCCGCCGCGTTCATCGCCTGCCATGTCCTCAGTTCCGCCGGCGCCGGCTTGATCATCGCCTCCACCAGGACCGTGGTCGCCGAACTCGCGACCCCCAGCGAAGCCGGCGTCGCGCAGGGCATGTACGAGTTGGCCTCCGTGGTCGGCGGCGCCGTCGGCAGTGCGGCGATCTCGGCCCTCCTCACCTCCGCACGATCGGCAGGGGTCGTCAGCGAGAGGGGCTACGAGATGACCTGGTCGGTCTCCGCGGCCGTCGGACTGGCGATCACGATCATCGCGATTCTCCACGCTCTGCGACACAAGCGAAATGCTCTGGCGACCCCGACTCGGCTTGTCACCGGCCACCCCTGAGTAGCTGAGTCTCGGCCCGCTGTGCCGGACCGATTCATCAACGTCGCTCGTCCCGCGCGCCGGGATCTTAATCGACTCTCGACCATCAGAGTTCGAGGGCACCTCGAGAAGGAAAACACGATGAGGAAATTTGTTGTATCCGCATTGGTGGTGAGTGCCATCGGCACCCCCGCCGCCACCGCCGGCGCCAGTCCGAACGCTGTGGACGCGCCGGTGTATTACACAGCGAAGCCGTCCAACGGTTCTATGGTCATCCGGACCGACGGAGGCTCGCTGGCCATAGAGGACGGCGCATTCAAGATAAAATCTACCAGCGGCAAGGTGCTCGCCGGTACCGATTTGTCCTTCCGAGTGGACGATTTCGTATTTCCGATCGCCGCGGCCATTAAAGATCACACCGCCACCCTGACCCCGGAATTCGATCTCGCACATGCCACCTATCGACCCGTGGCGCTGCCCTACGAAGATCAGGCGCCCTGGAAGAACCAGTATGACCGGGAGCAGTCCGCCTGGTCCCGATTGGCGAGCACCATCACCACCGGTGCGGTGATCGGTGGCGCGGTCGGCACCGTCGGCGGCGCGGCCATAGGCTGCCTGCTCGGCGGTATCGCGGGTGCGACGGTGGCCACGGCCGCGATCATCGGGCTGTTCGGCGCGTTCATTCCGGCCGCTGCCGTCGGGTGCATCGGCGGCATGATCGCCGCTGCTGCTCTCGGGACTGTCGCGGGCCAGTTGTTTGTGACAGCGCCGATCGCCATCGCGGCCGCGATTCAGTATCTCACCACGATCAATTCGCCGATGCCTGCCCGTCCTGCCCAATAAATAGAGACACGTCCGTTTCCTGGCACCGGTCGCGACACCTGCGATCGGCGCCAGTAGTATTCCCGTGACTGTTGGCAACCACCGCTGCCGACATGCAACGCGGGCCGTACAGATGCATATGCCGGCACGCGAGAACCGATATGAGATGCTCGGCCCCGGCAGCCCAGACGGCTGCAGGAAGGAGCTGAGCGGATCCGGAGCGCTGGCGGCGAACACCGAGCCCAGGCTCTGCTTCTGCTGCTGCAGAGTCATCGCCGTGACAACCGTGGTGGCGTCACCCGGCGACAATGGTCGCGCGGGCGACTAATTGGGAGCGGCTATCGAGCTGGATGCCCCGGGAAGAGACTTCAAGCCGGGTCCATGACGGGTCCATCATGAACGCGATTTATCGAATACTGATGAGCGGCGACGAGTTTGCTGTGATTATAAATCTCGATGTCAATGCCATCGTCGGATGGTAACCAGTTCCTTAGGGAAAACCGGCAGGTTTCTGGTTCGAATCGAGGCTGCTGGAGGATGACGCCCTCGCGGGTAGACTGCGACGGCTTCGTCTTCAGTAAGCTCGCCGCAACGAGCCTCACCGACCATGGAAAGCTTCTTCAGCCTGCTGCAACGCAATGTCCTCGACCGGCGGCGATGGGACACCCGCGAGCAGTTACGTATCGCAATCGTCACCTGGATCGAACGCACCTACCACCGCCGACGTCGACAAGCCCGCCTCGGCCGTTTGACCCCAGTCGAATTCGAAACCATCATGACCCCAGCAGCCCTACGAGCTGCTTAACCACTGACACCTCATCGTGCAGCAGCCCCTTCCGCTTTCACGGAGATCTGTTCGTTGCACCGGACCGGCCGGGCGGGTGTGCTTCATTCGGTTCGAAGCTGCCGTAGTGGTCCTGCGGCACGCTGGCCGGCACTTCTCCGATTTCGATCTATTCCCCTGAGACCGACACAGTCTCCCCGAGGGAGGATGCGTCTCATCCCGGGGATAGTCGTAGCGTCGATTCGCTTGTGAGATCGTGACGTATATGCCGACGACTCCATGATCATCCGCTGCTACCGGTAGGATATCCGCCTCCACCCGCCCTTGCTTCAAATAGATTGCCGCCCAGTCCAAGTCGTAGCCATATGTTCGTGATGCCCTCAGAAACTACAGGGTTCGCAACCGATAGTCGAAACAGCCTGGTTGCCACCGTCATCCGACACGAAACAAACCCCGAGAGAAGAGCGGTGATGTCTGAGTACATCGTTGATCAGGGCGGTGTATATCCGCCGATGATAGATTCGGCCGCCGCAGCCAATGCCGATGCGTCCCTGAAGACCGGGCAGCCGAGGACCGGGACGTATTCTGGGCCGAAATTGGTGCCGCCGACATCAACTGGATCACCGGCCACGGCGACATCGCCTATCGCACCCTGCCCCCAAACTGGCGCGGACCTTCGTCAAATGCGAATGAACACCTATGACGCCGAATTCGGCGCTCACACTCCCAGCTAGACCATTATGTCGAACCTATCAGGACATACGCACTCAAGAGCCAAGGAGGCACCGTGGGACGCACCCCTCCCGATGTCATGCGACATGAACTCGACCTGCTGTGGCAGAACATCTTTACATGGACAAGCTGGGCCATCGTCGCCGTAATGCTTATCATAGCTCTGCGTATGTGTCTCCGCCAGCGCACCCCATTCTATATTTTGGCATGCCTAGCAGCGGGCGTCGCCGCCTTCGCGGAGCCGCTGTACGACGTCGCGTTCGACCTCTGGTTCTACGATGTGCATAATGGCAAACCAGGAGCTATGTATTCACATTTCACGGCATTCGGAGTAGTCCAGCCGAATTGGACCCACAGTGGATATATAATCCTGTATTCCAGCGCATGCATATATGTCGGTCGACGCATATATGCCGGGCGGCTGAACCGCATCGGACTGCTTGCAGTCTGGGTCGCCGAGATCATCACATCATGCATTTTCGAGATCGTCGGCACAGGAACCAACGTATACACCTACTACGGACCGTACGAACTTCGAATCTGGAACTATCCGCTGGCGATCGGCGTCCTCGAAGGGACTCAGGTTATATTTTTCACCGTACTTGCAGTCCATATCTGGCGACACGTTTCCACGCGATGGGGCCTGCTAAGCCTGTTCCCAGCCTTCCCGATCACAATGTTCGGTGCGAATTTCGGCATAGGCTCGCCTCTCATCATCGCACTCCATCTCAGCGCACCCACATTTTCCAGCGGCATTGTTTGGGCTGCCACAGCCCTTACCTTGGCACTGTGTTCCATCGCTGTCATCTGGGCTGGCAAATTCCTACCCAAGCCTCCGTCCAAGGCCGATCCGGATGGCGAGCCAACTCCGCATACGTTGGCTGCAGCAATATAATGCCCACAACGGGACAGTACCTGAACCGAGGATTTCAAGGTCGTAATCGGCCGGTGCCGATCACGGGTCCGCCGCTGGTGCGCCAGGAATGTACTCACTTCTACCCGATTCCTCTTCAAGGGGTTCGGCCGCTGCCACGGCCATCGTGCGAGCCATTTTTTCTCGGAGCACAGCGGCGACGAACGGGACGCCCGCTGCAGATTAAGGAACCGTTCCCGGGAAATTCACTATCAGGGCATCGATTCCGGCACTTCGGGGAGAATGTGGCGATGCGGAGAAAAATAGACTGTACCCATGAGAGTAAGCCACCTCTAGCGCGGACCGCATCATCAGCAAAGTATAGTGAGTAGCATGAGCGAAGAAAGCGTTCGTATTCGAGTAAGCGAAAGCGGTGTCGCGATTGTCGCGATGGCGCGCGCCGACAGGCACAACGCGTTGGACTTCGCAATGTTCGAAGGCTTGATCCACGCGGCCAACCGGTTGACCCATGACAGACGAGTCCGGGCAGTGGTACTTCATGGAAAAGGTGTGAGTTTTTGCTCAGGTATAGACATTGAAAGTTTCCTAACTAGTTCTTCTGGAATCGACACACTACTCGTTCGCGAACAGGGATGTTTAGCAAATTTTGCCCAACGTGCCGCCTACGACTGGTCGAGGGTTCCGGTACCGGTGATCGCCTCCATCAGCGGCAACTGTTTCGGGGGCGGCATGCAGATCGCATTGGGCGCCGATATCCGTATCGCTGCACCTGATGCGCGACTGTCCATCATGGAGGTCAAATGGGGGCTCGTGCCGGATATGGCTATCACACAATCGTTGCCGCGCCTCATGGCCATCGATGTTGCAAAAGAACTGACATTCAGCGGTCGGATCGTCTCGGGAAGGGACGGCGAAACACTCGGTCTGGTGACTCGGACAACAGAAGACCCCCTCGCATCTGCACTGGCTCTGGCGGAGGAGATCGCCCAGAAGTCTCCGGATGCGGTTCGAGCAGCCAAGCGTCTCTACAACAAAACCTGGACCGGGGCGGACACTGCTGCTGCCCTGGCGCTCGAGACCGATCTGCAAAGACAACTCTTCGGAAAACCGAACCAGGTGGCCGCGGTCACAGCCGCCGTCTCGAAGAAGCTCCCGACATTCGTCGACCCCGATTAGCCACCAAGAGGGAGATATTGTCAAGTCTGTGGATCGGCAAGTTTCAGGCGACCTCCGTTACATGGTGTCGGCCGGGCAGGTTGACGATCCCGGCCTGGTGTCGAGGGGGCGTTTGAGCAGTTCGCCCTTGTGGAACAGCACTCCGGTGCGGACGAGCGCGACGAGTTCGCCGGGGGCGACCTTGTGCCGCGTGCTTGTGCGCCCTCCTCGATCAATTTTCACGCCATGGCGATTCCGGCCGCACGGCAGCGCAGCCCCCTTGGTGATCTTGGTCGGGAGTCGGACGGAAGCGAAAGTTGATTCGATCGGATTTGTGATGCGCCGACCTATCCGGCGGTCGCAGTTCGCTATCATTTGTTACTGGCAGTTCACTAAACTCAAGCATACGGTTTGCCACGACCTGCCGAACAGCGATTGCAGGGCCAAACTCCCCGCCGCTAGGCGGCAGGTCGACCAGATTACCCATTCGTAGTCAATTGCCGCTAACATTGCTGGGACCGTCGTCGCCGCAGACCCGGAGGTGAGCCATCAGCGAGCAGACAGCCCGCGACGTCGAGCCACCGGCTCGGATCCGCGACCCCGCACGCAAAGACCGCATCCTCGTTGCCGCAGCAGACCTGGTAGCTCGCAGGGGTTTTCATGCTGTATCCATGTCCGATATCGGCCATGCGGCAGGAATCACAGGCTCGGGAATCTACCGCCACTTCGACAGCAAGTCGGCCGTGCTCGTAGCACTGTTCGAGCAGGCGATCGATAACCTGCTTCTCGATGAACACAGCATCGTGGAATCGGTCACGGATCTGCGACTGGCGCTCAACCGCCTGATCGAAGGCCAGGTCGAGTTCGTCGTGGCCGATCGCGAACTGGCGCAGGTCTACCACAACGAGATCAACAATCTCCCAGAAGAGGACAGCCGCAGGCTACGACGCAAGCAGCGGATGTACATCGAGGAGTGGGTACACCTGCTCGACGAACTACGCGACGACCTTTCCGACGCCGATGCGCGAGCAGTCGTTCACGCTGCCATCGGTGCGATTCAGTCGACCTTGTTCCACAACACGGGCCTGTCGGAGGATCGTCTGCGTCGGCTTCTCGCCGATGCCGGAAGGACCGTGCTCGGGCTGTGAGTCCGCCCCACGGCGGGTCGGAGCGACACCGGCCCTAGGTTGCACAGCGGCCTTCTCCTGCTCGCCGAACCGGGCTCGGAACTCCAACCACTATGGTGTCGAAAACCATGCGATGCCCTTCGGCGATGGATATAGGCGTCTACTCGGCGAGCAGAACTCGCGCAGTATCCCGCCATTGCGCAAGGTGCGGATCTCGTACCGGAGTGCGCGGGTCGAATCCGTATGCCATCGAGATTCCCCGCATGCTGGACAAAAGTATGTCGATCGTCTGCTGATAGCGCGGTCGGGCGGACCAGACCGGCCCGAACATCACCGCGAGAGTTTCGTGAATCGCCTTCTGCAACTGCCGCTCCGCCGGTCGCAACGCATCCCGGAGCGAGTCATTGTGTCGAGCCGCCAACCAGAGCTCGATGGACGCCCAGAAGAAGGGCTGATGGAAATTCGTCCACATCTGGTCGATCGCTTCGTCGATGCGGGCGGGATCCTCGACCGGTGCGGTGATCATCGCCCCGACCTCCACTCGGAGCTCCGCTACCCGCCCGGAGGCAAGGTGCTGGACGGCCCCGACCAGGAGCTCGTCCCGCGAAGAGAAGTGATGCAGAAGACGCCCCCGGGAGATACCTGCCAACTGCTGGATCCGGAGGGTCGACGCTCCGGCGTATCCGTATTCGACCAGGCATTTCACGGCCGCATCGAGGATCTGCTGACGACTGGCTCGGCTGCGATTCTCTTGCTGTTGCAGATAGCTCTCGGCTCGCGTGGCGGTCATGACCTCGATCCTACGACGCTCGGACAATGTACAGTCAGTGCTGACTGTAATGTTCGATCGCGGAAGGACAGCAGCTGTGCTGGTAGACGGGAATATCGGGGGGTCTATCGACGGAACCGGGGGCGGCGATCTGACCGTTATCGACAGCCAGGTCGACTTCGCCGACCGGCTGGGTTACGACGGTGTCTGGTCGACAGAAGTCGCTCGAGACCCGTTTCTCCCCTTGCTGGCCGCCGCACGGCGCTCATCGCGATTGCAGCTGGGAACAGCAGTCGCGGTGGCCTTCGCCCGGAATCCGATGACGACAGCGATGGTGGCCAACGATCTGCACGCGTTCAGTTCCGGGCGGTTCATCCTCGGCCTCGGATCGCAGATCCAAGCTCATATCGTACGGCGGTTCAGCATGCCCTGGTCGGCGCCGGCCGAGCGGATGCGGGAATTCATCACGGCAGTGCGCGCGATCTGGCACAGCTGGCAGTCCGACGAGCGGCTCGACTTCCGTGGCGACTTCTACCAGCACACACTGATGACCCCGATGTTCCGCCCAGAGAGAAATCCCTGGGGGACACCTTCAATTCTGCTCGCCGCGGTCGGGCCGAAGATGACCCGAGTTGCCGCAGAAGTTGCCGATGGCGTTGTGCTACATGGCTTTACCACCGAGCGATATCTGCGCGAGGTGACAGTTCCACTGCTCGATTCGGGACTGCGGACCTCCGGACGCGAACGCATACAATTCACGACGAGCTATCCGGGACTGATCGCGACCGGCGCGGATGAACGCGCCTTCGATCAGGCGCTCGAAGCTGTACGCGGGCAGATCGCCTTCTATGGCGCCACCCCCGCCTATCGTCCAGTGCTGGAACTTCATGGCTGGGGCGAGTTGAGCACAGAACTACATCGCCTGTCCAAGTCCGGAGATTGGCAAGCGATGACCGATCTGGTGGATGACACGATCCTCAACACTTTCGCGGTTGTCGGCGACCCCGGCGTGATCGGCGCGGAGGTCAAGCGCCGGTTCGCAGGGATGATCGACAGATTCACGCTCTACGCGCCGTACCCGATGGAAGAGTACGTTCGCCGCACCATCATCGACGACTTGCACTCACCGGCCACAGTGACGCCCTGACCGGCCGGCTCTCCAGGTCCGGCCCCGAAGCGAGGTCGAGCCCTTCGGACAGTCAGCTCGCGACCGCGCGCACCGCTCGGGTCATGACCGTGCAGCCCGCCGACTCATGACCGTGCACCCCGCCGACCACGCGACCCGGGGGCAGGTAGAACCCTCCTCGTGCCTGTCTCATGGGGGATCAGCCGGCTACGGATGCTGGCGGCGGGAGCCAGGTTCGGATGCCGGTTTTGCACCCGAGGAGATCAGGATCGATGAGCCGACCCGCGCGGCCCGCCTGAAATGGGTGGTGATCGTCGACGCGGACCTGCCGCCGGGGCGGGCGATCAACGCGGCAGTGTGTGTCGCGGCGGCGATCGGCGCGGCGGTTCCCGGTTTGCTCGGCCCTGACGGGAAAGATGCCTCAGGCGAGGTCCACCCTGGTCTGCCATGGGCGGGGCGCACCATCTTGGCCGCCGAAAGCACCGAACTGCGCGCTCTGCGCGACCGAGCGGCTGCCGGTGAAGGCGCGCTCGTCGTTGACATGCCCAGCCAGGTGCAGCACACACGCGTTTATGGCGAATACCTGGACACGCTCGCCCGCGCCGGACACCACCACATGTCGTATTACGCGGTCGGGAGCGTCGGCCCACGTAACCGAGTGGACAAGCTCGTCAAGAGTTTTCCTTTGGCCTGTTGGCCGCCTCGGCCGCCAACAACACCTGGCGCCGCCATCTATACCCGGGCATCGCAA